>JBHLRQ010000055.1:14354-20504 GCA_048882385.1 Candidatus Thorarchaeota archaeon | reverse complement strand
CCTGAACTACTCTCTTCTCCGATTGAATGATTTTTCACACCTTTAGCAAAGAACATAAGACTGACGCAGCTTTTCGATGAATATTATGGGAGTGTCTTGTCATAATGGATATTACATTCAACATTGGCGGAGAAGCTGGTCAAGGCATTGATACGATTGGAGACCTATTGACTCAAGTATTTGTACAAGCAGGCTTCTACACTTTTACAATCAAGGATTTTGAATCTAGAATACGTGGTGGATATAATTTCACTCAAGTTCGTGTTGGTGACCAACCTATTCATGCGCCAGTAGATTACATTGATGTAATCGTTGCTCTCTCTCGAGATGCTGTTGTTGGAGTGCGAAGCAATCTTGTGGAGGAAGGCGTAATCATTTTCGATGACACAATCGAGTTCGATGATCTAGAGTCATGTCATTTTCCCGCCCCTCTCGAGAAGACTGCCAAAGAGGTTGGTGGTAATGTTCGGATGATGAATGCAGCGGCTCTAGGAGCAATTCTTGCGGTCATTAAATTTCCATTCAATCTGGCAGAGGAAGCTCTGTCTGCAATCTTTGGCAGAAAGGGAGAGAAAATTGTTGCTGGGAATGTATCTGTGGCAAAGGCACTCTATGACTTGACCATGGAAAAATTCACCGGGAAATGTCGTTACAATTTGGACACCCTCGAAAAAGGACCGAGTAAAGACAAACTACTACTTACAGGCAATCGCGCACTAGCTCTCGGGGCAATAGCTGCGAATCTGAAATGGATTTCATCTTATCCTATGAGCCCCTCTACATCACTATTCATGGATGTTACTTCTTACTCACATGATTTGAAGATTGGGGCATTGCAGACAGAGGATGAGATTGCTTCTATCTGCATGGCGATTGGAGCTTCATATTCTGGAGCTCGGTCCATGGTCACAACATCTGGAGGTGGGTTCTCACTAATGGTTGAAGGTGTAGGTCTAGCCGCCATGGCTGAGATTCCTCTTGTAATCTACAACGCCCAGAGACCTGGACCAAGTACTGGTCTACCCACACGAACAGAGCAAGCAGATCTGTTTTTCATGGCGTTTGCTAGTCAGGGAGAATTTCCAAGAATAATACTTGCACCAAAGGACCCTCTTGAAGCATTTGATGTTGCTACACGCGCATTCAATCTTGCAGACAAGTTCCAAATCCCTGTCATGATCTTGGGTGACCAATACCTCGCTGATTCTGTAATGAATGTTCCACGAATTGATGTTTCAGGCGTTAAAGTCGATCGTGGAAAGTTAGCGAAGGAAGGACGTGACACTGATTTCAAACGTTATCTCCTGACTCCTGATGGAATCTCTCCAAGAGCATTTCCTGGTGACAAAGGGAAGAGTATTGTATCGTCAGGCAATGTTCATCGTGAGGATGGTCATATCACTGAGGACGCAGAGATTCGGAACAAGATGGTAGCCAAGTTCATGAATAAGATTCCTGCAATCATGGACTTCCTGAATCCTCCCGAGCTCTATGGTGATGTAGGATCAGACTACACAATTCTCACGTGGGGCTCGACTTGGGGAGCTGCAAACGAAGCAATGCTCATCTTGAAGGATGCAGGGGTTTCGATCAATCAACTCCACTTCTGTGACATTTATCCCCTTCGGACAGAAAAGCTCAGAAAGGTTCTAGGCGAGTCAAAGCAAATCATCACAGTGGAGCAGAATGTCACTTCTCAGTTTGCCCAACTTGTCAAGATGGCTACAGGAATAGTTGTTGATCACCACGTCAACAAATACGACGGGAGACCCATGACTGCTAGATGGATTGTCAATGAGCTAAAGGAGGCTGGTATCAAATGACATCTCCAGAACAACTTGAAGGTCCGCAGAAGGTGACCTGGTGTACAGGTTGTGGTAATTTTGGAATCTTGGCAGCCTTGAAGAAAGCTGTGGTGGAATTGGACATTCCAGTCCACAATCTGGTGATCTCATCAGGAATCGGTTGTTCAGGAAAGATTCCTCACTACATAGGAGGTCTCAATAGCTTCCATACATTGCATGGTCGTCCGATTCCAGTTGGTACAGGTATACACATGGCGAACAAGAACTTAGAGGTCATTATCCATGCAGGTGATGGCGATACTCTCGGTGAAGGTCTCGGACACCTGATACATGCGGCAAGAAGAAACGTCAACCTAGCCGTATTTATTCACAACAATGGCGTGATGGGTTTGACAAAAGGACAATTCTCACCTTCTGCTCCTCGAGGATATGTTTCAAACACCTCACCACCACCTCAAGGAGCTCCGATGGCTCCAGCGAATCCTGTTGCTCAGGCTATAACTGCTGGTGCAACCTTTGTAGCTCGTGGATTCTCGGGGGATCAGAAGGCACTTGTGAAGCTCATGGTTGAGGCTGTCAAACATCGAGGCTTAGCAGTTGTTGATATTCTCCAACCTTGTGTGACATGGAATCGACAGCTGACCTGGAAGTTCTACAACGACAACACCTACTCATTGGAAGACGATGGACATGATGTAACAGATCGTATAGCAGCTCTTGAGAAAGCCCTCATGATGAATGACAAGATTCCAATCGGTGTTTTCTATAAGATACAAGCTCCAGATTTGGCTGCTGACATAGCTTTGCCAGAAGACGTACCTCTAAAGGACCACACTACTAATCTTAGTGATGTCCAAAAGATAATTGACGACTTGATGATATAGTTCAGGTGCTGTCAGTAATTGGAGGATGGTTATATTGGAGAAGACACGCAAAGAGAAGGACGCAATAGGTGAATTGGATGTTCCAGCAGATGCCTATTGGGGAATCAATACACAGAGAGCAATCATGAATTTCCAGATAAGTGGAAGGACGTTCTCTCCAGAATTCATCAATGCCTTGGCTATGGTGAAGAAAGCCAGTCTCATTGCTAATAACGCCGAGAAACTGATATCGCAAGAAATCTTTGATGCGTTGGAAATCGCTGTCGATGAAGTCCTTGAAGGTAAGTTCTTGGACCAATTTCCTATCGATGTCTATCAGACTGGCTCTGGTACACAGACCAACATGAACATGAACGAGGTCTTAGCCAATCGAGCAAATGAGATTCTTGGCCATCCTTTAGGAACTAAATCTCCTGTCCATCCAAACAATACTGTAAATATGTCACAATCGAGTAATGATGTGATACCCACAGCAATGCACCTATCTACACTCTCAATGATTCGTTCACACTTAATTCCATCATTGGATAGACTCCGGATTGTTCTCGGAGAAAAGATCGAAGAGTTCGAAGGCATTATCAAGATTGGTCGGACTCATCTTCAGGATGCTGTTCCAATCCGATTATCTACTGAGCTATCCGTCTACAAATTGCAGTTAGAAACTTCCATATCACAAGACCTGTCATCAGTTGTTGAAACTCTTGAGCTACTCCCCATAGGTGGGACAGCCGTTGGCACCGGACTCAATGCATCGAAGGAATTTGCAAAACGTACAGTGAAAGAACTTAGTAAACTCATGGGCGGCTATAGTTTCAAGGTAAATCCTGTGAAGGCAGAAGGTATAGCTTCACACATGCCTATTGTTAGAGCAAGTGCGGCTCTCAGAAACATTGCTTTGACCTGTATGAAGATGGCAAACGACATTCGTTGGATGGGAAGTGGACCCCGCGCTGGTCTAGGCGAACTAATCCTTCCTTCTAATGAACCGGGTTCATCAATTATGCCAGGTAAAGTCAATCCAACTCAATCGGAAGCCCTCATTCAAGTGTGTTTACAAGTAATCGGAAATGATGCAACGATTGCAGCTGCTGAAGGGTATGGTAGTATCTTGGACCTAAATGTTACTAAACCTGTAATGATCGTGAACCTTCTTGACTCTATACGTTTGCTTTCAAGGGGAATGGATTCTTTCCGAAAGAATTGTTTGGAGGGTCTCAAGGTTGATGAAGAACGAATCCGGAAACAGTTGGACCAAAGCTTGATGATTGTGACTCGCCTGTCACCAATCATAGGTTATGACAGAGCCTCAGAGATAGCAAAGAAAGCCCACAAAACTGGGAAGACGATCCGTGAAGTAGTGACTGAATCATGTATCGAGATTGACGGTGACTTGGATGATATTATGGATCCATCGAAGATGGTCTAGTTTAGCCACACACGTTATAACGTAGTAGCTCATCAGGTACAGGCTGAGGTGAGTGACGATTACAACATTCGACCATGATGTTCTTGTTATTGGAGCAGGGTTATCTGGTTTGAGAGTCGCGATCGAGCTGGCTGAAAGGTACAATGTTGCAGTAGTGACAAAGGTCCATCCATTGAGGTCTCATTCAGTTGCAGCTCAAGGAGGAATTAATGCATCACTTGGGGACGATGATTCATGGGAGTCCCACGCTTTCGACACGGTGAAAGGGTCTGATTATCTCGCTGATCAAGATGTGGTCGAAATATTAACCAAAGAGGCTCCTAGAGCTGTTATTGAGAATGAACGTTGGGGGACTGCTTTCTCTCGAACTGAGGATGGCAAGATTGCTCAGAGACCTTTTGGTGGTGCCGCATTTCCCCGAACTTGTTATGCTGCAGATAAGACAGGACACAACCTCTTGCACACAACATATGAACAAGCTCTTCGAAGGGGCATCAAGTTCTACAATGAGTGGTTCGTCACTTCGCTTGTGAAATCTGATGATAGAATCTGCGGTCTCACAGCAATAGACATCTCATCAGGAGAGGTTCATGGATTCACTGGAAAGGCTGTCGTTCTTGCGACTGGAGGATTTGGTCGAGTATACGCACACTCTACAAACGCACTCATTAATACTGGTGACGGTTGTGCACTTGCTTTTAGAATAGGAGCTCCTTTGAAAGATATGGAGTTCATTCAGTTTCACCCAACTTGTTTGTTCGGCTCAAGTATCTTGATGACCGAGGGTGCGCGTGGTGAGGGTGGCTATCTTGTGAACTCAAAAAGGGAGAGGTTCATGGACAAATATGCTCCTGAGAAGATGGAACTTGCTCCCAGGGATATAGTTGCTAGAGCAATCAGAACTGAAATATTGGACGGTCGAGGGTTTGAAGATGAATATGTTCACCTCGACCTAAGGCATCTTGGGAAAGATAAGATCATGGAACGACTTCCGGGGATTCGAGAGATTTGCATCTATTTCGCTGGAATCGATCCTATTGATGAACCAATACCAATTCAACCAGCACAACATTACTCAATGGGGGGTATTCATACCAACAAATATGGTGAAACCCCAATCACGGGTCTCTATTCAGTAGGTGAAAATGCATGCATGAGTGTTCATGGTGCAAACAGGCTAGGTGGAAATTCACTTCTCGAAACCCTCGTATTTGGTCGAGTTGTTGGAGAGAAGGTGGGTGAGTTTACAGGTTCAGCAAAGTTTCCTGACAAGGCATGTGTAGAACAAGAAGCCTTTGAGATGCGTGAACGTCTCCAAGCTCTTCTTTTACATGAAGGTGGTGATTCTCCAGCTGATATTCGGGAAACCATGGGTCAGACAATGGATGTTCTTGTTGGTGTCTATAGGAAGTCAGAAGCACTAGAGGCCGCCCTGAAGATGATCCGAGAGTTGAAGGACCGTTTCAATAATGTGAGTGTCGGACGCAGTGATGAAAAGTTCAATTTCGCGTTGATACGGGTTCTAGAGCTTGAGAACATGTTGGATCTAGCTGAGGTTATCACAATGGGTGCTCTCATGAGACGTGAGAGTAGGGGTGCCCATTGGAGACTGGACTACCTTGAGCGTGATGATGAGAATTTTCTGAAACACTCTTTGTTGACAAAAGTGGATGATTACATCAAGACCGAGCTCATTGAGGTGAACTTGGGTATGTTCAAAGTAAAGGAGAGGACCTACTAATGATGTTCCGGATTGCGAGAAGTAGGGATGGGGGTTCAATCACGCATTATGACCTCTATAAGGTGGATGTCCAGAAGGGTATGACTATACTTGACGCTTTATTTCAAATTCAGGATAGGATGGATGCATCTCTCTCTTTCAGATACTCTTGTAGAGGTGCGGTTTGTGGTAGCTGTTCTATGTTGGTCAACAAGGAACCAAGACTCGTCTGCAGGACACAAATTGCAGATATTTCGAGTTATGATATGAAACTGAAACCGTTTCCAGTCATTTCAGAGAAACCAATTGGTTGGA
>JBHLRQ010000055.1:0-14254 GCA_048882385.1 Candidatus Thorarchaeota archaeon | reverse complement strand
TGCGAAGCAACCCGAAGGAGCTCCTCTTTGTGACCTGATAATGAACTGTGTAAAAGCATGTCCAAAGGGAGTTGCTCCGGGGGGTGCGATAAGAAAGATCAAGGACTTGCAATAATACTTGAAAAGCTCATTTGGATAGAAATGCCTCCTCAACCAAGTGATCCTTAACTTTCAGAAATGCTAGTCTTAGCGACTTAGACAGTTCTTCCAATTCATCAGTATAAACACCAGTGAGCATCGGTATCGATTGCGGAGCTTTCACTGGTGCATTCTCTCTTTTTTTCTTTTGGTTGGATAGGTCTCGGTTTTTACTAACAAACAAGTTATAACGCTTCAGAGGTGTTAGACAAACAGGTGGCGGGATGAGCACGAGCTCAAGTAGGTTGGTAAAATGGTTTGGCACACGAGTTGCCATGATCTCGAGAGGAGTTCTTGCGATATTTGTAGCGCTCGTTGCTTTGCCTCTCTCAGGAATTATCTATGTCTTCTTTGGATATTCAAGTCTATATACATTGCAACTCGGACCCTTTCTACTGATACTATCCATCGGGACTTTGCTTTATTTTGTGTTTCTTCTGATTCTGAGTGTTCTATACAAAAATCCACCAACAAATCCATCATTTCATGAATTGATTGGTCGTGTCCATCAAAAAATCTTGGTTCCCTCTAATGCACAAGTGTGGATTCGTCAGAGCAAAGATCCATTCATCACCTCCACTTTCAATCCTGTTTTTAGCGCAGTAATTGTTTCTGAACCCATGACAGAGCTTATGTTGAACAGGTCTGAGGCTGGTGAAGTCCTCCTAGCTTTCCATCTGGCGAGAATGCCTCGAAAACCATGGTTCGGTGACTATGTAGGCTCCCTAGTTCTACTCCTTGTTCTAACCTATACATCTGGATTGATTCTGGTCCCTGTTGTGATCTCCATGCTTTCAATGATTGATGTGCTTGGACTTTATATAATAGCCAGCCTTTTTTCCTCACTCCTGTATAACTTCTTCTTTCCATTCTTCCTTGCCCTAATCATCAAGGGGGCATTTTGGAGACATGAACCAGCGTTCTTACGAGTTACAGACGTCTATGGAATGCATCCACAAGTGGCAAAAGTAGAGGTCGAACGAGGTTCACCCTTGAATGAAGAGGAAATGCAGACTGTAATCTGGGGTGTGAGAGAGTGGGAGAAAAAGAGACGTGCTTCCCGAAGACTAGGTGTGGGTACGATTGTTACAATACCCATTGGAATCATATTGTTCTTCTTGACTGTAGGATTTGGCTACTTTCCGTACTATAACATGTTTCTAATCTATGCTCCCTTCGCTGTGGCAATTCTAATTGGCATGGTGGTCTATTTTGTTATGAGAAGATGGGACAAAAACGCAATGGGGGATGTTTTCAAGGAAACGACAGATTCTCATGAGCCGGTCTGGATGGATTAAGTCTTCTATGCACCACCATATTGTCTTATGCGAGACTGCGCTTCGGCATAGTCTTCAGATTCACCATCAAAGAAAGCTACATCCTCAGCTTTTGAATGAAATAGCTTCTCCGAACTTGTTTCTTTCCGAGTAATTTTTGCAGGTTCGGTTTGGATTCGGCCAGAGAGTCTGAAATAGAGATAGATTCCTATGCAGATTCCAAATATCAAAACTCCAAATATTACAGACAAATCTGAAATCTCCTATATATTCCATATAGTACTAAAGACGGATAAGGTTGTTCATTTCGAATGGAGATTCTCATATATTTATCACATTGTACAGAGTCTGGTCTTGCATTCTCCCAATTCTCTCTCTTGTAACAGTAATGGCAGTTTCAGATGAATCACAAAGAATCCAACGACGTCCAGTAGCAATTGCCGCAATAGCTGTTGTTCCAGATCCTGAAAAGAAATCTGCAACGAGATCACCTTCGTCTGATGCTGATTCAATGATCCTCTCCAGCAATGCTTCGGGTTTTTGTGTTAGAAATCCAGTATTTTCTTTTGACAATCCTTGGACAGGAGGAATATCAATCCATAGATCAGAAACAGGAATTCCTGGAATATCTGCAAGATACTGTTTCTTTGTGTATCTTCCATTCTTGCTTGTGTAGATGAGTCCCTTCTCCCACCAATCATCTAGAGTTTCCTTTCGATAGAGATAGGGTGCTTTTCGACCTCTCCATTCAAACTGTTTGCGTTTCTCAGTCCTTTGAATACCTTGAGCTTCAATCTCTATGAGCCGGAATCTTCCAATTTCATCTTCGTAACTATAGGGTTTCAGAGATTTTTCATTATGAGCTTTGTAAACTTGATTTGTACTAAACTTCGAAGCATCAGCGGCATAAAGTAGGATGACATCATGTTGACTTCCAAATCCCTTACTTTGCGATTTTGGACTATTGGTACGCTTCCACACTATTTCATTTACGAAATTTGAATATCCGAACACATCATCAAGAATGACCTTAATATAATGTGAAACATGCCAGTCAACATGAACCCAGAGTGACCCATCTTCTTTGAGAAGAGATCTCATAGCTTCAAGTCTTGATTTCATAAAATCTAGATATTCTTCAAGACCTCCCTCCCATTTGTCACTGTACGTGTTTTCTTCTTTCAGCATACCTGCAGAACTACTATCTCCACTTGATCGTGTCTTCAATGTGTAATCTGTTCCTGAGAAGAAAGGTGGATCAATATAGATGAGGCGAACCTGTCCTTTGAGGGAATCATGGTATTTTCTAATGGCGTTAAGACAATCGCCATACAGGATCAGGTTCTGCCAATCCTTCATACTGAATGATTAGGCAATCCTCCTTATGATACCTTTGTGCCACTGAAGATGAGTGGATGAGAAGATTGGAAGAGAGATTTACATCTCCATATCGTCTATGACTTCTTCACCGGGTTCTAGTGCTTCAGCTTCTTCCCTGGCAATTCCAATCTTAATGAGTCGTACCAAGTAACCAGCAATTCGGTTACGGACAGTTTTCGTCTTTACATCAGTGAGCTGTTCAACCAATCTCTTGTTAGTTTCAAAATCATCTGTAAATGTATCCGGGTAAAGAGCCAACAGGTTCTTTGCCGCGTTCTTTATGTATCGAGGTCTTACACTACCCAATTTCTACTCACCGAGTAATCTGTGAATGCCGGTGTGCCCCAGATTGAGTTTATAAAGCATGTGGTGGGCCATAAAATATGGGAGTGAGTCTTTGCTTTACGAAATCTTGGCTCAAGCATATGATAATATCGAGAACACAAGTGGAACTCTTGATAAAATACAACTGTTCTCAGAGCTTCTGTCAAGAGCCGATTCTTCAGAAATAGGAGAGATAATATCTCTCACAATGGGCAAGCTGCATCCTGATTGGAAAAGCCAACCTGAGATTGGAATCGCAGAGAAGATGGCTGTTCAAGTTGTAGCTTCTGCGGCATCAGTTTCTGAGGGAGATGTGAAGAAAATCCTACAGAAGACTGGAGATATTGGGAGCACAGCTGAGCATTTATTGCTGGAGAGTGCTCAAGCAACTTTGTTTGCAGAAGACCTTACAGTAGACTACGTTTATGATGTCTTGGATCAGACTGCAAATTTGTCAGGGTCTGGAAGTAGTAAAACCAAGATTTCCAAACTTGTTGGATTGCTAACTGATGCCGCACCAATCGAAGCCCGATACATTCTTAGAACTGTCACCGGTTCTCTTCGTCTTGGCCTAGGAGATATGGGGCTCATTGATGCATTGGCAACAGCCTTCACCGGGAGTAGAGACTCTCGAGGCGAGATTGAGAATGCATTCAATGTTTGTAGTGATCTAAGTAGAGTGGCATCAGTACTTGCAAACCATGGAATAGATGCGGTGAGATCTATAAAGACTGAGGTTGGTGTTCCCATCAGAATGATGGCTGCAAAGAAGCTTTCAACACCTTCTGAGATAATTGAGAAGGCTGGTGGAAAAGCACTCGTAGAGAACAAGTATGATGGTGAACGAGTCCAAATCCATAAGAACGGAAAAGAGGTAATTCTCTTTTCTCGACGACAAGAAGTCATCACTGAGCAATATCCTGATGTGGTACACCTAGTCATCGAACATGTGAAAGCAGATACTTGTGTCATGGAGGGTGAGTGTGTAGCAATAGATCCTGAAACAGGCGATATGCGACCATTCCAAGAACTAATGAGGCGACGAAGAAAGACAGAAATCGAAGCTACAAGAAAAGAAGTTCCTGTGGCGATTTTTCTTTTTGATATTCTCTATCTCAATGGAGAAGACGTCACATCAGAATCTATGTTGAAGCGAAGAGATCTGTTAGAGAAAACAATAGAGGTAACTGACCGAGTCCAGCTCACAACAGCAGAATTGACAGAAGACCCAGAGAGACTCCAAGAGATATTTGAAGAATCTATCAGCTCAGGTCATGAAGGTGTTATTGCTAAGGCTGTCCACAAGGACTCAACCTATCAGGCTGGCTCAAGAAGCTGGCTTTGGATTAAGCTGAAGGCATCATACACAGAAGGTCTTGCAGACTCTGCAGATTTGGTGCTTGTTGGTGCAATTCATGGTCGTGGGAAGAGGGCTGGTCTCTATGGGGCATTTCTAGCTGCTGTCTATGACCAAAATAATGATACATATCCAACTGTTTGTAAGATTGGTACTGGTTTTACTGATGACGTGTTGGTTGAGTTCAAGGAACGCCTTGACGAGTTCAAGATTGAAAATAAACATGCAAAGGTAATATCGGATATGAATGCTGACGTCTGGTTCGAACCAGTCAAGGTCATTGAAGTTCTTGGTGATGAAATAACTAAAAGTCCAACACATCCTGCTGGAAGACAATACTTGAAGGATAGTGGACTAGCAATTCGATTTCCGCGATTTACTGGTCGATGGCGAGATGATAAAGACCCAACTCAAGCAACAACCGTAGACGACTTGATTGAAGCCTTCGAGCGACAACGTGGAACTAATCAATAGTGCACTTCCGACAGTTTTACATATACTCCTGTTGGTAGCCAGATTAGTACCTGGAGGCTATCTATTGTATAGTATATATGTAAAAGATCAACGGATGCACTTTAGTGCTTCACACTTTCTAAAAAGTGAGGGTGAAATAGAGAACCTTCACGGTCATAATTATTCACTGACAATAAAAGTCACAGGACCATTGAACGATGATGGGATGGTCTATGATTTTAGACTGGTAAAATCAAAGGCTCTCGATATTTGCAAGACTCTAGATCATAAAGTGTTGTTACCTCGAGATTCAAAGACCATCAACGTTAGCAAGTCCGAAGGGTTCATCGAAGTTACAGTTGGTGAGAAGCGATACGTCTTCCCTGATGAAGACTGTGTGCTAATACCCACAAAGGCGACATCTGCTGAATTCCTTGCTCAGTATATACATGAACACTTGGACTTTCCAGAGGACTTCAAGGTAAAGGTCTGTGTTAGTGAGAGTGAAGGAAACACTGGTTGTTACAAGGAATAATTGCATCCCGGACATCCATGAGGCGTACAACTTGGTGATTGATACTCAAAACGAACGACCAAAACACAGGATTCAACTTAGCAAGGTTGGGGTAAAGAATCTCAAGACCTTTGTGATAACTGAGCGTAGTGGTCTTAGACATCATATCCTGCCAAAAGTCGATATCACAATCGATCTATCCGCAGAGTTGAAGGGCGTCCATATGTCCCGTCTTGTTGAATCAATGACAGAGGAGCTCAGTGACCAATTTAGAGTTCACTCCTCCATTGAACACCTCCAGATGCGTATTCTAGAAGGTCTCTCAAAGAAACATAGCTTCAAGCGTGGTGAAGTGAAGTTCGATTTTGAGTTTGGCTATGTGAGTCATACTCCGGTTTCTAAAAAACGGACCTGGGAGGTCTGTGATGTCACTGCAAAAACTACGATGGAAGAGGGCAAACCATTCATGCATGATGTGGAAGTAAAGGTCATTGGAAATACTGTCTGTCCACACTGCATGGCAAATAATGCTGGATTAACGCATATTCAACGAGCATTTGGAAAGTTGCGAATAGTTGGTGAAGTGGAGGAGATTCCGACTTACGGGACCATGATTGAGATAATTGAAAGGTCCTTCTCCAGCAAGACATACTCTCTCTTGAAGCTAGAGGATGAGGTTCATGTCACAAAAGAGATGCATGATAATCCTCTGCTTGTTGAAGATGTCTGCCGGAACATTCTCCAGCATGCAAAGGAGAAATATCAGGATCGGGACCTTGAGATGTTTGCTGAAGCCAGGTCTCTTGAGAGCATCCACAAACACGATGTCATTGCTCAAGGACGTATTGTAACGAATGGTGAATAGTGAATATTAACTGATATCCGAAGTAAGATTATATTGACTTTCTGGACTCAACCTCTTAGAAATCTGCTTTGGATGTTTATGGGGATGCACATAGGAAATAGTAGAAACATGAGCATACTTCTTATACTTCTCATTGCATTTCCTATATCTCACTTTTCTAGGCAATTCTCAGAGGAACTTTCGTCTATTGATTCTTCTATACCAATAGACAATAGAAGCTTTCCCTCTCCTCTGGAACCTGAAAGCTCTGTATCTCCTGTTTCGCTGTTTCAGGATATTTGGACACTTTCTGAAACCCACACCACAATCCCCGCGTCCGGGGCAATAGATTCTATTCCTATCGAACAGATAGGATACTCTGGAACTGGTAGTGTATCTGCACGTACAGATACAATGGAAAACATAAACGATACACTGGATATCGATACACTTCATGACTGGGTAGCAAGTGAAGCAAATGCCACTGTAACGAATCTCAAGAGGTTATATGCGGTAAATGGAACGTTCGACGAGGGAATTCCAGGTGTAAATGAAAATCCTGATGGTTCTGCTTCATATTACCCATTTGGATGGACTTCTTATAGCTATTCAACAAACCCTAACACAATTCAAAGAAGTGAGTACATTGAAAGCCAGAACAACTTCGTGAGTCTAGAAAATGAGGGTGACATTGCTGGAACTGGTTCAAACACAAGGTTTCTACATGATGCAGATACGAGAGTCACTTGGTCACAGATGATTGATAACCGACCTTATTTAGAGGACTTTGTTTTCAGTTTGAATTTCTTATATCTTAATGGACCCTTGGATGTTTCTCTCGATGATGTTATTTGTTTAGAGGTTTGGATTAATGGTACTCGTTATTGGAATCAGAGTTTGCCAGAACTTGGAAGCAGGGATGTTTGGTATTCTTCGGGCGCAATAAATGTCAGTGTTGTCGGAGCACCAGACACCTTCGAATTTGATGTGCGTCTCGCAATTAATTCAAATTTAGCTCTTTATCCTACTGACTATGGTTTTCTCGATTCAAACTATCTTACTGTAATGATTGATGATGTTGTTTTCACTGGAAATACACCTCCTATACCAGAACAGGTTGGTCTAACATTCAATGCAGGGAGTGCTAGTAAAACGGTCACTGAATCTTTAGGTGTTGGGACTTGTACTATTATTAACAGCTCCTATTGGTCTGATTCCAGTCTTCCAATATCATTCGATTCAAACGTTTCCATTAGTTTTGATTACTCCGTAAAATTGTTGAATCACAGATTCATAAATTCGAGTTGGACTACGGACATCTTGGAACAAGGAGTAGCTTATTCAATTGAATCTGGGAAAAATAGCATATTGGAGATTTACACATATATTGGATACTATGGTATCTATGATGACCTAGTACTAAAAATATTCCATCCCGGTGATTGGGAGAACTTTACAGTCCATGATCCTTTCTTGAGTGATGTATCTTCTAGCTGCATATTTGGAAGTCAAGTCATTACCATCCCTGAATCTATTCTTGATCGACTTGGATGGTGGAAAATCACGTGTGATGCACCAAACTATGCATCTTCAGCTGAGGTTGAGCGATATGACCCAGGATTTCCAGGTTGGGTGAACGAGAATGTTTTCCATAGTTTTGATTTAGCTCGCCTATCGGTTTCTATTGGAACCGTTTTCGAAACTCCTGTTATATCCGATCCTGTCAATTTTACTTGGGCATTACCAAATTGCACGATCTGGTTTGAATCAAGCTCATCTGGTGGACTGGGTTCTGCTATCAGTTCTCCTGTTACATTTGGGCCCACGAACACAACAGCTGGCATATGGGGTGTTCGATATCTTTGGTCAAATGGTTCTGAATTAGCATACAGATGCTATGATTTTGAATTGCATCACACATCTGTATTAGAATTGGTCTTTTCTGATACTCTATCTACTGTCGTTGGTCAACCTGTGACAGTGGTAATAAACTTCAAAGATAATGAAACTGGTCAATACCTTCTGAATGATGGAGCTTCAATAGTTGGACAGTGGGCTGGCACAGATGTTTCCTTCACCTCTGATTTGGTGAACAATTGGTGGCAAGCTGATTTCGATACTGCTGAAGTGGGTGCAGGTGAATTCATAGTCAATATCGTATCTACGGCTTCTTACTTTGAAACCACGCCTCTTGAGATTACGATTATTTCTCATTTCCTAACAACACTTGATGCTCCAACTGGACCGTTGGAGCCCCTAATATATGGAAGAGAATATAGCTTTGATTACTTCTATGCCATGTCTTACAATGGAACAGGGATTGACAGCGCGACAGTGGAGGTTTATGATGAAGGGTCTGAGTGGACATCCATTGAGAATTCTGGCAATGGTCATTATAACCTGACACTGATTCCATTGGAACCTAGTGATTACAGCATTCGTATCCGCTTCTCTAAGGTTGGATTCGAGAACCAAACTCATGTTCTCTCATTCCTTGTTAATAACGTGGCTGTCGAAGTGGCATCAATTTCAACATTAGTAGGATCCGAGTATTCTCCGCTCAGTATCGAAGTTCAGGTAGTCGAATCCGATACGCGGAATTTGGTTTCTGATGCCAATGTTACTCTAGCTATCTATCGACCTGGTGGTCTCCTCCACTTTGACACCCTAATGAATGAAACAAATCCAGGTGTTTATGCAACCTCTATAGTTATGCCAGATGCTACAAGTGGAACATATACTGTAAGGATTTCAATCGAGAAGGACCATCATGAAATGGCGCAAGATTTCAGCGCAACTCTTGTTCCATTAGTCGATACTAGTGCTCGGTTGATTCAGACATTGATTACATATCGCTGGCCAATTGGTATCTTAGCAACATTCGCCATTGCTACAATTGCTGGACAACGAGTCAGATCTAGAAGAAGAAGAGAAAAACACGTCAGAGCTGTAAAAATCAAGAATCGGTTTGACGATGCAAATAATATTCTCGGATTTATAGTTCTTCACAAGTTGAGCGGAGTACCAATCTACTCAATGATATTCAAGGGTGGATTCGAAGAAGGAATGCTTTCTGCATTCATCACAGCCAGTATGCATTTCCGAGAAGAAATGAATTCAAAGGCTCCATCAACAACATATAATCTGATTCCAATATCCGACGTTATTCGTACAGTTCCCACTGAAAATCTAGTGTGCGCCTTTATTACTATCACGTCACCATCAACAGAACAGGAAACAAGAATGATCAGCTATACCCGTGCAATTGGCATGATGTTTGATGATACTCTTGCACACCATAGTGCTGAAGTCATCGATTCCAAAACAGGCAAATCGATCGAGTGGTTATTTGATGATCTTATGGATGGTAGTCTTGTTAGGAGTTACAAAGTAGGTGACAAGAAGTTTCCAAGATCACTGAAATTCATAGAAAAAGCAATTTCATTAGAGGAAACCGAAGGTTCATTCAATCTTGTTCGGTTAGTACGTTTATTGACTTCCACTCACATTTCAGAGGATGATGTTTACATCAAGATTGTCAAATCCCTCGAAGAAGATTATATTGTTCCTCTTTATCCCCGTAATGATGAAGGACTATCTGAATCTGCGTGATTTCCAATAATTGGAAGGTCAGGCAATTTTTCATTGTTTTCTGATACGAATTATAGTTATAACTAGGATGAATTGCTCTATTTTTGGGCTCAGAGGTTGCAAGCTTGAAAAGAGGAGCAATACTAGCTGTAATTGTACTCATTATTCTAGCTAGTGGAATCTCTAATCCCCTTGATACAGGTTCTATTGACAACTACTTTGAGCCAAAAACAGCTGGTAAGGCTCACGAACTAAAACCTCAGGAAACTAATCTTCTCTCAGATCATTTCACAATTGGTGCAAATCTCAATCCTGCTATTATTGAACAGAGAGGAAACAAGACTTCAGCTACTTTACAAGCTGCAACTGATTCAAAAACCAATGTTAAAACAGCTCTGACACTTGATACAGCAAATAATTGGGTTGGTAGTAGAGCCTCTGTCAATCTCTGGAATCTCAAGAGATTATATGTCGCAAATGGTAGTCTATCAGAGGGAATCGAGGGACAAACCACAAATCCAACTGGTGGCGTTTCTTTCTATCCATATGGTTGGGATGCTATTAGTGGCGGTAGTGATCCGTCAATGGATATGCTTGCAGAATACACCAACCAAGAGATTGGAGTAACTGCAAACGGATATGGGACAGGAGGCAACTATTTCTATGCTAATGGATCCTATGTCTATTGGACCCAGTTTGTGAACAATACACCATATTTGGAGAACTTCATTCTCAATTTTGACTACCTTTACGATCAAGGTCCTGATCTGAGCTCGAATGTAACGCTCAAGGTATTTGCTAATGATATCGAGATTTGGACGAATACTACTGAAACCATGACAACTTCATTGTGGTACAATAGTGGGAATATTCAGGTTGGATTGTCAGGTATCGATAGCCAGTTTGAATTCAAAATCGGAATTTACATGAATGGATCTTTCTATCACAATAAACAATTCATTGGATTCATACTCGACAATATCCAATTCCTTGGTGCGACTAATCCTACCTTTGACGCTGCTGCAATAACAATGGACATCGGTTTGAATTCAGCTACAGTAATTGGAGCCACTACAGGGTATGCAAGTATAACTAACTCATCACTCTGGCAGACTGATGATGTCATGATTGAGCTTACTAGTGATCTTGCTTATTCATTTGATTACATAGCCACCTTGTTGAGTCACAGATATATCAATTCTACAAAGTCACTCACTCTTCTAGATGATGGTGTTCATTTTAATGCAGAGTTGAATACTCCGTCGCTAATCGAGTTTTACACCTTTATTGGTACATTGCCCGTGTTGGATGATTTTACTATGTTCATTAACACTCCATTTGATTGGGAGAATGCCACAATCTATAATCCATCTGGCACAGTTGTGACATCATCCTGTTCAATCACTTCTGGATTGATTGTGATTCCAAATTCAATTCTTACTTTGGACAACCTGGGATGGTGGGAGATTCACATAAACGCTCCAAATTACGCTAGAAATATACAGACTCTGAAGCTAATCGAACCTGGAATGACCTGGCTTCCAGATACTTTGTTTAGAAGTACAAACGTTACAAAACCGATGATCGAAATCGGCGATACTGCTCCGATTCTAGGGTCCTTACAAGATGTCAACATTACTTGGTTGATGCCTGACGACACAAAATGGTTTACTGAGTTGATAAGTGGGGGGATAGATGGTGCTATCAACGGTACCCAGTTGGAGGTTGGAGCCACTAATACAACCGCAGGAATTTGGGAAGTCATAGTGTTTTGGAGCAACGGAACCGAATTAGCATTTGGTAGTGCCAGTTTCCAAGTTTATCATAAAACAACACTCACCCCTCATTGGAGCTCTGATGAAATCGAAAGTGGACAAATCATTTCTAACTTTGTCTACTTCCAAGACTCAGACAATAGTGAATTCCTGACCAATCCTCTTGCATCAATTTCAGCAAACTGGTCATCTACGACAATCAACTTCGTGCCAGACCCTCTTCTAAACAGATGGATTGGTAACTTCGACACCTCTTTGGTAGGACCTGGTTCCCATCTTGTTGTTGTCAATGCAAGCAGTCCCTATTATGACGATTCATCATGTACATTCACAATTACAATCAGATTCGCGAATAATGAGCTCACTATTGACAATCCAACTGCTAATGTTGGGATAGGTGATAAATATCTGGTAACTTTCACATACTCCGATGCATTCGGTATCGGTATCCCTGGTGCAAATGTGAGTGTTGATTATTCTGGCACACCAGATGGAGTCACCTGGGGAGAACTGAACGATCTTGGCGGTGGTGACTACTCACTCGAATTTACAGCTATTCACTCAGACAGTTATGCAATAACAATCTCAGTATCAAAAGATCACTACAATCCTGGAGAGGACGTTCTCTTCATGTTTGTGGGTGAAAAATCTACTACTTTCACCCTAGAGAATGGGACCTCTGCTGTAATCAGTTTTGGAGAGCAATATAGATTGGTTGTGAGATTTACTAATGGGACTGGTTATGGTTTGGATAATGCCACCGTGGCTGTGTTTAGTACGACCCCTGAAAACGGAATTAGCCACTCAAATGCTTCAAGCGAAGGAGATGGGTTCTTTTCATTTATTCTAACTCCAGCCGATACTGAAACATTCACTCTCCTAATTAGAGCATCACTTGCGGATCATGAAACACAGCTGAAATCCTTCACACTTACTGCAACAGTGATATCAACACAGCTTCAGATTATTGGAACATCTTCTCCAGCTTCTATAGAAGTTGAAACCTCATTTGAGCTACTTGTTTTCTTTGAGAAAACGGGTAGCAATCCTATTAACATAAGCTTGGCTGATTTGCAGCTGAACTTCACGAGCTACGAAAATTTGGATTACATGATCACACCACTTGCTGACGGTGCTGAAGGATATATCATCATTCTGGATGCAAGTCGAATAGGAAGTTATGAATTTACCATATATGCGAACAAAACTGGGTATCAAAGTGATTTCGAATCATTCACGCTTTTTGTTACAGCACGAGGAATGAGAGTCATCATGGATGCTCCCTTATGGACTCGTTTGAGCAACTTAGAAATTTCTCTGCAGCTGGTAGAAGCTGAAACGAATTTTTCAATTTCAGGTGCCAATGTTTCCTATAGACTCACAAGATTTGGTGGAATTGTGATGGAAGGTTACTTGTCTGAGTTACCTAACTCACCCGGAGTCTATTTTGTTTCAATTATGCCACAATGGGTTGATGATACGGGATATTCAATTCGTATTTTTGCTATAAAAGCAAACTATGAATTAGTTGGAACTTTTGAATATCAAGTCCTTCAGTACACTCCTCCAGGTATCCTCTGGCAAATATTGGTGACGATATATGGCCCTCCAGTTGCAATAGTGGCTGCCATCGCTATAATATCTGTGTCTGGAAGATTTGTCTACATACGCAAAAAGAAAGCAGAATTCAAGATTGACCTGGCAAACCAAAGACGCTTTGATGATGCTGATAACATCATCGGAGTTATTGTGATGCACAAAGCGAGTGGTATCCCAATATATTCACGTATTGTCAAAGGAGGATTTGAAGAGGGCATTGTTGCTGCCTTCATATCAGCTGTCACTCATTTTCGAGAAGAGTTTGAATTCCTTGATGAGGAATCTTTGAGTGTTATTCCAATATCTGATATCATTCGTGCTGTCCAGACTAGGAACTTGATCTGTGCTTTTGTGACAGTGCGTTCAGCATCAATTGAGCATAACAGGAAGATTGAGGAGTTTGCGAAAGAGGCCAGCAGATATCTCGATGATTTCTATATGGAGGCCAAACCACCATCAGTAATGGATACCAGAATTACAGAGATTATCAACTATGTTTTTGATGAGACAATGGATGGCCAGCTACTCAAGTATCACAAAATCCGTGACAAAAAGAAGCTGCCAAAGCGATATGTATCTATTGAGCAAGTCTTACTTGATCTAGAGTCGGAACACTGCTCAAAACCAATCTACCTTGCTAAAGCCTTGTCAAAGTATGGTGTTCCAGAATCTAGAGGATGCACACTTGTTAGCGAAGCAATTGAAAAGGAATACATAGTTCTTTGCGAGGAGAGTGAGTTTCCAGACACTGATATTGATCTACATAAATTTCTCAATAAACGTGGCATTGATGAGAGAGAATAGTCAATACCTGTGAATTAACTAATTTTTGATTTATAACGCAAACATAATTAGATGAATTTCATGATATGTCTGGACATACCTTTTCAATAGGTATGTCTCTAGTTTACGTAATCATCAGGCTGCAGGTGATGAGGGATATGAGCAAGCGACTCTTGATTTCAATCATTATACTCTCGATGTTTATTGTCACATTGACTT
>JBHLRQ010000054.1:0-20658 GCA_048882385.1 Candidatus Thorarchaeota archaeon | reverse complement strand
AGTTAGAACATCCTTTGCGTCAGTCAATGATATTATATCTGAAAGAAGCTTCTACTGTTATGACATACCGACTAGTCGGTATGATTAAGTTGGTTATTCGGCAATGGAAGAAGTGTGGAGTGAAAACGGATTCGAAAATCGGTCTGCTAACAAGCCTGACTTCGTTTCGACTCATACGGCATTTTCTGGTAGCAATAACTAGGAACTGCATGTCTGATGGTGACACTCGCCTCAATGTTGCTCTGGATCTCATCGCTGGCAAGAGAGATGACGCATGCAGATTGTGCAGGATTTCAGCATATCTCACTCGTTTGATTCTTGCAATAGGTGCCAGGGCGTTCGGAACAACATCAGATGACATTGAGAGAGGGCTTGAAGACAACATATTCAGGAGGTCTATGTCAAGTATAGTTAGTGGACTTGCGAAATTTGGCGTAACAAGACCATTTACACCGGGTGCTCCGTTTCAGGTAGTCTGGAACGTAACAAGAGCTTGCAACCTGAAATGCAAGCATTGCTATGAAAGCGCAGGTCAGAAGGACCAAAATGAGCTGTCGACTAACGAGGCGCTTGAATGTGTCGATAAACTAGCTGACGCAGGTGTTGTATTTCTCGCATTCTCTGGAGGAGAACCAACAATTCGACCCGACATCCTCAGATTAATTCGGAGAGCAACCGAGCGAGGAATCTATGTTGCAGTTGCTACAAATGGAATTTCGTTCTCAAATCCTGAACGAGTCAAACGTTTCAAAAATGCTGGTATGAAATTTGTACAAATCAGTGTAGATGGAGCCAATGCTGACACTCACGACAATTTCAGAGGTGTTTCTGGAGCTTTTGAAAGGACGATTAGAGGAATAAAGAATTGTGTATCTGAGGGTCTCTTTGTTGAAATATCTACAACTGTGACTCGACATAATATCAGCGAAATTCATGATGTTATCACGCTGAGTGAGAGTCTGAAAGCAAGATGGCTCATGCTTTACAATCTGGTTCCTGTAGGTAGAGGAGCTGAATTGATTGATTTGGATTTGACTCCGGATGAACGAGAACATCTTCTGGAAGAACTATGGAAAAGGGCTTCAAGCAAAGAAAAATCCTCGTTAGAGGTTTTGACAACTGCTCCTCAGTTTGGTAGAGTTGCATCTGATGCTAATTTACTATGTACAAACCAAGAGGAGATCATATCTCCTACTCATTTCAACAATACACGAATCCCAAAACAAATGCAAAGTCTTACTGAGTTTATAGGTGGTTGTGGTGCAGGAAGATTCTACGTTGCTCTTGAGCCAAATGGTGACATCTATCCCTGTGTCTTTTTCCCTCATATTGATTCAATGAAGATAGGAAATATCGTAAAAGAGGATTTTGACTCACTATGGACTCATTCCGCACTTCTTCAACGTTTGAGAAATAAGGATCTTCTGAGAGATGCTTGCGGAAGTTGCGAGAAACGCCATGTCTGCGGTGGTTGTCGAGCAAGAGCGATTGCTTATTTTGGAGACGAATTAGCCCCAGATCCAGGGTGTATTCACAACAAGGATTACTGGGACCAGCTAGTTGGATCTTGCACTTCAGATTTGGAAGTACTGTTGAGAGCATCGAATTCGATGGTAAAACCCAACTTCGTGGAGGGATGAGGTTTCGCCAAAGTTCTGCTGACAGTTCCATCTTCGAATTGTGACATACGAAACTCTTTCGATTATACAAGTCCTCCTCTTGGGATTGGATACATTGCGAGCTATCTGAAGAAATATGGAAATCACAATGTAAGAATACACGATGGGCTCCTCAAAGACTCCAGGATTCCGGATTTCGAAACAGTCCTGTCTTCCTTCTCTCCAGATGTGGTTGGTATCAGCGGACAGACAACCCCCTCTATCTACGATGTATATCGTACGGCCAAAGTTGTCAAAAACCACAACAAAACAATCCCTGTTGTTGTTGGAGGAGCCCACGTGACCTTTCAGGATGAACAGGTACTGAATGATTGTCCAGACATTGATGTAGTTGTAAGGGGAGAAGGAGAGATAACTATGAATGCCATTCTCGAAAGAATGGAAAAGAAGCAGCAATACGATGGAGTGCCTGGAACTACGGTTCGTAGAGGAGATTCAATTATCAAGAATCCGGACATGCCATATATCGATTGTCTGGATAACCTTCCATTTCCGGATTATGATCTTTTGGACCTGCGTAGCTATTTTCCTAAAAATCAGAGAATTGCTCCGATGATCACAAGTAGAGGTTGCCCATATCAGTGCACATTCTGCTCATCCTCAAGAATCACTGGAAAACGCTGGAGAGGCAGGTCTCCAGAGAATGTCATGCAAGAAATTGAGTTGTTGCAAAAACGATATGGTGTGCGTGATGTTACATTCATTGACGATCTCTTCACTTTCGATCATAAACGCGTCAAAGAAATCTGTTCGAAGATGATTATGGATATGGATGAAGTTACATGGACTTGTTCAACAAGAGCAGACATCTTATCGCGTCATCCAGAAATGGCAAATTGGTTGAAGAAAGCAGGTTGTCATACTCTGTACATTGGTGCTGAGTCAGGAAGCCAAAGAATCCTTGATAGGATAAAGAAGGGAATACAGCTTAACCAGATAATTCGTTCTGTGAAACTAGCAAAACAGGCGGGTTTGGGACTGGTTCTTTCATTCATTTTGGGAATACCTGGTGAATCAAAAGAGGATATTGAGTCTACAATCGATTTTGCATGCAGACTGGATCCTGATTTAGCTCAGTTTACAATTTGTACTCCCTATCCAGGTACACCCATGTACGATGAGGTCAGGGAGAATGGATGGCTGACTGCGTCTAATTGGTCGGAATTTACAGTACTTGAGCCTGTTATGGAGTTTCCAGAATTATCACGAGAAGTAATTAAACGACTTCTCACTAGAGCATACTACAAATTCTATACAAGACCATGTCTCATCTGGAAACAGATCAAAATGAAGAATCTCGAGTTCTTCAAAGTTGCTTTCAGAAGTATTCTCAACAGATATCGGAATTGATGACTATGACCAGAGGCAGGAAGCGTGAAACTAATGAGGTAGCAAGTGACATGTCCAACCTGGTTGTAATGACAGAACCAGAAACCAAAGAGAACATCGTTAATGAATCATTTCGCCAGTTCATCAATCGGTCCTATCATAAGGTAAGTATAGACAGTATCTGCTCTGAACTAGGCATCTCAAAAGGTGCAGTTTTCCATTATTTCAACTCTAAGTATGATCTTGCTTGCGAATCACTTCTTCAAGGATTCAATAAACTCTGGAGCCCGCATCTCAAGCAAATCATCAGCAAAGGAACTCCTCAAGAAAAACTGACACAGTTCATCCGAAGTTCGGTTCAGATGTTTATGGAACATCCTTCATTTCGTCGATTTTCCTATGAAGTATACGAGGAGGGTGAAAACAGGAAAGACCAATGTACGGAATGGCTGAGATCGTATAAAGACCACATGAATCTTGCAATGAAACTGTACCAGGAATGTGGCATTTCAAACCCTGAAGGGAGGGCTCGTATTCTAATTGCCTCATTGGAGGGCCTTTCATCCTTATTCATATCGGGGGATTTTGAAAATCAAATAGATCCTGAAACTGTTTCAAAAGATCTTGTAGAGATGTTTGTTCCCTAGTTTTAGAAATTCTACATCCAGAGGTTTAGAAGCAGCATCGCTATTTTTTGTTGTTTTCTCTTATCTACTGGGACAAGCACTAATAGTATTGCTCCTGATTATCTTTCGTGTGTTGGTTCTTGGAAGATTGAACTATATTGAAAGTAGAGTGACGAATCAATCTCATGAGGATGTCTGATTTCTACTCACTGCGAAATAATATGCAACCACAGATGCAACGAAGCTGCCAAGTACACCCATTATAGCGCTAAATCGATCTAACTCGATTTGATTGAATAGTGTCATGACAACTACTAATGTGAACAATGCAAATATCCAGACTGCCAATACGGCTCTCATATTCTTGCGTAGACTTAGTATCTGCACTGCACTTTCTCCTGCCTTCTGGAGTGTATGGATCGTTGTCAGAATTAGTGCTTCATTTACGACAATTATGAAGCCAATACCCAGTCCCAACCCGATACCAAGTAAGAAGACTACTGTTGTGATTGTGTCCGTTAGAAACCATAGAAACACAACAGCAAGTGTCATGAGCCAACCAACCACAAGCCAACCGACCAGAGCTGTCCTCTGATGTATATTCATTTCCGCCATCTTCTATCCCCTTCCCTTGCATCCCTGTATACGTAATGTATTCCTCCTAAAACATCTTTGCCTATACTACAAACTTCTCGCTCGTTTACAGAATTATCAAAGACAATATTGAAATGGGTGTTCAGGACATTCAAAAGGAAGCAATGTTGAGTTGTGAATGAGGATGGATGACACACAGAGAGAAACACTGTTTCTGACAATCAAATCTGTGATTGACGGAATCATAGCAGACAAGCGCGAGAATCCAAAGAACACAAAGAGACTAGATTCTTTCGAGGGCAGAATCAATATCGGACTCCACGTAGAGGAAGATGAGATACTTTGGATAAATCTGGTAGCAAAAGACGGGGAGTACACTGTTTCAAGAGATTCTCTTGAGGATCGAGACCTAGAGTTGATTGCAGATCCAGAAGACTTGATGTTCTTCTGTAATGGTCAGTATTCAGTCATGCATATGATGATGAAAAAGAATCGATTTGGTAAGAGAAAACTTCGATTCAAGGGACGGGCATATGGAAAACTTCTGGCTCTGCCCAAAATACTGGTATTAGACAAAAGATAGAGGGAGGAATGATAAATGGTAAAATTCGGAAGTCCAGAATGGGCGGAACTGTTTGAAAAAGCAGTGAACTCCAATGAAGCTTATGCAAAAGCAGCAGACTGGTGGGAAGGTGATTTCATTTTCAGAGTAGACCCGCACGGAGGACTTACCAATCAGATCAGGATATGGGTTGGACTATACCATGGTAAATGTACTGGCACACAGATTCTAAAGGATGATGAAGAGTTCACCCTCCTAAAGAAGGGGGATGAATCATCAGGGAAACCGTTTGAGGTAGAATTCATCTACTCTGCTAGAATTGACGTGTGGGAACAGATTCTGAAGAAAGAGTTGGATCCAATTCGAGCTCTGCTTTCAGGACAGGCTAAAGTTGAAGGAGATATGCCCAAGATTTTACGAGCCACTGAAGCAGCCAAAGAATTGGTTTCAAGTGCAACAACTATAGAAACAGAGTTTTACGACTGATAGAAGTAAGTTTCCAAGACAAGATTGCGAGGATGGACACAAGATGTTGAAGGGATACATGGGCAAGATACTTCGAGTCAATCTTACTGATGGAACAATAACTGAGGAGTTCCCAGACGAAGAGATTCTGAAGATGTATCTAGGTGGCGCAGGTCTTGCTACTTGGTATTTGATCAATGAAACTGTGAAGGGAATAGACCCTCTGGGTCCTGAGAACAAATTAATCTTCATGACTGGACCCTTGACTGGGACACCATCTCCAAGTGCAGGAAGATATAGCGTTGTGGCCAAGTCACCTTTAACAAACCTCTGGGGTCAGGCTAACTCTGCAGGCTTTTGGGCGAAGGACTTCAAGAGGTCAGGATTTGATGGTATCATCTTCGAGGGAATCTCTCCAAAACCCGTCTACCTTCTTACTGAAGATGGGAAAGCCGAACTCAGAGATGCTGCTGAAATCTGGGGGAAGACTACATCCGAAACAACAAGAATCCTGAAGGAGAAACATGGACCCAAGCACAATGTTTCCTGTATTGGTCCTGCAGGAGAGAATGGGGTTCTTTACGCTGCTATCATGAACGACTGTGACGAGAAGTATTACGGTCGTGCTGCTGGAAGGTGTGGCCTTGGAACAGTGATGGGGTCAAAGAACCTGAAGGCAGTAGTATCCTATGGAAAGGCACAGATTCCTGTTGCAAATCCAGAGGCGTACCGGACTGAAGCCAAGAAAAGGTTCGACTGGGTAAACCAGAGTATTCTCAAAATGACTCTTGAAACATATGGAACTGCCACAATGGTAGACCTATGTCAAGTAGTAGGAGGACTGCCCACACGAAACTTCCAGACTGGAATATTCGAGGGAGCCGAGAACATCAATGGGACTGCACTAAATGACACCATACTTGTGGAACGCAAGCCCTGTTTTGCTTGCCCAATTGCATGTGGTAGAATTGCAGATATCAAAGGTAGCAAAGAGGGAAAAATAAGGGGAGAGGGACCTGAGTACGAAACCATCGGTGCGTTTGGCAGTATATGCGGGGTCGATGACCTTGAGGCAATCTCCATGGCACATTTCCTGTGTAATGATTATGGTCTAGATGTGATTTCCGCGGGAACATCAGTGGCCTTTGTCATGGAGTGCTTTGAGAAGGGAATCATAACTACAGAGGATACAGGAGGTCTTGAGTTCAGGTTCGGAGACAAAGACATCATAGTTGACATTGTACCAAAGATTGCCATGCGCGAAGGATTTGGGGACATCTTAGCCTTGGGGACAAAGAGAATGGCGGAGAGGTTCGGTCAAGGTTCTGAGCACTTCGCGATGCATGTGAAGGGATTAGAACTTCCTGCATATGACAGTCGTGCTGCAAAGATTACTGGACTCGCCTATGCTACAGCTAACCGTGGAGGGGACCACATCACAGCTTGGATAGAGGGACCAGCCTTTCTATCAATGCCATTTATGGTTGTAGATGACGCAGACGTAGGAGACCCACAGAAAGAGATTCCTGAGAAGTCAGTGATTCTAAAGGATTTTGAAGATGCTTTTCAGATCTTTGATGCTGTTGGCGCTTGTAAATTCATGGGCATTGTCATGACTGCCGAGGACTGGGCAGTGTTGCTGTCCAAGCTGATGGGAATCGAATACACAGCTGCTGACTTCAGAAAGACTGGAGAGAGAATCTACAACCTGGAGAAAGTGTACAACATTCGTGAAGGGGCGACTCGATCTGATGACACTTTGCCACCCAGGCTCTTGAAAGACCCAATG
Source organism: Candidatus Thorarchaeota archaeon (assembly GCA_048882385.1). Taxonomy (GTDB): domain Archaea; phylum Asgardarchaeota; class Thorarchaeia; order Thorarchaeales; family Thorarchaeaceae; genus SMTZ1-45. The sequence continues at coordinate 13,614 of JBHLRQ010000054.1, read as the reverse complement.
CCAGAAGGACCTGCAAAGGGACAGGTAGTTAACTTGGACCCGATTCTCAACAGCTACTATGAGTTCCGTGGCTGGGACCAGGAGGGCAAGCCTACTAAGGAAAAACTGAATGAACTAGGTCTTGAGTGGCTTATAGACCAGATTTATTGAGGACTTGTGTCTTAGTCAGAGATGATTACGTTGAGTTATCAAGACAAACCCTGGCTCAAATCATATTCTCTCGGACCCTTCAAGTTGAAGCACTCGATGCAACCATATCCAGAGATCAATGTGTATTCGTTCTTGGAGGAGGCCGCAGAAAAGTTTCCGAAAAATATCGCTTGTGTGTATGCAGATGAGGAGATAACTTATCCAGATTTGAAAGACAAAGCGGATCGCTTGGCATCCGCATTAGTCGACTTCGGAGTGAAGAAGGGCAACACCGTCGCTTCGGTTCTGCCATCATGTCCAGAGTTCATCATTGTCGACTTTGCCTGTATGAAGATAGGAGCCATTCATGTTCCCCTGAGTATTCTTCACAAGACCGATGACCTTCTTCATGAGATCAAGGAGAGTAAATCAGAGCTGGTCTTCTGTTCATACAGGAGAATACCTCGAGTGAACGAAATCAAACCTCACACAGAAGTGAAGACAGTCATTTATGCTCCTACCAAGATATTCCCAGACTATCAGTTCCCCGAAATGGAAGACATCTCTGGGCCTGGATACTACCGCTTTGAAGAACTACTCGAAAAGTATGAGCCCCACACAGAAGTTGTCGAAATCAACCCGAGAGAGGATATAGCCTTGCTTCCTTTTACAGGTGGCACCACGGGTGTGCCCAAGGGGACAATGTTGACACATTACAACCTCACCTCAAATGTAGTGCAGACAGTTCACTGGATGATGGACCCTCTGAAGGCTGGAATAGTTGGAAAGGCTGCAACTGCAATCTGTGTTCCCATATTTCACACATATGGACACTGGGCAATCCATGCAAGCATCTCTTGGGGTCTCAAGATGTTTCTCATGGATCCTAGAGATATGGTCAAGATAGTAGAAGTGATCAACGAGTATAGACCTGCCATTGTCTTCGCAGTGCCTGCCCATTACACTGTTTTCTGCAATATGCCACTGAAGAAGGGGCAAATATTCTACTACTCCGCTGCAGCTGCTCTCCCACCGGAGCTCGCAGAGGAGTTCGAGAAGATTGCAGGTGTTCCTATGGGCGAGGGGTACGGAGCAACAGAGACCTCTGGTGGAGTTTCAGTCAACATCTCTGCATTCTCTAAGGTGACTGGGTTCATGAAGCAGGTCAAGCGGGGTGTTGGTGTTCCCTTGCCAGACACGGAGGTAAAGGTCATCGACCCGGAAACTGGAGAAGAACTCCCGTATGGAGATACTGGAGAGATCTGGGTCAGGGGGCCTCAATGCATGCTGGGCTACTGGCCGACTCCTGGTTCAGGTCTTGAAGCAGACGGTTGGATCAGAATGGGGGACATGGTAACTGTTGATGATGATGGATACTTCACAGTGGTCGACCGAATCAAGGACATGATTATTGTCGGAGGGAACAAGGTTTACAGTCGGGTCATAGATGACATCCTCCATGAACATCCTGCAGTTGAAGTAGCAGGAGTTATTGGCGTACCAGACCCTGAACGACCTGGGAGCGAGCGTGTAAAAGCGTTCATCCAGCTAGAGCAAGAGCATAGAGGCAAGATCTCAGAGGAGGAAATAATCGAGTTTTTGAGGGATAAGGTCAAACCGTATGCAGTGCCCAAGTTTGTAGAGTTCCGAGATGAGCTCCCATTGACTCATATAATGAAGCTCCACAAGAAAATCCTTAGGGAAGAAGAAATAGTCAAGTTGGAGGGTCAAAATTGAGCGAAGAAACTACAAAGCTGAACAGAGATTTTCTTGGGAAGGTGTATCGTGTGGACTCTCAGATTGTGGATCCGCAGAGCATACAAAAATATGCGTTAGGGACAAATGATGAGAATCCTCGATACAGTGCTCCTGACTCAGAAACGGTTACGCCTCCAATATATCCAGTTGTCTTTCTACCGGGCATCCTGAGCCAGATAGGTGATGATGCTGAAAATATGGACTTCAACATTCTGAGAGCTGTCCATGCTGAGCACAGGATGATATGGAGAGGGATTCTCAGACCAGGTGATGAGATTCACACCACAGCAAAGATTGTCAACATAGAAACACGTGGTGTGAACGAGATATTGGATCTTGAGATTTACTGCAAGCGAGATGATGACATTGTTGTACAGATGGACTACCGTATACTAGTGAGGGGCAAGAAAAAGGAAGGAGAGAAGAAGACTCCACCTGAATATCAAGAACCTAAGAGAGGGAAGTTGATTACGAAGCAGAGTATTGGAGTAACTTCAGATCAAGGCGTGAGATATGCGGAGGCTTCTGGGGACCACAATCCGATACATGTTAGCGATGAGATTGCTAGAAGTGTAGGACTTCCCAGAGCAATCCTTCATGGTTTATGCACAATGGCGATGGCTTCTCAGGTGATTGTTGATGGACTACTCAATGGAGATCCAACTCGGTTGAAGAGTATGAGCGTTCGTTTCTCCAGTCCTGTATTGCTTGATCAGACCATCACGACAGAGGTATATGATGGAGGAGTAAATGAAGAAGGATTACAGGTTGTGCATTTTGAAACGAGAGATGAGAATGACATTCTAGTTTTGACACATGGGAAAGCTGAATTTAGCACCTAGAGGTGTTCCTTGGTTGGTTGTCATTGAAATTCTCAAGCATCACGACATAGATGTTGAAGAGATTGTTCAATTCACTATGGAATCTCAAAAGCAGCTTGATGCTCAGTTGAGATGTGGAAACACAATAGAAGAAGTCGAGAGGTTCATCCAAAACGCTGCAGAGGTTCCTTATTATTACCTACTAGCCCGCGAGGAAAAGAAGTTAGTTGGTTGGGCAGGTCTCTATGTTTTGTCGGAGTCAATGGTCTATCTCGACTCTTGGCACCCTCTTGTACTACCAGGAGAGGATTTTGAGATTGTGTTTAAACGCTTAGTCAAGGAAGCGATTAGTCACACAATTTCAATTGGACGAAATCGCTTGGAAGTCTTTCTGATGGAACTGACTGACGATGTGAGATCGACATATGAAAGATACAGACCACTCTACGAAGCCGCAGGTATGAGAAGGGGGAATGAATGGAGTCAGATGATATGTGAACTGACATCATCAGAATTCACAGAGCCTGATTTTCCAGAGGGATTCTTCTTGAAACGTATAATTGATGTGAACAACGAGGAGATCTGGCCATGCTACAATGAAACATTCCTATCTAGTGGGGACCGAAGATACTTGGATCAGACAGAGAAACAACGTAGGGAGAGCTTTGACAACTTCTTTGAAAGATCGAAAAAAATAGAGGAGGATGCGTCTCTGCTCCTATATTCCAGCGAGAAAATTATTGGGTTCATGAAGATCAATATCATTAGCATTGGTGGTTTTGTTAACGGAATTGGGATACACCCGGAATTTAGGAAGAAAGGTCTGGCGAAGAAGTTAATGACAGCTAGTCTTGCGAGGGCAGCTAAGAACAGAATGGAGAAAGTTGTACTTGAAGTAGATATTGAGAATGTTAGAGCAATTGCACTCTACGAAAAGCTCGGATTCAAAAAGGTACGCGGTTCTATCAGCCATGTTTGGACTGAATAGAAGGTGATTTCATTGTTAGACTTCATTGTGGGCGGATTTTCTATTGAAGAGTTCAGGAAATACTACCGTAGTCTATCGGATCTGCAAGAGTACTACATAAGCATCGGTTCAAGACAATCAGGATCCTTCGATCTCGGAACAGATGAAGAACAGCACATTGAACGAGATGCGAATCATCTGATTACATGGATAGAAGAAGAGCAAATTGTAGGGCACTGTATATGGCATGAAACAAGCACCGAAGAGATGATTCCTGGTGATCCTCGAGGGGAGGAGGATAGGAAATGTTTGAAACAACTCTTCGGAGGTAAGAAGGACAATCTTGTTGAATTACACGAACTCTGGTTGAAATCGGACCACCGAGGAAAGGGCTATGGTCATCAGGTCTTTTCCTTTTTTGAAGACTATGTTTCGAAGGCTGGATTTGATGGCATTGTATACTATACCGACCATGAAGGTGCGGTTTCTCTGTGCAGAAAGAGAAGATACAAGGAGGCATTTCTTGAAAACTCTGGCATGTTTTTGTTTACTCTTTCCTTCTCGATAGACTGATTAAACTGTAATTCACTCGCGTGACTAAGTTCAAGGAGCATACTTCCATGGCAAAGCCATTCAGAGTAATACAGGTTGGATTTGGGTCACTGGGCCGTCATATTGCTAGTGCTATCATCAATAGAGAAAATCTTGAGCTTGTGGCAGTGATTGATGCAAATCCAGATCTGGAGAATAAGACAGTAGGAGAGTTGATGGAGGAAGAAACTGATAGCGACATTATAATTACTAATGACCTGAAGATGGTCCTTAAGGCCAGTCCTGCAGATATCGCCATAGTTGCTACTGCATCCTCTCTTGAAGCTGTTACCTCAACTATCGAAACATGTCTAGAGAATGGTCTTGATGTTATCTCTATTTGTGAGGAACTATCATTCCCGTATCGGAAACAGTCTGTGATAGCTAAAAGGCTTGATAGAATCGCCAAGAAGGAGGGCAAGACAGTAGTGGGAACTGGAATCAATCCAGGATATCTGATGGATTTGCTTCCTATTGTGCTCACGGGACCCTGTCAGCATGTGGACACTATCACAGTTACTCGTCATATGAATTCAAGTCACAGGAGACCATCATTCCAGAAGAAGATTGGAACAGGAATGACAGTGGACGAATTTCGAAGGAAGATCGATGATGGAAATATCACTGGGCACGTGGGACTTGTAGAGTCAATCCAGATGATTGATGCAGGACTGCACCTAGGATTGGATGAGATAGAAGAGATTCCCCCTGAGGCAATCATTGCAGATCAAGAGATAACAAATTCATTTACAACCATCAAAAAAGGTGATGTTCTTGGTCTGAGAAGTGTTGGAGTGGGAAGAAGGGAGGGCAAACAAATAGTCACTCTTGACTTTCAAGCCTATGCAGAGGCAACACCTCAATATGATGAGATCATAATAGATGGTCTTCCTCCAATACAACAGAGGATTAAGGGAGGTGTTCAGGGAGACCTAGGCACAATTGGTATGATCATCAACTTGATTCCAATTGTGATTCAAGAATCACCTGGTCTCAAGACAATGAAAGACCTTCCAGTACCAAGAAACACATCGCGAGTTTGGAAAGAAGAATAACGTGGAGGAGCACAAAATGCTCGATGAATATAAAGCAAGAACACCAAAATCAGAAGCCCTCTGGAAGAGAGCTGTCACTCTGTTTCCAGGCGGAGTGAGTCACAATATCCGCAATTTTGGTATGCCCGGTTGTGGTGCTTACCCACCCTATGTGAGTCATGGAAAGGGGGGACACATCTGGGATGTGGACGGGAACGAGTACATTGACTGGTGGATGACTCACTACTCTCTCATTCTTGGCCATAATGACCCAGTTGTGAAGAAGGCGATCATCGACCAATTCGAAGGAGGCCACCACTTCGGAATTCCAAATGAACCTCAAGTCAAGTATGGAGAACTACTCAAAGAAGCTGTTCCATTACTCAGAAAAATGCGATTCACAGCCACTGGAGCAGAGTCAACTCAATATGCAGTGAGGCTAGCAAGGCTGTTCACTAAAAGGAAACTCATCGGAAAGTCACTGGGTGGCTGGCATGGAGGAAATGATGCGCTCACTTTTCATATGAGTCACCCATATACAGACGCGCCATTTTACAATGGTGTTTCATTTGATTATAATGACAGAGAGAGCTTTGACAGAATGCTAAAGGAGCATGGAAAAGACCTTGCAGCTGTCATCATTGAACCAGTGATTGGTGCAGGTGGCGGGATTCCTCCAGAAAATGAGTTTCTCGTTTACATGAGAGAAGAAACAGCTTCTCGAGACATTCTACTGGTTTTTGATGAAATCATTACTGGTTTTCGTTTAAGATTTGGGACTGCAGGTGACGGGGTGTTTGGAGCAGAACCTGACCTTTTGACGCTCGGGAAAGCAGCCGCGGGTGGGATGCCATTAGGAGTCTACGGAGGTCGTGAGGATATCATGGCTCTAGCAGTACCAGGAGCTGAAGGGGGTCGGTGGGTCGGTGGTGGAACATTCTCAAGTCATCCACTAACGATGGCTGCAGGTATAGCGGTCTTGGGACTGTTGCAGGAAAAAAAGGACGAATACAAGACGCTGAATAAAAAGGGCGACTCCTTTAGAGAGCGATTGAATCAGATGCTTCAAGACATGAATGCACCTCTCATAGGGACTGGTTACGGATCAATCAACTTTGTGAGTCATTTGACGAAAGTCCTTGATGAACCGCCTAAGACACCAGGTCAGCTTGGAGCACTCTTTAATCATGCCAAGCAGGACCTCTTCCAAGGGTTCTTGATGCAAGAGGGTGTTTTCGGATATCACGGATTAGGAGCCCTATCGTTCACACATTCAGAACAAGACATCGAAAGAACATTAGAAGGAATTTCAAATGCTGCTGGAAAATTGACCAAACTTTGATTCATCCTATCTTGTTGTACGTGACGTTGATAAGAGCGTTTGATTCACCTACAAAAGGCGGATAAGATGCATTTGAAAGGAATGGACAAACTTCGCGAGAAACTTCCAGCATATCCCGGGAAGAGACTTGTTGTACTACCTCTGCTGTGTGCTTTGGCATCAGTTCTGGCATTTGCCTTCATTATCGTTCTGGATATCATTCCCAGAGTATTTAGTGATAGTTCGATATTGGTAATGATTGAACCCTTTCTACCGCTTGTTGGTAGCATCTTAATAGCTGCACTGGGATTTGGGCTTATAGGTCAGGTCTGGAGCAAGAGAGAAGAGATGAAAGCAAGTTTAGGGGACCGTGCTTATCAAAAAATGATTCCCAGGGGATTGATTGGTGTTTTCCTGATTCCACCGCTTGTATTTCATGCATTCACATCAATTCGTTCACTTCCTCCAGGACCCCCTGTAAATGAACTTACAATCCAATGGTCAAGATCACTTTTGGCGATGATTGGAGTTGACCCTCAAGTCGATGTATGGTTGAGAATTATCATATCAGCTGTTTTCATAATTTTGGGAGCAGCCACTGTACGAAGCGCGATTCTTACATTTGGCTTAGATTACATGGCTGTTGTGTATCTCTATTTCCCTGAGGAATCTGAGGTCCAGAACAATGAAATCTACTCCGTGATTCGACACCCAACCTATCTTGGTGGCGTGATGCTAGGTGCTGCAGGTCTCTTCTTCAGGTTCTCAGTATACTCCATCCTATTATTTGTGATAATCTTCTTGGTCTTCAGGTTGCAGATTGTGAGAGAAGAGAAAGAACTGATTGAGCGATTTGGTGATGGGTATGCTGAGTATAGAAAGGAAGTACCAGCCCTTCTGGTTCGTCCAAGTAGGGTCAGACTCTTCTTTAGATTCTTGCGAGCAGCAGTATGAGTGGGATAGTAGTTTCTCCATCACGGATATTGATAGTGACAAGATTGTCGATGACAACCAAACACTTAAGTGAAACTTAACTATTGTAAAGTCAGAGGAGTTCATGATGAACATTCTAGGTACTAAAGCATGGATGTGGATCAATGGGATAAGCTTGATCATTGTGGGTGCACTATCGCTTGTACCCGAAACTGCAGCAATACTGTTCTTTGATGGAGGAACTGTTCTGAGCATCATAAAGATCATTGTTGCACTAATCACACTCATAGTAGCATTTCGAGAAACAGATATGGAGATGCTCAATGGTAAGCTCTGGTTACTGACAGTAGGTCTTATCCTATTGTTCATGGGAATACTACCATTCTTCCCATCAACAATGGGAGTTGCTGCTGATCTGGGCAACTTTCTCAATACGCTAAAGGTCGTGCTAGGTGGACTCACATTTCTGGTGATCATTATTGATTGGTCCAAGCTTGGAACATGATTGAGTATCAATACTTTCAAACCCGGAAATCATAGTGTAATCATTCCTTCAAACGGAAGACTGGATGTGAAAACATGTCTGATGCCACCACAGAACTCACAAGTCTTAACCAAAATCTGAACAGCATCATCGAAAGATATCGAGACCCTCAGGGCAAAGTAAACTACTTCGCTCTGATGGCAGACAAATCGATGGTTGACTATGCTGAAACGCTAGCAGATTTTGACCTCAATGGTTTGAAGACTAGAGAGGAAAAGATGGCTTTCTGGATAAACAGCTACAATGCTTTGTCAATCTACGGAGTCGTCAAAAAGCTGCAAAAGGATCCAGATTTCGCCAACAAGGGTAACAAGAGCTGGTTCAGTCGTGTGAGATTTTTTGCTCTCCAAAAATTCAATGTAGGAGGAACAGAATATACACTGAGGACAATCGAGGACAATATTAGAAAAGACTTTGAAGACCCAAGGGTCCACTTTGCTTTAAACTGCTCCTCATTGGGATGTCCCCTTCTGAAGGACGGATTCTACAGCGCTGAGAATCTTGATGCTGAATTAGAAGCAGCTACGAAATTATACCTCAGAAGCAAAGAGGGTCTTCAACTGGACAAGAATGAGGGTGTGCTCTATGCCAGTATGATCTTCAAGTGGTACAAGAAGGACTTTGAAGTAACTGGCAAGAGTGTAACAGAGTTTATCCAAGAGTACGCACCGAGTGATATTAGGAAGTATATCGATGAGCAAAATGGCAAGGTCAAACTAAAATACATTGGATACGATTGGGCACTCAATGTCAGTGCGCAGGAGGAGAATTGATGGAACGGTTTAGTGGGACCATATTTGGACTCAAGCGTGTTGGCAAATACCTTACAGACGGTGATCTGAGGAAAGCCTATGCAGAATACAAGGAGTCAGAGGAAACCGCATTACGGTTAATAGTGAACACTATACTAGCTGAGGGTTGGATAATCACACTCTCAAATCCGAAGACTATGGAAGAGCTCGCGCGAGAGAACGGATACACAGACATGCGTCTTCTCAGTGATATCCTAAGTGTCCTTGTCGGAGAAAATATAGTTTCATTTGTAGATGGCAAATACCAAATTCGTGAAGTGAAAACCACATCCATTCGTCCAGAAGATGTAGGATCCGCAATGACCAATTTCTACTATGACTGTTCTAAGTATCTCCCAGAAGCACTCATTGGAAAAAAGGTTTCTTTGAACGATGTACCAAGAGTAGTGCTGGAAACAGTTTTCAGCAGCACATTGACTGAAAAAGGTAGAGGAGTTCTTCTTCGGTCTTTCTCTCCAAAGAATACTAAAGAGATTGGAGTGTCCGCGTTCGCAGATGTTGGTCTGCCCTTTACCCTCAAACAAATTGATGAAATCTTCAATCCAGAGAGGATACATATCTTCCTTCAAGACTTGAGATGGTTTACACCTCTGAAAACAATTCTTCAGCTTCTGTCTTGGGATGACATCTTCTTCAAACTCGTTCCGGACCTACTAGGACGGGATTTGAGTACAGGTCTAGATCTCTTTTACGGAGAGGAGATTTTCTCCTTCTACCACGAAACAGTGGATGAGAGAGTCAAGACGATATCGGACTACCTAAAACCTGGAGGTCGAGTCGTTACTAACGACCCAACTTTGTCTCCAGGACAGACTGTAAGTACACCTGCCTATGTCCTGATGCAAACGATAGATGGGTACCCACAACCCCTAAACAGGGATTTCATCACTGAAACATTCCAGAAGCATGCCCTAACTGTGCAGACAATTGGTGATAACTGGATAATCGCTGGTAAGGAGGGTAGTGCAAGTGGTTAAACAGGCAGTCAGAGAACTCTTCATCATTCACAAGAGTGGGATACCAATCACTCATGTTGGAACTGGACATATCCAGATTGATGATGCACTATTTGGTGGTCTATTATCAGCAATAGAGAATGTCGGAGTCAGTCTTGGTCTGGAAGGAGATGTCGCTCTAGACACTATAAGATTCAGAGCGTACGAGCTGGTCTATTCCAGAACTGAGAACAGTCTGGTGGTTCTGTTGACTGACCAAGGTATCAGTACATTCATAGAAAAAGCAAAACCAGAGCTCGAGCATATAGGGATGGAGATTGAAAGCCTTGGTTTCACGGATGACTTTGAGATACGTACAGCAGAGAAAACGTCTCAGATTGATACCATAATCTCTCGTCATGCTCGAACAATCTTCGCAGAGCAAGACGATGTCTTCTTCTGGGATGATGATCACACATTTCAACTCTCTGAACATGACAACGAGCGATGGAATGGATTAGCACTGTTCAGGAACTATCTTCTACCATCACCTCTACTCAAAACCATCGATCTGCCAATGGAAGATATAGTTAGAATCTGCGATTTGTTAGAAGAGAAGCGACGACCATCGGAGATTTTGCAGGATTCCGAAATCCATACAAAAGATGAGATTCGCATAGAGAACGCTTTTCGACTGCTTCATCTGTTTGGAGTTATTCAGTGTTACAAATATGCAATCTGAGGTAATTGTGACATGACGGATGTGACTGGAGACAGAGTTCGTCACATCTACAGTTCATCAGCTCTTCAGTATCAGATGCTCATCAAGTTCTATCGAGCTCTTGGTGTCAATCTTGGAAAATGGAGAAGAGAGGCAATAAACAGACTTCCAGAGCTGAAACGACCAAGAATACTTGATGTGAGCACCGGGACTGGAGCAAACCTTCCTCTCCTTGTTGAAAAGTATCCGGATTATCAGGAGATAGTAGGAATAGACTACACCCCAGCCATGCTGAGACAGGCTGTTAGAAGAGTCCGTGAACAGAGTTGGGAGAATGTCGATCTCAAACTTGTAGATGCCAGAGAGATGTCTAAGTTTGTGACAGGTTGTTTTGACCTGGTCATGTCTACCTATTCGTTATCAATCATTCCCAACTCCCCTCTTGTTTTAAGGGAGATAGAAAAAACAGTCTGTGAGGACGGCTACATCATGCTCTTGGACTGTCAAAAGTTCAGGGGTCTCCTTCGAATCTACAACCCAATTGCTATCTTTCTCTCAACAAGACTTGGTGGAAACTCTCAAACATATTCGGTACCAATAAGTGACATTGCATCTAAAATGTTCAGACCAGTCTATCGTAGACTCATGTATTCAGGAATGTTCTACGAAGACCTGTACAGGCCAAGAAAATCATGATTGTTGGAAGATGAACATCTCATAACCAATGTTTCCTGATGTAATCTGGTTCTCGATCAAACCTATGATTCGCACAGCCTCGTTCATCTTTTCAATGGTTTCATCGTCTCTTGCAACATCTCTGAAGAAACGAGCACGACTCTTTGCTTTCCTCGCTAGGTCCTCAAGAAGGTCTGAATGGTTTGATGATTCGAGCAGATTGAAACCATTGTTCTCGAAAAGGTTCACATATTCTTCTGTAGAAAGTGAATCGGCAACACATGCCACTCTTCCAAGCAGACTCCTCAGTTCATCATCAAGCTCTTCATGGATTTGGACTGTCACATCGTTCAATCCAAAGATACCTTCAGGCTTCAGAACTCTCGCAATCTCGATCATAGCTTGGTCTTTATCATAGAAGGTGCAGAGAGAGCACTCGCTGATTGCCGAAGTAAACTCTCCATCACCATAAGGAATCTTTCCTGCGAGAGCCACTTCGAATTCTGTAAGATCTTTCACTCTCAGATCCTCAGCAAGCTCTTTGGCTGAGTCAATCATCTTCTGACTAGCATCGATTCCAGAAACTCTACAACCCAGGCTTCGTGCAAGATAGGTTGCAGTCTTTCCATCACCACAGGCTATATCTAGAACCCTGGAATGACTGTTAACACCCATTCTGTCAACCATCAGCTTACTCAGAGCAAGACCTCCGGGATGAAAAATGCCATCGAGTAACTGTGATACGATTGGATGGTTATAGAAATCTCCACAGCAGATACCAAGTTCCTTCTCTACAGAGTCATCGACCTTCATGGACTCAGCCCTCCTGATGTCTTCGAAACATGTTATAGTTACAGAATGGAATCATCTTCCCATCAGGCTGAATGATATGGATACAACACTTCTGGGCTCGCTCAAGCTGGTAAGTCTGACGATCCATAAATGCATGAACTGATACTATCTTCACAGATTTCCCTATGACCTCAGGAATAGTCATTCCACATGCATCACAGAATGCTTCCAGATTACTCTCGGTTCCTGGGACAGCTCGTGTAGAGAATAGGCTCTTGAACGCCTCATCCATCAGCACAGCTTCTTTCACTAGAGTACGGTCTCGTGCATAGTCTATATACTCGTCAACATTTACGATGTCAGTTAGTGGTGTCACCTTATGGTCATCAACCAATACATACGATATTGCAGTGCAATGAGGATGTGGACAAGGTATTGGGCGAAAGTCACTCTTCTCCAATATTCCGTTTGTCTGAATTTCGATTGCATTCAGAACTTTGGGAAGCGAGATCGCTGAGATTTCAGGAACTCCTATCCTTCCAGTCAGTGCAACCGGTTGGAAGTTGACACCAAAGACCTTCTTCTGAGCCAAAGCATAGTGAACCAATTTTCCAATCTCATGGTCATTGATACCCTTGATCAGTGTAGGAACAAGAACTGTGGTCATTCCCAGTTCGTTACATACCTCAACAACACGTTTCTTCTCATTGACGAGGTCTCTTCCTCGAATGAATTGTGATACTTTTGAATCAAAGGTGTCGAATTGGAGATAGATCACTGGGTCTGTCTTTGCCAGTTCTACTGCAAAATCTTCTTCAAGCAGCCTCAGACCGTTTGTTGAAACAGCGACATCTTGGATACCAAGGGTCTTTGCATAGCCAACAATCTCAAGAATGTCTGGATGAAGAGTTGGTTCGCCTCCACTCAATTGCAGGAGTTCTGGTTCTACTTCATATGACACATAGGCATCAATCATGCGAGAAATCTGATCAAATGGAACATGACTACCAGATGGAGCATCAGCGAAACAGATGTTGCAGTTCAGATTGCATTGTCCAGTTATCTCCATCACTCCAACACAGGTGTGTTGTTTGTGTGCAGAACAGATGCCGCAGTCATCAGGACACCCTTTGTCTATCTGAGATGACCAGACCAAAGGAGATGTTCCTGGTCTGTTGTATTTGAGAGCCTCCTTCCAGTATTCCGCATCTGATGATGCGAGGGTTCGAGTAGGACCATGTTCAGGACAGGTCTTGTCAAGATAGACATTCTCACCCTCCACTGTTTCGGAATTTTCAACAAGACGTCCACATATCGGACAGAGACTCTTCATTCTGCTGTCTCCAAGGATTGTGCGGCAAAGAGAATTTAACTCATATCAGTATTCCTTAATGGCTTCCAAGTATGAGGTTTTTTGATTCTCTTTTTCTTCCAAAAGCATTGCCTCTTGAGTTGTTGGCAATCGACGGTGGAGCTGCATTCGTAGTAATGTTTGCGTTCATTGTCTTAAAGAGAGGATAGAGTTACTGCCAAGAGAGGTAGGAATATAGACCTGAATTGCAGAAGAGATTCAGTCTTCAG
>JBHLRQ010000053.1:0-20976 GCA_048882385.1 Candidatus Thorarchaeota archaeon | reverse complement strand
AATTTCCACATAGAACGAAGTGGGCTCACAACAATTGAAAGGGGTCAATATGATCAACTGCCTACTTGGAGTGGTGACACATTAGACCCTCTTGCCTGCAATATATCACTCAATGGGACTATCTTCATGTCATTTGACTGGAATGGCACTGACATCATACTTGATCCGGAACTGATTCCTCTTGGGTCGCATTTTGTTGAGATGCATCTCTACAATGGCACAACGAATGTCTTTGATGACTCCTTCTGGCTCAACGTCTATCCTGAAGAACCTCCGGTCATTGAACCGCTGCAACCACTGACTCTTGAAACATACTGGAGTTCTGCAATGACTCTATCTTGGAATCTCTTTGATGCGAGTGGGACCTCCTGGAGTCTATATGTTAATGAATCACTCACTGCTGAAGATACGTGGACTCCCCCTACTCATAGGATTGATTGGGATGTGCCATTATTACGTGCTGGAGTCTACAATATCACGCTCGTTGTCGAAGACCTACAGGGACTTGTAACCTATAGTCAGACTTCACTAACCGTTCATCCTCCGACAAGTCCGCATATCCTCTCCTCTCCTGGAAATTCTACACTTCTCTGGGGTTCGATTGATGTATTATTCACTTGGGAGGTCTTTGGCGGTACTGACTGGATAGTTCTTAAGAATGGTCACACATTTGCTCAAGGTGAAATTGCAGGCGAATTTGTCGAAGTCCCAATTACTGATTGGAGATCAGAAGGTTGGAGACCTGGAGAATATAACCTCACATTGGTTCTCTTTCTTGATGGACAATCTGCAGTTGATACGATTTTTGTGACAATTGTGGTTGATCAAGGCGACCCATATGCAGATGCACTTGTACCCAATCGGTGTAAGTGGTATCTGTTTGGCGAGAATTCAATCGGAGCACCTGATGGAATATTCACTGAAATATACATTGACTACGAGAACGGATATCTGACACTTGATATGGGCGAGAATGAAGAGATAATCGATGGAGCTGGTGCAGATTTTACAGTATTCGCACAGGGAGATGAATATGAGATTATAGTGAGTGAGTCATTCTTTATCCCAGCTCAATCTTTAGGTGTTTTCTCGGGGACAAAGAGTTTCGATATCTCTGGTACAGGGCTTGAGTATGTCCGATATGTACGGATTGAGTTGTTCATGGGTGACATAGTAGAACTCGACGCAATCGAAGCTCTCCACTATAATGAACCTCCAAGTGACAGCGACCCCCCCGCGATAGACCACCCTGATGACATATGGATGTACATGAGTGATGTGAGCACGATACTAAACTGGTCTGCCTTTGATGCAACTCCTTGGAACTACGAGATCTATGTCAACTCTACTCTTGTAGAAACTAATTGGTGGTATGGCTCTGACATCAGCTTTGTATTCGTTCCAGCTTCGATTGGAGTTTGGAATATTACCATTGTATTTTACGATGCATTTGCAAACATCGCAATTGATCAGGTTCTGGTAATTGTGGAGCTTAGAATAGAAGCATCCAGCATTATCTTAGCAATGGCGACATTGGCCATAGTAGGCATTGGAGCTACATCAGCAGTTATACTACTGAATCGAAAGTTTGGTAATTCGTCATGACTATTCAACCAAATCTTTGACGTGAAATACGCCTATAACATTGGTCCTACCAGGAATCATGTGTACTCCTGATGTAAAGACTATGTCCCTGTCCTTACTGATGAGTCCCTTTTCATACGCAAGCCTAGTAGATTCCTTCACCATGTCATCAACACTCGTTAGGTCTTGCTCATGTCTTATTGGACACACTCCCCATAGAAGTCTCAGCCGTCTTGCAACCCTTTCATCTGGAGTCACTGCGAAAATGTATGTTGGTGGCCTGAACTTGGAAATCCACCTAGCAGTATAGCCACTTCGAGTAGCACTGATTATCCCATCTACCTTGTCAGGAATCAATACAACTGCACTATATGCCAGATTTCCAATGATTTCAACAATCATTCTTTTCGGCGATGTAATATCCAATGGGTCTTCTTTTGGGATCGTACTCTCAGTCCTTCTTACAATCCGTTCCATCATCTCTACTGCCAGGACTGGATACTGCCCCACAGCAGTTTCACCGCTCAACATTACTCCATCTGCTCGTTCCATGACAGCGTGAGCCACATCGCTCACTTCTGCACGAGTCGGTATCATCTCTTCAGTCATGGATTCAAGCATGTGTGTTGCAACGATTGCAGGCTTTGCCCAGATGTTAGCTCTCCTAATGAGGTCTTTCTGGAGTATCGGAACATCCTCCAATGGCACTTCGATTCCCAAGTCGCCACGAGCAATCATTACACCATCGGATTCTCTGAGAATTTCCTCAAAATTCCTAATCGCCAACGTATGCTCTATCTTGCTGATTATCCAAGCATCACTGGGTCCATTGGACTCAATTATACTCCTCAGTTTCTTGATGTCTTCAGATTCGGTGACAAATGAGAGTGCAATCAAATCCGGTTCTAGTTCTGCTGCCAAGTCTAGATCGTTCAGATCTTCTTCTGTTGGTACGTCGCACGAAATCCTGATACCTGGAATGTTCAATCCTTTCCTACTTGAAATAGGACCTCCATGTGTGACTTCTGTAAATACCTCAGCTCCCTTGATCTTTTTGACCTTCAGACGGACAATACCATCATTGAGAGTGATGATCGTACCTTTCTTCACATCTTGTGGTAACATATCGTGGGAAACTGAAACACGACTTTCATCCCCAACGAACTCTTCGGTTGAGAGTACAAACTCATTTCCAGTAACTAGGTCCACCGGGTTTGATAATTCTCCTATCCTAATCTTAGGGCCCTGCAAGTCAAACAAAATTGGAAGAGTATCATCGACTGATCGAAGTGTTTCTAATGTCTTTCTTGCACTCTTGTGGTCTTCATGAGACATATTGAGTCTTGCAACATCCATTCCTGCAGCTACCATCTTCTCAAGTATTTCCTTGGATTTTGAGGCAGGACCAATGGTACAGACTATCTTGGATTTGGTTTCATGGAAGACCATTTACTACACTCTCGAACAAGAGAATTACATGCAACGTAATAGAACTTGCCCTGACTAAGGTATATGATAGGTTCAGATGGATTGACATAAATCCTAGTTACCACTCAACTTGAAAGAATTAAGACCGATCATTTAGGTGAAACATGTTGAAGATTACAAAGATCAGAGCTCTTGAGATACTTGATTCTCGTGGAAATCCAACATTGATGACTAAGGTGACACTCTCAGATGGAACAGTAGGAGTGGCTAAAGTTCCAAGCGGAGCCTCAACTGGTATACATGAGGCTGTTGAACTACGAGATGGAGGAAATCGTTACCTAGGAAAAGGAGTCTCGCAGGCTGTCAAGAATGTCAACTCTGTTCTTTCTGATGCAATGAATTCGGTAGACCCTCTTTCGCTTCAAGCTGTTGATGAAAAACTCCTTAAGAGTGACCCAACTAAGGGAAAAGGTAAACTCGGGGCTAATGCCATTCTCTCAGTTTCTATGGCAACTGCTGTTGCTGCCGCATCACATCTAAAGATGGAACTATTTGAGTACTTGAGAAAGAATGTAATTGGTAAAGACGCAAAATATCAGCTTCCTGTACCGATGTCCAATGTCATCAATGGTGGTGCACATGCTGGAAATGAACTGGCAATCCAAGAGTTCATGATTCTCCCGATTGGTGCCAAAACATATCCTGAAGGCTTGAGATGCATTAGCGAAGTGTATCATCATCTGGGTAAGAGAATGATTAAACGACATGGTAGAATGGCCAAGCATGTTGGAGATGAGGGAGGTTTCTGTGGATTTGGTCTTAAGGGCACCTCTGATGCCTTTGAGGAAATTGTGAGCGCAGTTGAAGAAGCTGGATACACTCCAAAGAAAGATGTCGTTCTTGGAATAGATGCTGCAGCGAGTGGCTTCTTCAAGGATGAAAAGTACGAAATTGACGGAAAGAAGATTGATGCCTCTGAGCTTTTGGAATTCTATATCGACTTAGAGAAGACATTTCCACTACAGACCGTCGAAGATCCATTTGAGGAGGAGGCTTTCGATGATTTTGCAGAGTATCTGAAAAAGACCAAGGTTCAGGTTGTCACTGATGACCTTACTGTATCGAATCCCGAGATAGTTAGAAGAGCCATCAAGGAAAAGGCTGGTAATGCATTGCTCCTCAAAGTAAACCAGATTGGCTCTGTAACTGAGGCTATTGAGGCTGCAAAAATCGCCAATGAGGCTGATTGGGGGGTAGTTGTAAGTCACAGGAGTGGAGAAACTGGAGACACATTCATTTCAGACCTATGCGTTGCACTGGGTACAGGACAACTCAAGACTGGTGGTCCCGCACGAAGTGATAGAGTGGAGAAATACAACCGACTACTGGAGATATTTGATATACTCGATGGGAAATGTGGATACCCTGGTTCTGAGTTCAGAACTGCGTGGAGGAACTATTGAGCAATGAGTGACAAGAGAACTGCAGTGTTTGTTGTGATGGATGGAGTGGGTGACAGACCTCTTAAGGAGCTTGGAGGTAAGACGCCTCTTCAGTTTGCCAAGACGTCAACCTTCGATAGACTAGCTTCTGAGGGCCAAAACGGATTGATGAATGTTATCGGACCAGGCTTAACACCCGGTTCAGACACCGCTCATTTAGCTCTCTTTGGTTATGATCCGGTCACTGAATATCCCGGGCGAGGTCCGTTGGAAGCTTTTGGTGCAGGACTTGAAACAAAACCGGGTGATGTTGCCTTTAGATCAAACTTTGCAACGGTCGATTCCAATATGATCGTCTTAGACCGTCGAGCTGGTAGGGACTTCACACCTGAAGAACAAGCTGAGCTGCAAGCCGCTCTTGATGGAATTGAGATTGATGGTATAAAGGTTCGATTCATTGCTACGGTTGAACATAGAGGAGCTTTGGTTCTAGAGGGTGAAGGTCTCTATGCTGATATCAGTGATGTTGATCCTCACGAAACAGGAAAGAAAATCCTTACTGTTCGACCTCTCAAACCTGAGGCTGAGAAGACAGCCAATGTAGTCAACAAACTGATGCGAGTTGCACATGAAAAGATGAAGGGCCTTGAAACAAACAAGGAGCGCGCAAAGAAAGGAATTCCCCTTGCTAACGCCATTCTTCTCAGAGGTCCAGGACGTCATAGTGATGTTCCACCTATTCCTGCACGTTACGGAATAAAGGCTGCTGTGATTGCTGGTGGAGCACTATACATTGGAACTGCAAAATATGTAGGAATGGACCACATTCCTGTTGAAGGTCAAACGGGAACAATCGATACGAACTTTGACAATATTGCAGAGAAGACAATCGAAACTATCAGGTCAGACTACAATTATGTGTTTGTCCATATCAAGGCACCAGACAATGCTAGTCACGATGGAAACGCGAAAGAGAAAGTTCTGGCTATTGAGAAGACTGATGCCATGGTGGGAAAAATCCTGAATGCTGTGGCTGATGAGGTAGTCATAGCAGTCACAGGTGACCATACAACTCCCGTGTCTGTAGGAGAACACCAATGTGATCCTGTTCCAATCGTTTTCTGGTCCAATTTCATCCGCTCAGACTCCGTGAAAAGATTCTCAGAGTTGGATGCTGCAGATGGAGCACTTCATACGATCAGAGGAATTGATGTTATGCCTCTCCTTCTTGGATACTCTGGGTATATAGAAAAGTTCGGTGCATAATGAATAGTTGGGAAAGGGGTCTATTCTCTAAGACCATCTTTTCCTACTGCTCTGTATTCAAAGCCTTGTGTGACTAACAGGTCTTTTTCATAGACATTTCTGCCATCTACTAGAGTATGCGTTCTCATGACCTGTTTTAGTTTGCCAAAGTCAATTTCATTGTAATCTCTATGTCTGGTAACGAGCGCAAGACAGTCAGAGTCCTTAGCTGCTGTGAAAAGATCCCTCTCAATCTCATGAGGTCCCAGATCCCAAACTTGCACATATGGGTCATGAAGAACTACCTTTGCACCCTTTGCTTCTAGAGTGTTGATGAGTGCAAGAGCGGGTGTGTTCCTAGTATCATCAGCATTCTCTAAGTATGCGATTCCAAGGATTGTTACTGTGGCTCCCTGAAGTTTCACGCCTTTCTTTTCGAGAGCATCTTCAATGAGGAATGCCATGTGTATGGGCATGTAGTTGTTGATCTCTCTTGCTAGAGAGATAAACCGGGGCTCGATTTTTTGAGATCCATATTCACTGATCCCATACCTCAATAACCACGTGTCTTTTGGCAGGCAATGACCTCCTACACCTGCTCCAGGAATGTGCATCATTCGACTTGGAAGCTCGTTCACAAGATCGATTATCTCATACACATTCACACCAAGACTTTCGCAAACGAGTGCCATCTCATTTGCGAATGCAATGTTGACATCTCGATATGCGTTCTCAATTGTCTTTGAAACCTCTGCGGTCAGAACATCTGTCAGGTGGACCTTTGCTTTTACAATCTTTGAGTACATCTCAACGGCACGTTCTGCGCCTTTCTTAGTGATTCCACCAACAATCCTTGGAAGGTGTACAATGTTCCTGATCAGTTTCCCAGGCATCACCCTCTCGTAAGCGAATGCTAGATCGAAATCCTCTCCACCTTTGAAACCCGAGTTTTCTTCTATAATCTTCTGGACGATATTCTGTGTAGTTCCTGGAGCAACGGTGGACTCTACAACTACCAAAGACCCTTTCTTCAGACGTTTGCCTATCTGTGCACTAACTTCTCTCAAAGAGTTATACTGAGGAATATGGTTTTCATCTGTGGGAGTTTGTACATCGATCAGGATGATATCTGCA
This sequence comes from Candidatus Thorarchaeota archaeon, assembly GCA_048882385.1. GTDB lineage: Archaea > Asgardarchaeota > Thorarchaeia > Thorarchaeales > Thorarchaeaceae > SMTZ1-45. Next base: position 14,143 of record JBHLRQ010000053.1, on the reverse strand, counting down.
TCTTTCAATACGTCAACATCATCAGTGACCCTGAAAGACCCTTTTTCTACAACTTTGGCAATTAGCTCATCAAGGCCTGGTTCATCTCCCTCAAAGGGTGACTTTCCAGCATTGAGGTGTTCGATCTTCCATCCGGATCTTTTTGACCTCCTCTGAAGACCTACAACCCGATTATCTGGTACATCTGCAAGTAATGCTGCACATGGTATCCCAACATAACCCATGCCGACAACAACAATATTGGTGACCATCATTTTTTCCTCATCGACGAATCAAGTGCATCTGTGGAATGACATCTGGCAAAATACTAGATTGAAAAAGGTTACCACATATTTGATTTCGTCAGTCTAATAAGACGACTTCAATTTCCTCTCCCTCTTCAATTACATCTAGATTGACTGGTAACATGATATATCCATCAGCCTGTGCCATGCTTGTAATAGCGCCAGAATGTTTGAAGACTGGGTATGCCACGCCGTTCTCTATGCGAACGGTCAAGAATTGTTTCCGACCTGATGATGAAACGATTCGTTTTCCCATCTTCGCTTTTACAATCCTCTCTTTGCCACTTGGTAGTCTGGCCATCTTTCTAATTGCAGGAACGAGGAAAACATGTGCATTACTAAGGCATGATGTTGGAAATCCAGGCATACCGAAGATTGGTTTTCCTTGAATTATTCCATATAACGTGGGTTTTCCGGGTTTTATTTGTACACCATGAAAGAGTACTTGACCAAGGTCCTCTAAGATCCCTGCAAGTAGGTCCTTCTCTCCAACTGAACTACCTCCCGACAGAACGACCATGTCTGACTCCAGGGCCTTTTCAATTCCCTCCTTTAGCAATTGGCGATCATCAGTAATGATTGGTTTCCTTTGAACAATAGCCCCATTCTTTCTGAGAATGGCCTCAAGTGTGAATGAGTTCACGTCATAGATTTGACCTGGACTTAATTGCTGCCCTGGTTGAACGATTTCTGTACCTGTAGGAATGACACTGACTCTTGGTTTCTCATACACGTCAACGCCGGTTATCCCTAAGGCTGATAATGTTCCAATCTTTGAAGGAGTCAAATGCACTCCTTTTTTGAGGACAACATCTCCCTTTTTGATGTCCTCGCCTAACTTGGATATGTTCGCTCCTGGATGGACAGGCTTTGTGACTAAGACTCTGTTCCCCTTCTTCTCTGTAAACTCCACCATCACTACAGCATCTGCCCCAGATGGTTTTGGTGAACCTGTGGCTATCTGCACGCAATGGCCCGAAGTGACTTCGACCTCTGAAATCTCGCCTGCGTGTATGACTCCATCCACTTCAAGAAGTACTTCTTCATGTCCTGCATTGAAGGTGTCTTCTGCAACCACAGCATAGCCGTCCATTGCTGACCTATCAAAAGGGGGTACAGATCTATCTGCAATTATGTCTTCAGCCAAGACACGTCCAACTGCTTCACTAACATCGATGTTTTCGATGCGTTCGATCTCCTTTGCACTTGATAGAATGTGTTCTAATGCCTCCTCGTGTGAAACAAGAAGGCTGAATGGCTCCATCCCTTTCATCTATCCACCTCCCAGAGTAAGTGTCCAATTCCTGGTAAGATGATCTTGGTGAGAGCGGTTCGAACTGCATTCTTAGACCCTGGAAGACAAAATGTGACCTTGTTTTCAATCAAACCTGCAGTAGACCGACTAAATATGCCTGCAATTCCTATTTCATCGAAACTCAGCTTTCTGAAGTACTCACCAAATCCTGGAAGTGTTTCATCAAACATCGGAGCAACAGTAGCAACCGTGAGGTCCTTACTGCTCACACCTGTTCCGCCACTGGTAAGAATCACTCTTATGTCAGGATTTGCCGCATATACTCTAACTGCTTCCCCAATTGCCTGACTATCATTCTTTACAATATCATACGCAATCGTTTTGTGACCCTCTGCTTCAAGCAACTCAATTGCTATCTTCCCAGACTTATCAGTTTCTTTCGTTCTGCTATCGCTTACAATCAATACAGCAAAACCAGCCTCAACTCTCTGGTCTCGCCTATGCTCATCCATTACCTATTCACCTTTCCTCTTCATTGTAACTCTAATGTTTTCGAGTCTGGCATGAGGATATTGTCCCTCTGAATCCTTCTCCAGATATTTGACCATGTCCCAGATTGAGAGTAATGCTATCGTAACCCCCGTGAGTGCTTCCATCTCCACCCCAGTCAGGTATATTGCTGAAACTCTACATGTGGCTTGGATTCCAGTTTTAGCGAACTCAAATCCAATCTCGACTGATGTTAGTGGAATCTGATGACACAAAGGTATTGAATCAGAGGTGTGCTTAGCAGCAAGTATCCCTGCAGTTTCAGCGACTGCAAGTACATTCCCTTTCTTCGTAGTTCCATCTCTAATCTTGGTTATTGTTTCAGGCTGAAGAACTATGTTTCCAACAGCTTCAGCATAGCGTTTCACCATGTTCTTTCCCGAAACATCTACCATTCTGATAGACTGTTTTTTCTCATCCATAGTTCAATCACCAACCCAATATTCGTCAGATTGAGTGAACTCCTTCTTCCAAATGTGGACGAATTCCTTCAACCGTTCGATAGCATGACGGCAACCAGCAAACGCTTCTGGACGATGCCCTGCTCCGACAGCTATGATGACTATATTCTCACCCACCTCAAGAGTACCAACTCTGTGTATGATTGAAACATCAGTCACTCCAAATTCATCTATGACTTCATTCCGAATCTGCTCAAGCTGCATGACCGCCTCTTCTTCATCTGCCTCAAGATGAATTCGTTGGACTGCCTTTCCCTCTGTCATGTCTCTGACAGTTCCAAGGAATAGAACAAGACATCCCATTGATGGTTTTCTTGTATGTGCTACAACTTGGTCAATTTGAAAATCATCCTCGGTAATACGAATCAGCGATCCTCTCTCCAATACGGTTCTCTGTTGGATACAGCTTGTTCAAACGCTAGCTCAACTGTATCTATGGTACTAGTCTGGTCTCCACAGGAAAAAACCTCAATCATATTGTCCAATCTGTACAAACAGGGTTTCAATTTACCATCTGATGTCACTCGTAACCGTGTGCATTCATCACAGAAGGCTGCATTATACATCGGACGTACAATTTCTACAACTACACTTCGTTGTGAACCAAGGGCAATCGTGTATTGGTATCGACTTTGTGTCCTTCGTTTTTCAGTCTTGATTGCTCGTTCTCTAAGACTCTCCTCAAGAGGTCCCAAATCAACCCAAAGATCCATTTGACTACTTGAATCTACTCCCGGAATCTGCTGAAGCTCAATAATCTGAAGTATTGCTCCCATCTCCGATGCAAATCCCATAAGGTCCGCAATACTGTCCTCATTGTACCCTCGGAGGATAGTCATGTTAATCTTCACTGGAGAAAGACCTACATCGATAGCACGCTTGATACCTCGTTTGACTCTTTCCAGTTCATCAAAACCAGTAATTCTGTAGTATGTTTCTGATTCTAGGGAATGGATACTTACATTCACTCGTGTAAGACCTGCCTCCTTGAGGTCTTCTGACATTTCATCCAAAAAGACACCATTAGTTGTTATCGAAAGATCCGAAACGTGAGGTGAAATCCTTCTGATGATGTCGAGGATATCTTTTCGTAGGAGTGGCTCTCCTCCTGTTAGCTTCACATTATGCACGCCATGTCTACTCGCATGTTTGACAATTCGCTCTATCTGTTCAGCTGATATCTCCCTTCTAGCATGGTCTTCGCCTTCTTTGTGGCAAAAGAAACATGAAAAACAGCAATCCTGTGTCAGAGATATCCGTAGGTTATCGATATGTCTTCCAAATCTATCGACATAACATTGCTCCTCTGAAACACAGTTCTCTGAATCTGCATGTGCGGGCTTGTGAGTAGACATGTTCCTACGCGCTAGATTGATTCGCGATAATAAGTGTTATGTTCTATCATGCATATCGACACTACAAATCCACTACAAATCTCATGACTATTCAGAAGATTCTCACAGAAGATGCTTTGAAGGTCACATAGACTTCATCATCGACCGAAATATCGAGTCGATCTTTGGATGTGTTGGTTATTTGGACTAAAAATTCTACACCAACATCCACTGTCAATAGGGCAGTAGACTCGCGGGTTTGTATTCTGGTCACTTTTCCCAATAGACAGTTTCGGGCACTTGAGAGAACAACTTCTCGTGAAATTATGATGTCTTGGGGCGGAATATAGGCTGTCACATTTCCCAATACTTTGCCAAGCGCTTCGATAGTCACCCCGTTTTCAAGCTCAATAGTGACAAGTTTTCTCCCTTGATCCTGTTCGCTACTAGATCTTGCCACACCTGAGAAAGTATTGCTCTTGTACTCGTCTTGAAGAAGCCCTTCCAATTCTGATCTGAAAATCTCACCAACAGTTCCAATCTTTGATATTCTCCCATGCTGAAGTATTGCGGCTCTATTTGCCAGTACCTCTGCCTGCAGAAAATTATGTGTGACCATCACAATTGTTGTTCCTCTTTCTGAGTTAAGACGCATTAATGTGGCTTCAACAATCTCCGCGCTCTCATTATCTAGGTAGGCTGTTGGCTCATCTACAAGTAATAGTTCTGTGTCTAGGGCGATTGCCATTGCTAGCGAGGCTCGTCGTTGTTCACCACCTGACAAGTTCTTAGCGAGTCTGTCCTTAAGATCGGTTAGCTGGACAAGTTCAAGGGTTTCCAATACAGTTCTTTTCACTTGTTTCTCCGCAATACCTCGAATTCTCAATCCATAAGCTACATTCTTGAATAGGGTAGTGTTGAAAAGAGTGGGCTTCTGAAAAACCAACGGAGCCTGTCTTCTGAGGTCTTGCCGATTGGTTTCTGTAATGAGTTTGTCATGAAACAACACTTCTCCTTCAGAAGGTTTCAACAGACCAGCAATGACTCTCAGAGCAGTAGTTTTTCCTGCACCATTAGGACCGATGATTGAAAACCTCTCTCCTTCATTGATTGAGAAGCTTACGTCGTCAAGTGCCTTCAGAGCACCAAAAAACACTCCCACATTCTCTAGCTGAATTATTCCCATAACCACCACTGAACCCTTTTTCGAAGCACACCAAGACCTGTATTCACGAAGAGAATTAGTACAAGTAGGATTATCATGAGCCCAAGACCAAGAGCTATCTCTCCCCTTGTTGTTTCAAGAGCAATTGATGTTGTAAGGATTCTTGTCAGCCCTTTGATGTTGCCCCCAATCATGAGAGCAACACCAAGCTCAGCAATTGCCCTACTAAAACTTGCTGAACCCGCTAGCATGATTCCACCAACTGATTCGCGAACAACTGAGAAAGCTGCAGCCTTTTCATCTGCTCCGAGAGTAAGAGCCAGTTCTCTTATTGAATCGTCAACGCTCGTGATGGTTTCAGTTGTGATACTGATCATTATTGGAATTACCAAAATGGTCTGACCAACGATGATGCCCGCTGGAGTATAGAGCAAATCGAGAAATCCTAGTGGTCCTGCATTTGAAAATGTCAGATAGAGAACAAGCCCAAGAGCGACAGTTGGTAAACCCATCAGTGAATTGAATCCTCCAACAATGATTGACCGTCCTCTAAATTTCTTGAGGCCTAGAAAAAGGCCAATAGGTAGTCCAATTGCAGAAGCCAAGAGCGCTGCAGACCCTGATATGAAGAGACTTTGCAGAGTTATTTGTACAAGATCGCTTTCAACCGTCATTTCTTATCTCATCCTCTATTCTGATTTTACCTATCCTTTTAGCCATAAAGCCCATAATCACCAGACTGCCATATTGGAGGGCATTCGTATAACGCACCTCCATAATCAAAGAACGCATAATCTCTTATCCATCCAAAGATCTGGGGTGGTGACTCGGTCTCAAGAATGTCAACTGCTGGGAAGAAAAGGCCCTGTCCATATTCTGTGACGCCATGGTCTGCTATTGCCTGCTGTACTGATGGACTTACAAGCCATTGAAGAAATTCCATCGCTAGTTCAAACCTCACGGAACTGACAGTGCTTCTGTTCACAGGAATTGCAGAATACACATTTAGAAGGTCTTGTCCCTCTTCAACAAGTTGATGTAGTGATATCAATTCATCAGCTCGATACTTTAGATATGTGCCAATATCAGACAATGTATACAATGATTGCTCATTTGCAATATTGAGAGTTGAACCCATGCCTGCTCCTGAGGACAAAAACCATGGCAAATCTTTCAGTTCAGTGTAGTTGTATCCAGCAGCAGTCCAGAGGGCTATCTCTTTTGAGTTTGTACCCGAAAGATCGTCACGGCTGACCCATAGACTAGTATTGTGAGACTGCCCATAGCTGTAAATTGATTGCAATGCTGTTATTGGGTCCGTCTGATTTATACTAGCCATGTCATTAGAAGGTCCTACAATTGTGAAGTAGTTGTATGCGAAAATCTTCCTGTTTACTCCAAAGCCTACATTCATGAATGCGTATTCTTGAGATGGTGAATGAACAAGGATCATGTCCGCGTCACCATTCATGGCATGTGTTATTGCAATCCCTGTTCCCGCAGAAATGAATGCAAGAATGACATTAGGATGCTCTTGCTCATATCTCTCCTTCATCAAATCGAGAAGACCTGTATCATAGAGACTGGTCGTTGTTGATATCACTAGAGTTTCTCTATTTTGAGTCTGGATCCAATAGAATGCGAAACCCGTGCCTACAAACAAAGCTATGATTACCATAGCAACAGCTGCCAATCTCATTTCTCTACGCATAGATATTAGCCTCGATATGTTTCAACAGACATATCGGTCGTGGTTCTCTGACACTCCCTATATTATTGTTTCTGAAAAATGTGTCAAATGGGTCTGGATTAGCCCTGAAGATTCTACTCGACATCTACGACGGAAGCAACTCTCTCAATAGTATCTTCAACAAAACGTGAGTTGTCAATTGTCATTTTGATAGCTGACTCTGGACAGACCTCGATACATCTGCCGCAACCTCGGCACTGGTTTGAAATAACAGATCTTCCATCCACCAGAGAGATTGCATCAACGAAACATACACCTTCTGCACAGGTTCCACAACCAACACAATCATCTGTGACTTCAACATGAACTCCTGTCATCTTGGTCACTTTCCTACCAATCTCAGGGTTCAAATCAGGTAGAATCTTCCATAGGCAACAACAGGGACAGCAATTACAGACAGTCAACAACTTGTCACCGGGAGATACGCCTAGCCATTCTGCATCAAGCTTGTTACGTCCAATCAAGTGAACAAGACCAGCCTCGCGACATTTCCTCGCGTACTCATGTGCTTCTTCTTTTGTAACGCGCCGGCCTAATTTAGGATTAATGCCCTCTATCGCCTCTCCCATAAAGAGACAGCCATACTTGATTGGGTAGTCCTTACACTTGGAAGAATCTCGACAGATACAAAAATCCATAATCCAGTGGTCCTTGGCCTTCTCAATGAAGTGATGAACAATCTCTGATGGGAGAGCTGTTTCTACTGGTCTTTCGAGCTGCTGATTGATCTGAATGGTCTTTTGGGTAACGCTATCTTTAGGCAAATAGATGATGTCATCACCCTCAAAGAGCATCTTGTCTACAATTCTTCCAATTAGGGGAATGTTTGTTGCCTTCGCAATGAGCCCCCTATTTGGGAATGTCTTCTTCAGTAGTTTGACAAACCACATTGGTCGTGCCATGATAAACGAAGTTGCATCACCTCTGATATTCCTATCGAAACCACAGCTTCATATCGCATATCGCTCTCATATACAACGATGACGATTCGAGAGATTTTGAAGCTTGGAAACCCTCAGTTATACAAGTTGTCTGACGAAGTTGATGCTTCTGAGTTAGAAATAACAAGGCAGGTTATCCATGATCTCCATGACACAATGATGAACTTTCGAAGGGAATACGGAGTGGGTAGGGCAATTGCCGCTCCTCAGATAGGGGTCATGAAACGAATCATCTACATGCACATTGACGATCCTGTAGTATTTCTGAATCCCAAATTGAAGAACAAGAGCAAAGAACTGATTGAACTCTGGGACGACTGCATGTGTTTTCCAGATCTTCTCGTCCGTGTTCGACGCCACAAACGCTGCACGGTTGAATATCGAGACTTGAATTGGGAACCACAGACATTAGATCTAGAAGATGATCTCTCCGAATTGCTTCAACACGAGTATGACCACTTAGATGGCATACTCGCAGTTATGCGCGCAATTGATGGGAACTCCTTTGCACTAAGGAGCCAGAAGCATCTGCTCTGATAACTACTATAAAGTGTAAAACACCAACCCTTTATGTGTAGCAACCAAATGTCACACATTGCCAGTGAGAGAGGAAACAGTCTATGAAGTATCTAAGAATGATCATTATTCTAACAATCATCGCAATCGTAGGAACGCTCATTGCAGCAACGACCTATGGCTGGGTACTCGGTCAGACAATCTACATTTCTGCGTATCAAACCAAGTCTGATGTAAACTTCTGGGCTACATGGACATTGAATAACAATATCTTCACTGCCTCGCTGCTCCTAGCACTTTTGAGTAGTGTCTTTACTCTTTGGACACGTTCAACATTTTTGTCCTTCATATCTGCGCTCTCCCAGACTGGAACCCATCTAAAGACCCTTGATATCAAGACTGGAATAGTCTGGAGGTTATTTGAGATAGGAGCATTCTTCCTATACTATGTATCCACTGGCGGATATTCTATCACTGGTCAAAATGTAGCATTCTTGATGATGTTGATGGGCGATGGGTCGATATCCATAACACCTGGACAATTGGCAACAATGTTTTCGCTTCCATTTGCTCCAGGAACTTCAGCCGCTTCTATTCAGAGTCTGATTCCAGCCATGGAGGCGTATCAGCTCTATGTCGGACTCATCTCAACAATTCTCGTTGCTACAGCAGCCCGACTAGTCTTTGGTATCATCACAGACCTCATGCTCCAGAGACGTGACATCTTTGTAATCATTTCGAAAGGTTTGCTTGTTGTCGCTCTCGCTTTAGGCTTGGAAATCCTCAATGTTCCAATGTGGACAGTTAATGCTGGTACTTGGATGAGTTATCTTGCATTACTCATTGCCCTAGGAGCTAGTCTTGCTGGATCTGTGGTTTTTATGGTTGTAAGAGTACGTTCAGGAGATGTTCGACAACGCCTCAAGAGTAAGATTGCCTCCCTCGAAGGAGACCTTGCCCGTCTACAGGGCGAGCTGCTCTCTCTTCGTCAAGAGTATGAGGCAGGTGCGATATCAGCTGAGGACTATCGAAAAAGAGTCAATCTTTTGATGGAAGACCGTGTGAACATTGCGAACGAGCTCCGTCGTTTGAAACTTGAAAGGCTCATTCCCATTGGAGGGTCCCAGAGGTCTTTTGCTTTGGTAGCTGGTTTCCTAATTGTGATTGTTATTGCACTGCCTCTTATTCAAGGATTCTACTATGGAATCCAAATGGAAGGAGATCGCTACATAGATTGGAAGTTCAACCTTCAGACAACAAAAGAGATCGAGATTACTAACTGGGCAGCTGGACTCGATGGTTTTGAAGAAAAAACGTTAGATGATTTGATATTAAACGCGACGCCTGAAAGTGAGGTAGAGTCGCTGACAACAGTACGGCAGTGGGATCAAACAGCGAGTTATTTGCGGATGCGGAATCAAATAGGTACGAACTGGATGCAGTTAGCAGACTCAGACATTGTGTATCTAAAAGGCCATGAATACTGGATTGCACCATTGACCTTTGAGGTTGGAGCAACATGGACTAGTTTCATCAGCCAACGAATTCTCTATACTCATACTGAAGGTCTTGTGGTACTTGATGCTTTCAGCGGTGAGCTGGTTGAAGACGATGCCTTGGTCGCTCTATTCAACCGCACCGAGGATATCAATTTCTACTATGGTGAAGGTGCTGGTTTCCATGATGTGGTGTTCGTCAATGTTCCGAACTTTCAAGAGGTTGGAAATACATCATTTGATGGTACTCCTGATTATACATTGAGCGGCTTCGAGTCATTCTTCTACATACTCACAATGGGTCCTGATGCATGGTCGTATCTTGGTAGAGATATGGATATGCTAGTAGAGCGAAATGTTCTAACAAGAGTGGAGAACATTCTCCTTCAAGGTCTCAATATTGATAATGATCCATATATTGTAATAAGCCCAACAGGAGATCTATACTATGCAGTATCTATCTTCATTGACTATCATCTCGCAACTGGCTATGCTCATGAAAACTACTTACGATTCATGGGTGTAGCGCTTGTTGACATTGAGAATGGCGATATCGAATTCTTCGAGTCTCCCGTAGCTGACGATGGTCTCTTTCTAGATAACACATACAAGAACTATTACGACTGGCAAGAGATGCCTTCTTGGCTCCAAGCTCAGTTGAAGTGGCCAGAGGACCTCTATGAACGTCAGCTCGAAACCGCATACTATTACCACGTCAGTAATGGTGAACAGTGGAGATCAGGAGTCGACTTTCATCAGAGTCCGACAGATTCTGACACTAGATATGTGATTATGAACATTGAAGGTGAGGAACGGTTCGTTGCCTATCACAATGCTGAGTTTCGCTTCTCAGAGGCCCATAACCTCGCAGGCATCTATATCATGGGGTGTGGCGACAAGGATTTCGGTCGTTTTACGTTCTATAAGGCAGGTGAAACAGGGTATTCCAATTGGCTAGGACCAAATGCAGCAATTCAGGCATTCGAAACGAATGACGTTGTACGTACGCAGCTACAACTATGGGGTGAACACAGGTATGGAAACCGCTTGTTGTATCACCTCGGCGGAGACCTGTTCTTTGTCATCCCAGTCTTTCTTGAGGTTGAAACTTCAGTCAATCGAGTCATTCAGAAGCTTGGTGGTGTAGGACTTGTAGATGTCAAAACTGGAGACCGTGTAGAACTTGGTGAGAGTGTGGTCGAAGCCTACTACAAGATGTTTGGTCTACTGAACCAGACGATAGTGGAGGTAGGAGAAGTTGGGTTTGAGAGTGTTGTGTTCAGTCCTTTGACAGTAGATTCTGGCGAATTTACTAGCCTTGTCACTTTGTTACGAAACAATGACGATGTGAGTCATAATTTGAGTCTCGACATTGTGACAGCAACTGGTAACTTCTCAATCAATTGGCATGGCTCTGACGTAGTCCCAACAGTCTATCCCTCTAACAGTACATTCACCTTGGATATAGGAGATGTAGGACCTGGAGACCTCTATGGCACATCACCAAAGGTCACAGTCTACTTACCGACAGGAATAGTACTAGCGCAGTATCTTGTACAGATCATCCTTCGCACTGAAGAAGGAGTAATGGATCAAATCAACCTGCTCTTGACAGTCACGTAGACATATTTAGCTCATACCAAGAAACTGTACGATCGAGTCCAGTTTCAAGGGACACCTCGGGAGTGAAATTTAGGAGCTTTGACAGCTTGTCAATACTCCCGATGCTATCCTTCACATCACCTTTCCTCGGTGGCCTGTAGACGATTTCAGAATCTGATTCTGGAGTATAATTCTTGATGAGGTGTGCAAGTTCGAGTATGCTTGTGGACTCCGTTCCAGAAACATTCAATGTTTGAAATCTTGTTTCTGGATTCCGAGCTGCTAGTAGGGTTGCTTTTACTACATCGTCAATATGAATAAAACTTCGAGTCTGTGAGCCATCGCCATCAATTGTAAGGGGCGAGTCAGTGAGTGCCTGACTGATGAAAATTGGGATCACTCCACTATATTCTGAATTTTCTTGTCGTGGACCATAGACATTGAAATATCTGAGGATAGTTGGATTCACCAAATAGGATTCTCCGAAGGCTAGAGAATACATCTCAGCAGAGAGTTTTGATGCTGCATAGGGGCTAAGAGGATATACAGGCGAATTTTCGGTAACTGGTAATGAAGTAGGATTTCCATAGACTGCAGCGCTTGAGGCAAGTATGAACCTCGATGCTCCTTTCTCTGTGGCAAAATCTAGCATATTGAGAGTACCTTCAACATTGACCTCATGTACAAGGAATGGATCTACAATAGATAGTTTCACTGATGATATCGCGGCGAAATGAAAGATGATGTCGACTTTTTCCTCGATTTTGTCCTTCAAGGATGGATTACAAACATCCTCTTCCATTAGTTCAAAACTCGCATTTTCTACTGCTCTTTCAACATTTCGCATCAATCCTGTTCTCATGTTGTCAATACCAATGACCTTGTATCCCTGTTCCAACAAATGGTCTGAAAGATGACTACCGATGAAACCTGCTGCTCCTGTGACAACCACACACTCTTTCATTTTCAATCGCGACATGTGTTCTGCAGCTTGTTAACCTTTCTCATCGATTGAATGTACTGCAAAGGCCTTTATCATGGGGAGCACCAACACCTACTGGGTTGACTCGGTGTACTTCGTATACATCATTGAAACAGAGGATGGGACTTACTACACTGGGATGACTAATGATGTCGCGAGGAGATTCCAAGAACATCTTTCTGGTAACTCCAAGGGGGCAACCTATCTGAAAATGCACAAACCTCAGTATGTGGTTTACCTGACCGAATGTAAGACTCGCGGAGACGCAATGCAGCTTGAAAATCGCATCAAACGAGATCAGAAATTCAAGATGGAGTGCATCGGTCCACAAAGGGACATCAGAGAAGTGATTGACTCTGAATTGAGTTATCGATGAATTCCTCTCGAAGCTTTCATATCATGGGTTTGTTTCCAAGTTCATGAGTGTCACTGATGACCGAGATTGTACTCGCAATTGATGCTGGGACCACAGGTGTCCGTTCTATGTTTTTTGATAAGACTGGGAAAGTCATTGGTAAGGCATACTCAGAGTATGAGAGTGTCTATCCAAATCCATCTTGGGTTGAACAGGATGCTGAGAGTTGGTGGGCACGGTCTTGTGAAACTGTTGCAAAGGCGCTTTCAGAATCTGAGCTTGACCCTGAACGAGTCATCGCCATTAGCGTGACCAACCAACGTGAAACCATTGTTCCGGTAGATGAGGATGGAAACCCTTTGCATAAAGCAATCGTCTGGCAAGACAGAAGAACAGTACGTCAGTGTGATTGGATAGAAAGAACACTATCTCAAGATGCTGTCTACTCAATAACTGGACTCACAGTTGATCCTTACTTTTCTGCACCTAAGATACTCTGGATTAAACAAAATGAAGAATCGATCTTCAAGAAAACTCACAAGTTTCTACTCGTTCACGACTATCTCATCTTTCGACTATCTGATGAATTTGTAACCGATTATTCGAATGCCAGCAGGACTATGCTATTTGATGTCCGGAAGGCTGGATGGTCTCAAAGAATTCTAGAAGGACTTGAAATTCCAACGGAGAAACTCCCAAGAGCTGTTGAGTCCGGTAGTCAAATCGGAGAATTGACACTCAAAGCTTCAAGGGAAACAGGTCTAAAGAAAGGCACGCCAATAGTGGCTGGTGGTGGGGACCAACAGTGTGCTGCATTAGGTGTGGGTGTTGTCAAAGAAGGAATGCTGAAATCGACCACTGGGACCGGGACGTTCATTCTCGCTCATTCGAAGACTGTTCGATTAGACCCTGGACTTCGAGTTTTATGCAGTCGTCATGTGGTTCCTGACTCATTTGTTGTGGAAGCAAGTATGTTCACAACAGGTTCAGCTTTGAAATGGTTCAGGGATAATCTTGGTGTAGAAGAGGTCAGTATGGCAGATGAGAGAGGTATTGATCCATACGACGTGATAACAGAAGAGGCAAGTACTATACCCCCTGGATCTGCAGGAGTCATCCATATTCCCCATTTCGTCGGTGCAGGAGCTCCAAATTGGAACCCCTATGCACGAGGTATTTTTGCTGGCCTAGCTTTGGGACACACACGTGCACATATCATCCGTGCTATTCTTGAAGGAGTATCCTACGAGATTAGAACCAATGTAGAAGTGATGCGTGAGTTGGGTCTTCCTGCAAGAGAAGTCCGTGTGACTGGAGGAGCCGCAAGAAGTGAGATGTGGATGCAAATCCAAGCAGATATTCTTCGCACACCAGTCATTCGAACTCACATGGAGGAAGCAACTGCTGTAGGCGCTGCTATCCTAGCCTTCCGAGGAGCTGGAGTCTTCAAATC
>JBHLRQ010000052.1:0-21074 GCA_048882385.1 Candidatus Thorarchaeota archaeon | reverse complement strand
TGGAGCCCCAGGCGGGATTTGTTCAACCTCGGGAGATCCCCGAAATTTTTGAACCCGCGGCCTCTTCCTTACCAAGGAAGCGATCTAACCGGTCTAAGCTACTGGGGCATATTTGCAACAGCCAAAGGCTGTCACTTCGCATTCCGCATGAAGATTGGTGATAAAGATTTCTACAAGGTTCTAGAGAAAGAATCGTAACGTCCAATAGGATACTCTTCAGGACTGACAATATGTCCAGAGAGATTGAAGTATTCGGTCAGATTATGTTCTGTAAGAACGGGACCAAAGAACAGTTCATGGAGATTATTTCACGGCTTGACCTCACGCCACCAGTAATAATCAAACCTAATTGGTCCACATCAACCATCTTCACGGAAGCCACAATACTTGACTGGACCTTATCAGCCCTTAATTGTGAAACAGTGATAGTTGAAAGCTATGCGTTTTATCGAAGTCCAATCTTAAAGGAACATGATGGACCGTTTGATGATGCACTTGAAAAGAAACTGACAGCACAAAAAAAGGGAGATCTAAGGGAGAACGACAGATGGTTCTTAGAACTGACAGGAATTCGTGAAATACTGAGTAAGCATGATGTGGAGTATCTAAACCTCTCAGAGGAACTATGGTCAAAGAGGGTCTGTGAACCAAAACAGATTAGAGAGATTGTAGATTCGCGTTTCGAACCTTTGGTCAGTGACATATTGTATTCAATGATACCCACAAGACTTTACGATATGAGAGGAGGAACTCTACTCAGTCTGGCTAAACCAAAGATAAGTTATGGAGCCATTGGTGTAAGTCTATCAATCAAGAATCAGTTTGGAATGATTGCTACGCCCTATAGGGGAAAGTTTCATGGCGTCAATGACTCAAAACTCAATGACAGTATAATGGACATCAATAAAATCAACCAGTCACTCTTTAGTGTTCGAGGCATTGTCGAGGGAGTCTTCACAACTTCTGGTTCGAGGGATTTTCTTGGAAAGTCAACCATGTGTCGGGATTTGGGACTAGTCTGGGGGTCAAATGATGTCGTTGAACTTGATGCAACAATAACTACACAGTTGGGACTTGAAGCACATGAAATTGGACACTTGGCACTAGCATCTCAGACATTCGGTCAGTGGTCTCAAGATACGATAAAAGCTGCAAAAAGTAATCTTGTAACATTACGGTAAATCACTTGCATTTCAATATCGAAGAAGTGATAATCTCTTGGGTATCTAAAATGTATGGAGGTTGGAGCGTTTGGAATTTGACTACGCAGGGAATCAGGATTCTAAAAGATCCTCTGGAATTCGTGTATATGGCCTATCAGGTACCACAATCAAGAAAGAAATAGAGAGTATAACAGGAGTAAATCCGGGAAAGAATGCTGTATACTCCAAAGAGACTGGCCGTGTTTCAGTGACTCCAGAGATCTATTCGTCTAATGCATTGAGCGGTGGTGGTGGAGACTGTTCAGGTTGTGGCGGGAGCGGAGACTGTGGCGAGGGGGCAATCGTCTGTCTCATTATAATTGCAGCAATAATGATAGCAGTCACCATTGTTTGGGCGGTAGTGATGTTTGCATTCTCAATTATGACAGTCGGGGGTTTCTTCAGGAAACGGTTCCGTACACTTGTCATTATTGAGAGAGAAAACAAAGAGTTTCTCGGAAAACTTGCTGTTATTACCGTAAGGAAACGGGGGATTATGCAATATCCTCTTGGAGATCATCAATATGACGAATGGATGAATCAGATTTTCAAGAAATTCAACAGATTGAAAATTCTAAGACAATTAAGTATCTTCTTCGGCTTTTGTTGGGGTTTCATCGAGGTGGCATTCAAGCTCAACGAATTGGTCTTTGGAGTTGGAGGATATAATCTGTGGCCATTGAGATATGTTATGATAGCAATTTTCCTTCCACTATTGCTCTATAGCCCCATCTTGGAGATTCAATTCCGAGGAGATTTCGAGAAAGGAGATGAGATGATTATGCGACTGGTGAATCAAGAGCCATCATACTCTCCAAATGAGCCTATGATTTTCTCAGAAACCCCTATTGAGGTGGGCAGAATTACAACAAATGGAACAAAGAAGACTTGACTATGCAAACAGGTCATGCAGTTTGATCTGATACTCTCCAAGCTTTCCTCCATAGTTGCCTGCAGTCATCTTAGTAATACCAGGATGTTTGCAGACTTCCTCAATGGCCACTTTCATCCCTTGAGCAACAGATGCCTCTGTCAGGCCATTAATAACAATCTCCTGAACGAACTCACTGCCTTTTGGAACAAGAGTGTTTGGAACAAGAGCTCTCAATGAGGGACAGAACTTCTCATTTGTTGAAGCAAACAAGACCTTGTACTTTGATGATGGTTTTGACCCTGAACCCACAAGACCTCCAGGGAATGGGGTGTATGCACCTTCCACTTTTTCGATTGCCTTCACAGCTGCCATACCACTGTTCATGCCGCTCTCGACGTCTTCACAGCAGTAGATGATGTTTCCACCTGCAACTCCCTTCACCCGACCAAACATATTCTGCATAACACAGGTCCCACTCATCCTTGGGATTAGCCACAGGACTCTTCCATCAATGGGACCTTTTTTGGTCTGAAAACCATCACCAAACATAGCAACCTTCTTTCCTATCTCGTATAGGTCCTTGGCTTTCGGAGTATCGTCAAATGCGGATGCAGTCGGGCTTGTCAACACACACTGTCCAAGACGGGCTAAGAGCTGTGGTTCAAGCTTTTTCTTAGACCCAACAGCAAAGACCACACGAACTCCCGGACGTCCATCAGGAGTTTCATCAGGGGACATAATGTACTCAATTCCAGCCTCTGCTGGAGCCATAATTACTGATGTACCAAAACCGGTGGCTTCGAGAGCTGTGATTCGTGCCCATTCTTCACTATAGGCTGTGATTATTGTTCGATTCATGTGCATACTAAAAGCTTCAGCAAACGTGTCTTCTATTGGTACTCCATTTATCTCCATGAGAACGCACCCACTGGTGAAATTCCGAAGCTGTACCGCCCTTTTCTTTTTTCCTACACACGTTTGTGAACTGCAAAAGGATTTATGACGGGGATTACGTTCCAAAAAAACACGGAGGATGGACTCATGACAGTGACCTTGTCACTTAGGAAAACACCTGAATTACCTCTAGAAGCGGATTCTATTACTCCTACCCATTTTGCAGGAAAAACTGTCAAGAAGATTGGGGAATTGCCCCTTCATCAAGGCAATCAGATCGTTCAACTCAAGGATTTCTTTGATATCAGTGGAGAGAGTGGCCCAACACCTGATGAAACCGAAATCATTGTCAAGGGCGATCTCAAGAAGGTCAAGATGATTGGGAAGGAGATGAACGGAGGAAGAATCATTGTTGAAGGGGACACTGGAATGTATCTCGGAGCAGAGATGATTGCTGGACGTATCCATGTGAAAGGGTCAGTTGGTGATTGGGCTGCAGTAGAGATGGAAGGCGGAAACATCCAGATCGAGGGTGATGCGGGGGACTATCTTTGCTCAGGCTATCGTGGCAGTACAGATGGTATGAAAGGTGGACGCGTCTATGTAGCTGGTAACGTAGGACGCGAGATGGCTTCACATATGCGAAAAGGCTTCCTTGCCGTCAAGGGTGACGTGGGACCACAATCGGCTATTCGCATGATGGGCGGAACTGTTATTGTTGTAGGCGACATGGCAGAGCGTGTGGGTGTGCAAGCCACCAAAGGCATGATCTTCTGTCTTGGAAAACTTGAATCAATGTTTCCGACCTACAAGTTCAGTGGCAGTTCTGAACGAGAATTCATCAACTACTATCTTAGATACCTTAAGGACCGCAGACCAGACTTTCTATCAGAGAGTGTCCATATTTCAGAGAAATGGATCAAGTACATAGGGGACTTTTCAGAGGCAAGTCCGGGCGAGGAAATCTTCGTTCGTGCTTCTAAGAACCAGCACTTGAAATGAGGTGAGAGGACTTGAGAATCAGTGTAAATGAAGGCGCATTTGAGATTACCAAGGAGATAATGAATCAAAAGGATGATTTGGACTGTACAGTGAGCGAACTAAAGAACGGAACAACTGTCATTGATACAGGTATTGATGTCAAAGGAACTGAAGAGCTCGGAAGACTAGTGAGCGAGATATGTCTGGGAGGATACGGAGTTGTAAGACATACTAAGATGCATATTGGAAACATGGATCTAGATGCTGTTGTTGTGAGTACTGACCACCCCAAGATAGCATGCATGGGTTCACAGTACGCAGGCTGGGTAATCAACGAAGAAGGTTACTTCGCAATGGGTTCAGGGCCAGCAAGGGCACTTGCCCGGGTTGAGAAAAAGCTGTACAAGCATCTTGACTATGCAGATGATGCCAAAGTTGGTGTGATTCTACTCGAAACAAGAGAAACGCCGCCAGAGAATGTTGCTCAGTATATCGCGGACAAGTGTGGAATTGCTACCTCTGATCTCTACTGTCTTCTGGCCCCCACGGCATGTCTGGTGGGTTCGATACAGGTTTCAGCCAGAGTCGTTGAGGTAGGAATGCACAAATTACATGAAATCAAATTTGATCTGGATCGTGTAAGGTCGGGGTATGGTGTGGCTCCAGTCGCGCCTGTAGCAAAGAAAGATGCCAGAGCAATGGGTGTCACAAACGACTGCATCCTCTACGGTGGTCGGACTTTCTACTTTGTGAGAGATGGCGAGAAGGATTTGGAGGATATTGTTAAACAAGTCCCATCATCATCGTCTGAACAGTACGGCGAGCCATTCTATGACTTGTTTAAGAGTGTAGGGAACGACTTCTATAAGGTAGACCCACTTCTGTTCAGTCCTGCAGAGATAACATTGACCCACATTGAGAGTGGTAAGACATTCCATGCGGGAGAGCTGAATGCAGAGGTTCTCAAGAAGTCAATAGAGAAGACGATGTCAAAGTAGAGGTCCTATGTGACGTCCATTTCTTGGACCTCTTCCTTCTCTTTTTCAGTCGCTGGAACCAGTTCATCAGCTTTTGGTATCGGATTATTGAACGCCATCCATATCATCACTACAGACAGAAGTGAAATCACTGCGCTGAGAAGAAAGGGTAGAGTGAATCCTGAAAGTGGAATCAGCCAACCATAGAATGCAATGAGAGGCATCGATATTAGCATAACGAGAGTGGGTTGAAGCGAGTACATCGAGTTACGGATACGGTTTGGAATCACATCAAGCATGACCCGTTGAGTGAGGATTCCAGCAATCGCTCCGAACATGTTTAGTCCCACAAATACGATGAACAGCAAGACAACTGGAACAAGAGTCTGAACAGGGATCTCAATCAACGGGAGATTCGTGAAGGGTATTAGTATTGTCAGGAATTGGACTGTCGAGGGATCTGTTCCAGCAGGAATGGTTGGGAAGAAATGCACTATTGCAGCCAAAGCCAGATAGAATACAACGCCCATGAATTGGAGAATCCTAAATCGAGGTATCCACGTCTTGGGTTCGAATCGCTTCGCTAATACTCCACTTCTCTCATTTGCGATTGCCTGCGGGACAAACACAAGCGTACGAAATGCTGATACTGCGACCTGTGTGACTAGCAGACTGAAGTAGAGTGGGAAGAGCATGAGGTTCCACCATACAGGTCCGATACTGAACATCACGACCTCTCCCAGCATGATTAATGTGACAAAACGGCTGGACCAGAGAAATCTAAAGCCATCCTTTAGAAGTGAACCATACTCTCGAAGAAACGGGCGTTCACTCTCATCTCTGACTCCAGGCAGGTCCCTTACAAGTCTGAAGACGACGAGGGCAAGGAATACTGCAAAGACTGCCTGCAGACTGAAGACCCAAGTTTCTCCATAAAGGAATGCAAGCCAAGACCCAGGTAGAAGCACAAGAGTAGATGACACCTGCCAGACCATTCCAAGCCGACCCTGGAATACTCCATATTGTTTCCTGTCCTTGTCATGTGGCATGGCAACTCTGTAGTTGTTATCAAACCACGCGTTGAAAGCTCCGCTCTCCTGTGAAGAGCCCAGTCCAAAGAGTGCATAGATTGCCACGTAAATCCATAGTGGCGCAGGTGTATCAGCGGCAATCATCGAGGACAGATAGAAAGCCACAGAATAGCAGAGAAGGGCTGAAGCTATTACGTATCGTTGGCCAATCCAGTCGCCCACAGCACCTGTGGGATAATCAAGGGAAGTCTGAATTGCCATTTGGAGAACAACGAGCAATCCAACAAATGTGAGACCTGCAAAGTAGTCACCGTTGCCAAGGGACTCTGCGATGTAGATCATCCAGAAAGTTGTGCTGATTTGAAAACTTGCAGCAAAGGAAGGCAACAAGACAGATAGAATCTTGACTAGACGGACTGTTTCAGCAGTTGCTCGTTCGATTCCGAATACTCTGGCGTATCTGCTTGAAACAACTTCGATCGATGGTTCAACCTCAGATTCACAATCCGCAGTCATGTTCTCATCTCAAGCAACGCTGTATATAGAACTTAATACTAACGCACAAATCAAGTCCTTTATCAAATAATCACTCTACCTCAACGAGTGGTCGATAATAATGAAAATCATAGTTCAGTTTCGTGGACCGCTAGCGAAACAACTTCATGATGGAAAGATAGTCGTAGACTGCAGTGATGGATGTAGTCTCTTTGAAGCATTGACTAAATTAATAGAAACGGACAGGATTGTGTATGATGTTTGGTCGAGTCCTGAAACAATGGATCGTGATGCGCTGATTTTGTGTAACGATTCGGATATCGGTCTCACAGGCGGACTTGAAACTGAGCTTAATGACGGTGATGTCCTAATCGTTCTACCGCTGATTCATGGTGGTTAAACCAGAGTACCCCCAGCTCTGATCGCATCAATATCTAATTGGAGTGTTTTTGCACCGATTAAATCAGATACTGAATTCTCTAAGTTCTCTAAAGGAAACAAACCAGACTTCTTAACGAGTGCACCCAACATCACCATATTAGAAACCATTCTGAGACCCAGCTTGTCAGCAGTCTTCATCGCGTGAACCTCAACTATCTCATAGTCATGTTTCATTTTCTCGATTTTTGCTAAATCGGGATCAACAATGACAACACTGCTCTTCTTGGCGTCTTTCAGATACAGATCTAGAGCTTTCTGGGACATGACGACGAGATAGTCTGACTTGCGAACCTTGGGATACTTGATGGGTTGGTCACTAATGATTACTTCGCTCTTTGCAGCTGTTCCACGAGCCTCTGCCCCGTAGCTCTGACTCTGAACTGCCTCGAGTCCACTATAGACTACCGCGGCATGACCAAGAACCACGCCAGCTAATACTACACCCATACCACCGGTTCCTGCAATGCGTATCTCGGTCCTCATAGTCTATTTCTCCTGAATTTTGCTCATTGTTAACTGCAGAGTTTCAGTGAAAGGGGTTTCATCTCGATCTGCAAAAACGCCGAGGTCCATTCCTTCTTTTGTGGGAACCTTATGGTCAACAGGATCATCTTTCTTACGAACAGGGAGGTTCTTGAACCACTTAATCATTTCAGGAGGACTTCCAGCTTGAGTCCTTCTTCCATATGCCGTAGGGCATTGAGAAATCATTTCAACGAATGAGAAACCTCTACGTTCAATAGCGGTTCTAATAGATCGAGCTGCTTGTATTGGATGTGCAGTTGTCCATCTCGCTACGTAGTTAGCCCCTGCCGCTGCGACTAGTCGGGCCAGATCAAATGGTCGCTCGGGATTCCCGTAGGGTGATGTAGTAGTTCGGTCTCCAGTAAAAGTAGTAGGACCAACTTGTCCGCCAGTCATTCCATAGATGTAGTTGTTCACACAGATTACAGTCAAGTCCATATTGCGTCTTGCTGCATGAATGAGATGATTTCCACCGATTGCTGCAAGATCACCATCCCCACTTATCACGATTACTTTGAGCTCTGGTCGAGCCAGTTTAAGACCTGTTGCAAATGCAATGGCTCTGCCATGAGTGGTATGTAATGTGTCAGCCTTGAAGTGTGGTGATGGAATCCAGGCACTGCACCCGATTCCAGAAACAAATGCAAACTTACTCAAGTCCTCATGACCCAAGTCTCCAACTGCTTTCAGAAAGGCTGAACTGACCTCTCCAGCTCCGCAGCCCGGACAGTAGACGGAAGGTAAGACCTCTTCACGAAGATAGTGCCTAGCGAAATGCTTCTGAGTCACCATTGGAATGACACCCAATCCAGCTGCTGAATGAGAGACTAATAACCGATTCCCTAGGGAGCTAACTGTTGGAAAGGATCGTCAGTGTATTTTGGCGGTACATCATTTCACATTCAGTTAATAATACTCGTGGCTTGAAACCATGGGTGGAGTTTCCTCTCTCTTAGCCCGAACTTCTCTATGATACCAGGGATTGGCAAATGCAATCGCAGTGACAAGCATTGAGATTGTCAACAGCACGTCGGGCAGATAGAACAGAGAAGTGGTCATGAGAGGAACACGTAGTATCTGACTGGCCATTCCAAAAAGTACTGAGATTATCATGAGTTCGCTTCGAACCTCTTTCAGACGTCCGGTTCTCCAAGTGATGATGAATGTGAACATCATCATAATCCCGAGGACTATCATCACAGGGATTGTCAAAATCATGACTAATGCTTCAGTTGCTCCAAAAATGGCTATTGACACCCAGTAAAGAGTGAGCAGATAGACCATCTTGTTGTGATACTTCTGAATCCGAGGTAGCCAGATCTGTAGGAGCGCACCCAGAATCGGAGTGATTGAACCACCAATCGTGATTGAACGAATTCGGAAGAGTATCATGGATGTTTCCAGAATTCCTGTGTGTTGGAGAGTCAGTATTGTGATGTTGAATGCCTGACTAACGAATGCTATTGCAAAGACCAGGGGTAAGTCCGTGATGAGCCGGACTTGCTGATTATACCATTTTCGACCCAAGTATGTTCCAATCACTGCAGAGATGATTACTGTTGAAATGCTTGAGAGTACTACCAAGTCTGTTCCTATTTGCATTATCTAAACCTCACTTCTTTTCATTATCAAATCTTCAGAGTAGTTTCAGTGTTTCCTTTTCCTCTTGCCTTTTGCCACAGATTTTCGACACGTTCCATCCGATATCTTGAGAGAAAGAACCCGAGAGGGATGAAGCTAAAGAGAAACATCAGTAGCGTGACAGACATCAGCCCGCTATTGGAAAAGACTAGGTCGGGACCTTGGATTACTGGTTCGGGACCGATCTTGAAACATTCACTGACAAAATTGATGATTGTATGAACTGTAATTGGTCCAATGAGTGATTTTCCAGAAGTGAACTTCACATAGTATACTCCAAAGAAAATTCCAAGGATTGTTGTGAAGAACACCATTGAAGATACTTGAATCAGAACACCCTCTCCACCATTGATGATGGGCCAGCCAGCATGCCAGAATCCGAATAGTATTGCAGAGAGCATAATTGATCTGTTGAGTGACAACCGAGTCTTGAACCCGTTGATTAGGAGTCCTCGAAACAGAGTTTCCTCGAGAAACGCATTGGTCAGGAAGAAGACAAGCATGTATCCGAGCAGTCCTTCATTGAGGATGTAGAGTTGTAGTGGATATGTGGGATCAAGCAAGAGCGCATAGATTATGGTCCCACCGAAGTCGATTCCCACTACGAGTATGGTTCCAATTAGGATACCAACTGCAAGATGGCCTCGTATTCTGTCTCGAGAGAGACCCAGAACCAAGTCAATCTCGTTCTGTCTAAACTTCCAGAAAAAGCCGAGAATAATCAAAAATGGAAACAGCTTTGACGGAAAGATGTTCATCCATGTTGCACCAAGACCGAGTACAAACTGATCTACAATCCTCCAGACCACTGCAATGGTAAGCATGATTCCTCCTAACTTAATGAGGCCAATGGATTTCCATGTGGTTGTCAAAACAGGATGTATAGGTCCTGTTTTTGCTTCTTGTAGTTGTGTTGTTGCCATAGTTTTGGCCTCTACTCTAGTTTGAACCGTGATGTGGTGATAGACTGAACAATTTAAGCACCGATAGACTGTATACTGTGCTAGCACCAATTTTAAAACGAGTTGAATTTGCCCTCCAGTCTGAATTAGATTGCTTTAGTGGTGAAACTAAATGTCTGAAGTCGCAGCAATGAGAGCCTTCAACCGAGAACTCGCAGCTGTTGTGGGTGCTACTGTTGAAGTCGTAATCAACACAGGCAAGACCTATTCTGGTACCCTGAAAGGAATCGACCAGAACACTCTAAGCATAGTTCTCTCAGAGGTTACAGATGATGATGGAGCAACCATTCCAAAGATATTCCTTTATGGTTCCAGCATTGTTTCGTTCTCGGTGGCAGAGAAAGAGATTAGCCTTGAGGGGCTTGCAAAGGAGCTCGAGAAGACTTTCCCGCCTGGAGGAGTCCAGTTCTACCCAGATACAGGGATAATCCTCGTCATGAATAAGATTCGAATAAGTAAGGACGGTATCGAGGGAAGTGGTCCTCTCTATGAGCGAGTCGCAGTCATTGCAGATGACTGGTTGAAAGAACACGGTCTAGCATAGTAGTTGCCATGAACATGTGAACATGTGACGCAAATACACCCCTGAGTCATAACTAGGCATAACGAGGTTTTTCGCTGCGATAATCTTTACATCTTAGAGAAGTCTTCGTAAACCAAGCTCCTCAATCTCTCTCTTTTTGATCTCTTTTTCCTTTGGTGACTTTCGGGCAAGTGTTCGTTCTAATGGTTTCAGCCGATCTTCCCATGTTCGTTCTGGTGAATCAGCGATCTTGCCAAAAGCCCGGGCTCGTGCTTCTTTTGAACCAATCATTGTGGACTGTGAGCCAATTATACCAAATTCAGCAAGACGCTTGGTTGTTGATGAGAAACTTCGCTCTTCCTTTGATCGTGGAAGTAACTGAGGACTTTTCACACCAGTAAGGATTAGCATCACTCGCAAAACACCACTGAGCCTTGGGTCAACTCTAGCGCCCCATATGACATTGGCATTGGGACTCATCTTTTCTGAAACCAACTCACCAACCTTGTTTGATTCAGCCAGACTCATATCAGGTCCACCGGTGATATGAATCAATGCTCCTGTTGCACCACTCCATTCAACTTCTAGGAGGGGGCTGTTTAGAGCATTCTTTATTGCTTCATTTGCACGATCGGCACCAGTAGCCTCTCCAAGCCCAACTAGGGCAACCCCACCATTACATATGATGGATCGAACATCAGCATAGTCAAGGTTGATCAAGCTAGGCATTGTTATGGTTTCAGTGATTCCCTTTACCATATTTGCTAATACTTCATCTGCAACTCCAAATGCCTCTTCAAGGGGCAAGTCAGGAACTAGTTCCATCAACTTTTGATTGTCAATAACAACTGCAGTGTCTACATTCTCCTGCAAACGTGCCAGACCAGTTTTTGCCTTGTCAATACGTGTTCTCTCAAGGTTGAAAGGCATTGTAATGACCCCCACAACTATTGCATCACTATTCTTAGCAATCTCAGCAACAACTGGTGCACTACCAGTACCAGTACCTCCACCCATTCCAGCAGCAATGAAAACTAGATCAGCGTCCCGTAGAAGTTCTGTCAATTGGCCAGTTGATTCTTCTGCGGCTGCTCTACCCACATGTGGGTAACCACCAGCGCCTAATCCACGAGTAATTCGTTCACCAATCAAGAGTTTTCTGTGTGCTGTTGTAACTGAGAGATGTTGACGGTCGGTGTTTATTGCTATGCACTCAGCGCCTTGGATACCAATAGTCATGAGCCGTTTCACTGTGTTATTACCTGCACCACCGCAGCCCACAACAACAATGCGTGCTTGTCCCATATCGCGAACTGAAGATTGACTTCGTTCACCACGACTGTGTTCTCGTGCGGCATCAATCAATGATTTCATTATCCGATAACCTCACTCATCCTTCCACTGGAGTTTAAGGTGGACTCCCACAACTCACGTTTTAACAGGTCTCTGATTGCATTTCGAATCGCTTCAGATCTGTTGGGGTAGAGTCCCTTGTCCACTAGGCGTTGAATGTCTTCAACAATCTTCTCGGGCAAGTGCACAGCTATGAGACGCATATCTAGTCCTCTGAAATGCTGAAGAACTAGGGAGATATGGTTCCTAGTATTACTAGCATACAATACTTTCAAAATAAAAAAGGGAGGAGAGGAAGCTTCCTCTCATCTCATTTACTTCTTGCGACCAGTTCTTCTAGCCGCAATATTGCCCACCTTACGTCCAGGTGGAGCATGTCTACTCACAGTAGTTGGTCTACCAGGTGATTGATGAGAACCACCGCCATGTGGATGTGATGCAGCATTCATTGCAGCACCTCGAACAACAGGCCATTTTCTTGCTTTTCCTCGAGTATGATGCCAGACTGCACCAGCCTTCAAGAAGGGTTTCTCTTGGCGTCCACCACCAGCTACAATACCGATTGTGGCTCGGCATCTTGGACTGAAAGCTTTTTGCCTACCACTAGGTAATCTGACCATAGCCTTTGATTTGTCAATTGACACAATTGTGGCTGCAAGACCTGATGACTTGACATATTTTCCTCCATCACCAGGACTACCTTCTATGTTATAGACAGGAGTACCTTCAGGAATATGTTCGAGGATCAGTGTGTTACCGTTTGCTAATGATGCCTCTTCTCCACACTCTACAATTTGACCAACCTGAGCACCTTCAGGAGCGACCATGAAGTGAATCTTTGACTCACCTTCATATCGAATCTCAGCAAGAGGGGCACCTCTACCAGACTCATGATGAAGATTTACAATAGTACCCACATAGGTCTTGTTTGGAGCCCATTTGGGATGTCTTGCTGGTGCAATCTTCTTGTGGCGTGGAGACCTCCACTGGGTTGTTCCTCGACCTTTTCGCTGAACCAGAATTCGTCTACCCATTCAAAGACCTCCTTAGAATATCCCGAGGCTTGTTGCAACCTCTGCGGCACTATATTCTGGTGCCAGTTTGACAAATGCCTTCTTCTTTCCATCGGGCATTATCATAGTATTGACTTTTTCAACAACAACCTCGTATAGGGACTCTACTGCCCACCTGATTGTGTTCTTGTTCGCTGTTCTGACAACATAAAAGATGAGCTTGTTCTCCTCATCCACAGCCTCAAGACTGGCTTCTGTGACAACGGGGCGGATAATGATTTCATTTGGATCTCTCATCACACTCACCTCAGATGAATAGGTTCTCCTTCTGAAGCCTGTCTATGGCGGATCTTGTCCAGACCACTAGGCGACCGGGATGTGTTCCAGGAGCCAACAGTTCAGCGTTTAGCCCGTGAACTTCTGTGATATCCACTCCAGGAAGATTTCGAGCTGCCTTTCCAATTCCAGAGTCTGTACCTACTACTATGAGTAGGGACTTGGGAGTCTTCATCTTTCGGCCACGCATCTTCCCTTTTCCAGCCCTGATATTACGACCATTACTAGCTCTATCAAGGTCATCTCCTAAACCCAAAAGAATCAATGCCTCAAAGACTTCCTTTGTAGTGGACATGGATTCTAACTTGTCACTTACTACCATCGGTATCTGAGGAATATTTTCTATCTTATGACCACGTGCCTTGACAAATTCAGGATTTGCGGAAGCAGCGATGGCTGAACGAATTGCTAGTCGATTTTCCTTTGTATTGATACGCTCAACGAGTACTTTTCGTGCTTCAGGAGGATGTGCAACACGACCTCCAACTGTGCCAGGAGCAAATCCAGCCTTGTTGGCTGCACTTGTACCACTTCCCTTTATACGTGGCATTCTTGACCTACCATGTCCAGTCTGCCAGCTCTGGGCAGTGTTCCGCTTTCCAGCTAGTTCGTCAACTCCGTGGGGTTGCCGTTTTCGTGATTGTACTGCTAAGACTGCTCTCTTAATAACATCCGGGCGGTAGGGTGTGTCAAAATGGGAAGGTAGTGTTACCCTCTCTTTGATGACCTTGCCCTTCAATGTAAATGCTTTCACACTTGCCATAGATAATCATCTCCTACTGCTTTGAGGATGTGCTGATATAGCTCACCGGAGAGGGTGCATCCACGTGTTTCTTCTTTGGACGAATAGCGAATCTGAATCTCACTGGTCTCTTCACTGTACCAGGGATAGATCCGTGAAGCATTATGTAGTCGCCACGTATCACTCCGTAGTTTACGAAACCTCCGGAGGGTGTAATTTCTTCACCACGCTCACCCATCTTCATGACTTTATTGTTAAAGCTGGTCCGAGTGTGAAAACCAGTTTGTCCTGGACGAGGTACGGAATACCTGATGTTAGTAGGAGTCCATGGACCAATACAACCCACACCACGCTTTGTCTTTCGGGATTTGTGTTGAAGAATTCGTACACCCCAGCGACGTACAGGACCCTGAAAACCGTGTCCTTTTGTCACAGCAATGCTATCAACTAGAATCCCCTCATTGAGGATATCAGCGACACGCACATCTGTACCTAGAACACTCTGAGCATATTCAAAGGCTTCTATCACACTGGGGGCGCCTACTTTGTACTCTGTAATGTCAGGCTTCTTCTTCGATACTCCAGCAAGTCTTGGCTGAGTGTGGATTAGCATCCTAATCTCGGCAAGTGAGTCGAGTTTCTCCTCGAACTCTTTCATCTTGGCTTCATGATCATAGTCTTTGGGAAAGGGCATGGCTTTCCGTAAGTCCTCTGCGAGAGTTTCTGCAAGAACCTCACTAACTAGTTTTAGACCATAGGGCGTGGCTTCATAACCACGAATTGAGAATGGTCTTATCGGTGGAGTATCGATGACAGTGACCGGAACTACGGTTTCTTGCCCCTTGAAGGGACTGTTTGGATTATCGATAGTCATCACCGCATGTGTCATACCGGCTTTATAGCCGATGAAACCAAGTAGTTTTGCAGCCGAGTCATTGTACTCAGGCCAATTCTTGATACGGGGCACGAATTTAGAAGCTCTACCTCGTGGTAAGTATGCTAGACTTCCACGCCTTGGTGCGTTCTTCTTTCTGTGTGCCAAATCAAACACCACAATAATATCCGTATCGAACGGCCTCTAGACTGGGGCTATTCGTACTAACTTGTCACGAGCCTTTTTACTATCCTTTTTAACATTGCTCTATAACATAACTTCACAGATTCATCAAAATGATTGAACTTCTTTTTTAGACTCAAGAAGGAATTGGGAAAGTGTATTAGCAAGGTGCTAGCATACCAATTCTCACAATCATGGAGAAATTGAGGCAAAAGGAGTGGTAGGGATCAAAGACAAAGTTATCGAACATTCAACGGACTTAATATTCATTTTAATGGTAGCAGTCACTCTGTTGTGTCCTGTTTCGGTTGTATCACTGGGTGGCGGCTATAGTTACCTAGAAGGATATTATGTTGACCTAATGGTCATAGCAGTTCTCTGGTCATATTTTCCTGCTCCCCTTCACTCCAATCCAATGGGAATTGGTGTGGAGGGTTATGGGCTAGTTCCTCTGAATCCCACCATTCTCTTCATTACATTTCCAATTTGGTTCTTGAATATCCTCTTTGCAGCTCAAGTGATCCGATACCATATCAATGATATTTCTAGAAGAAGTGTCATGATTGTAGGATATCTCTCACTCGTTCCTCCAATAATCCTTGGTCTTTATGGGATGTTCTATGTTGTTCAATGGATGATCTTTGCATATGTTGGGCCAATCCCGATTCAATTCATTGTGGGGTATGCCTTAGTGAGATTTTCCCACAAGATAAAGACAGAGGCCGAATCGAGTACAGAGTGGATTGATGAAAATGACGAGAAGAAAGAAAAGTCATGGTGGAAATCTCAAGAGGGAACAAGGGATACTTCGCAAGGACCTACTACTCCTTCTTTTGGAAGTAGAACAGGGGTGATTATAGATAATCTGAAGACTCATCCAATCAGAAGTGTGATACTCATTGCCCTCTTCATCGTATACCTCCCAATTGTGTATCAGATGCATCTGAATTTAGTAGCTGCAAAAGTGAGTCCATCTGCAGGGATATACTATTGGAACATTACTGGATGTTCCCTCTTTCCCATTCCTTTGGATTACTCATGGTTCTTCATCGAACCAGAGCCTGCTTTTATGCAACTATCTCCCATGGACACCTTCATCTATACATACTTTTACCCAAGCTTTTTTGCGCGAGTGATGTGGTCGGTGTTGTGGTTGACCTTTGGAGTACTCTATATAATTAATCCTCTATTGAAATCTAAGGATAAAGGGTAAAAGAAGAAGAGATGATGGCCAGAATGAAGTACGTCGTTAGTTTTGGTTGATTATATCTCTGGCATTTCTCTAAGAACCACCGAGATTCTTATTCTTAGTCCGACTTGTTCAGAAGTCCAATCATCACTACGGAACCGAAACACCCAGTAATGCGGTCCGCCAAGCTCATCAAGTCCAGAATAGGTATTGTACAAGTACTGTGTCTGGTCAGCTTCTAGGATAATACTACGCGATAACCGCCAACGGCTACTTTCATTCATATTGAAGAAATCTTGTATGAATCCAGCTCTGAACACGTACTCAAATGTAATTGAACTTGGACTTTGCCCCCATTCAATGATGTCTAGTGGAAATCCAATCCACTGAGTGATATCTGGAGGGAGTACCTCGGTGGTGAATGATTCGTAGAATAGTTCACCGTTCGTTGGTTGAAGCACGTCTTCATAGATTACCGTGCGTATGTCATATGCTCTACTTGATGTGTATGAATATCCACTGATAGGTATTAACAAGCTGAATACCAAAAAGCCCACCAACACAGCTCTCCTTCGTGCCTTTAGTCGATTTCTAAGTCTCGTCTCTTCCCTCTGTTCTTGTTCAGTCTCCTGGATTGTATCAGATCTGTGTAATAATTGTCGTCGTTGCTGATTCTCTTTTCCGTACTGTATTATGGCCCAAACTGAAATCAAAGATAGAGTGATGTAGACAATCAATGGTGCGATTATATAATTGAGTGAATACAGTCCAGCCCAATTTTGAATAGATAGTGGTACTAGGGAAAAGAGACCAGAAAGTACTAGCATTACTGCTCGATAGAAATGAGAGGGACTGAAGAGTGATATCTCAGGGTAGAGTGCAGGAGCGTGAGGCATTCCAAGAAAGAGATTTACTACAAGAAATAGACTGCAACCTGCTATTGTGCTACTTCTCCAGTCATCAACTATGATTGCAAGTCCAGCAGCCAGTGAGCAAAAAATGAAAGAAACTATAGGTACAGCAAGAAGTGCTCCGTAGACAAATGCCAGATTGATCTCAGCACCAACTTCTCCAAATTGTGTGAAAGTATTGAATATAATGATTGAATGAAATACGAGATACAGAGCTGTCAATAATAGAAACATGATGAAAGGCTTTACCAGTTGTTGTTTTCTTTCATAAGTTCTAACGAATTGAGATGATAGAAAGAGATTTGCACCAAGAAAGAACAAGACCCCAAGAAAAGCGGTACTGGAAATCTCTCCCAAGGATTGTCTTAGGATACTAGTAGAATTCCATCCTGACCCTGATACAGAATAGAGCCCTGGAAGATCAACAACAATTGAAATCACTAGCCAGAGAATAACTCTTGGAAAGATACCATTGATTCTAAGGGACCACCCAGTATTCACCTGTGCGTCTTCCATATCCCGACCACAGGAATACATTCGTTACGGATTGTTTTCATTCTTTCGTAGAACCTGCATTTCAATTTCCAAATCAGAATCGATTCTGTTCTGTCCGTGCAAGAATCTCATTCTGGAGGTCCTTCCCAATATTCACAAAGTAGTCTGAGTAACCAGCAACTCTGACAATGAGGTTCTGATAGTTCTCAGGGTGGGCTTGAGCGTTTCTGAGAGTTTCCGCCTTGATGACATTGAACTGAATATGATGCCCACCAAGTTTGAAGTAGGTCCTCACAAGGTCACCGAGTTTCCTTCGCCCCTCAGCATCGGCCAGAACCTCTGGCATGAATTTCTGATTAAGAAGTGTTCCTCCAGTCTTCCAGTGATCAATTTTCGCTACTGATTTGATGACTGCAGTAGGACCTTTTGTGTCAGCACCATGACTCGGAGAGATACCATCGGACAATGGGGAGCTAGCTGTTCGACCATCGGGTGTTGCACCAGTCATCTGTCCAAAGTAGACGTGGACTGTAGTAGGTAGCAGGTTCACACGGTACTCGCCACCCTTTGTATTAGGACGACCATCTATGAGGTCAAAATATGCATTAAACACATCTTTTGCTTGTTTGTCTGCATAGTCATCATCATTTCCATACTTTGGAGTCTTGTTGAGAAGGGTCATTCTCATAACTTCGTTGTCTTTAAAATCAGTTCTCAGTCCCTTCAATAGCTCCTCCATGGTGAACTCAGTTTTATCAAAAATGTGATACTTGATTGCTGAGAGTGAGTCAGAGATAGTCCCCATTCCAACTCCTTGGATATATGTGGAGTTGTAGCGGGGCCCTCCATCGTGGTAGTCCTTCCCCTTTGCTATACAATCATCAAAGAGTAACGACATGAAGGGAGCGGGCATGTATCTTGCATAGAGTCTCTCGATGATGTTGTTACCCTTGATTTTGAGATCAATGAAATATGCCAACTGTTTCTTATATGCTGAAAATAGTTCATCAAATGATTTGAAATCAATAGGATTACCAGTTTCAATACCCACTTTCTCACTAGTTCGAGGATCTATTCCGTTGTTTAGTGTGATTTCTAGTATCTTTGGCCAATTGCAGTAGCCAGTCAGAATACAGCTCTCTTTCCCAAAAGCACTGATTGTAACACAACCACTAGGACCACCAGTCCTGGCATCTTCGATAGACTTTCCAGCTCGGACAAACTCTTTCAATATAACATCAGTATTGAACATCGATGGTTGTCCAAAACCCTCTTTGACAACATCAACTGCACTCATCAGAAACTGTTCTGGATTTTCATTACTCAGTTGGATGCATACACTTGGTTGAATCAATCGCATCTCATTACATACTTCAAGAATCAGGTATGACAACTCATTAACAGCATCTTTGCCATCCTGTGTTAGACCACCAGTGTTAATTAAAGCAAAGTCCTGATAGGTTCCACTCTGTTGTTCTGTGATTGAAACCTTAAGGGGAGCAGGCTGGTTATTGAACTTAATCCAGAAACACTGTAGCAATTCCTTTGCATAATCTCTTGTGGGAGTTCCATCTCTGAGTTCTCTCTCATAGAACGGGAAAAGGTTCAGATCTAGCCTGCCTGGGTTGAAACTGTCCCAGACATTGAGTTCAATGATGACACCAAGATGAACAAACCAATATGATTGTAATGCCTCCCAGAAGTTACGAGGTGCATGTGCAGGGACGTGTTCACATATCTCTGCAATACGAAGGAGTTCTTCTTTCCTTCTAGAATCAGTTTCAACTTCAACAAGTTCTCGTGCCATATCTGCATGACGTCTAGCAAAGAAAATGACTGCTTCAGCAGCAATCTTCATCGCTTTCAGTTCCTGTTCCTTGTCGTATGCTTCAGAATCGTTATGATAATCGAGATTGGACAGATGTTTCTCGATATCATCAATGAAGTCTAAGAAACCTTTGTGATAGATTTTGTCGTCCAAGATGGCATGTCCAGGAGCTCTTTGCTCCATGAACTCTGTGAACACACCAGCATCGAATGCAGCCATCCACTCATCAGACATTGCTTCGAACACTCGTTCACGCATTGTCCTTCCAGTCCAAAAGGGTATAATCTCATCGCGGTAGGTTTTTCGAACAGATTCACTCAACAGAAACGGAGTTCTTTCTCGAGAGTTTGCGATATCAAGATCGTTGAGTGAATGACAACATAGTTCTGGATATGTGGGTGATGCCCGTGGTGCTGGACCTCTCTCTCCAACAATTAACTCTCCATCATTGATGCAGATTGTCTTATTTTCCAGAATATGTTTGAACGCCAGAGCTCTTGCAACAGGTGTTGAAACCATGTCTGCACCCCCACTCTGGTAGAAATCTGTAAGGAGTTCAGCTCTCTCAGATGAGATGTAGGGCTTTGTTCCTACACTTTGGTCGCGAAGCTTCTTCACCCTTTCAGACTGCATCAATGAATCCTCACTGAATCTTCCAATTCATCTATCCAATTTCTTCTATAAAGGTCACGCATGCATGCATTAGCGTTTCATTCATAATAGCCGGGTTTAGCAATAAGTTGTCCAAACGAGCTGTTTAGAACACCAAGACTAACTAGTATTGCTTCATTAAGACGTACCGTTTCGGTGCCTTGATCAGGAATTGTATTTACCCAGAAATCAATGTTTGACTTGACGGTTTCTCGATCTTCTTTAAAGACCTCAAGGATACCATGACCTGGACCACCGAATATTGCTAGTATAGACTGAGTCCCTGCAATTGTCGATTTCAGATCTGATTCAATTCTATGAAAGAGGGGTGCATTCCTCGAAAAACCGATTCTAGTAGTATCCTCAGCCTCTTTCAGCAGACTACTGAGCTCACGAACACGTTCGACTTTGAATCCCCAATATTCTTCGACATCATCTCGATCAATAACTTCGAGTGTAATATGGGGCGATGTCTTCATAATTCGGAATAATGTCGGATCACGTTCACTTATTGTCTTGGGATAGTTGACGTGACTATTGAGGCCCAAGTCAATCTTACCAACCCGAACTTGAACACCCCACCTTACAGCACCTTCCTGAAGTTCAGACTTAGTGCTCTCCAAAGGATGGCTTCTGATTCTCAGCGGAGGAAGAATACCTGCATATTTGAGAGAGGGAGATTTTGGAAATATCCTTTTTCTGAGGTATTGTGGTGTGTCCATGAACCTGAGTAACTTTGTCAGTAGATCCGCATCTCGTTTTCTACTAGCAGTGAGGGCCCCTGTATCGTAGATATATACAGCATCCACACGAAACACTGCTAGTGCTCGAGCAATTGAACCAGCTTTCTCGGTTTTCTGTCGTAGGTCTGAACAATCAGTCAAAGCAGTGTCAGGAATCGCAACTCTCAGAGTCAATTATTTTCCCTCCTAGAGGTCAAGGGTGAACCACAT
>JBHLRQ010000051.1:0-21476 GCA_048882385.1 Candidatus Thorarchaeota archaeon | reverse complement strand
TGCATTCGACCTATCCATGACAATAGTGGACAACTATATTGCTTACTATGAAGCTTTACGACCTGCTTCACGGCTTGTCGAGCTAGCAGCAATTGACATGAGCTCTATCGATTTGATAGTGGAGCAACTTGGACAGATGACGGATGTTTTGGAAAATCTACTCCTTGACGATAGGGACGCAACACATGAAATGATATCTGAAGCCAAAGGAGAAGGCAATCTAGGGTGGTCCCAATATGGTTGGGAGGCGTACATCGATTTACCAACGTTTGTCAATTATTTGGCGATCAACGATGTTCAAGGTGCATCTGAACTATATGAAACTCTCGTGGAATCAATGTATGTAAAGACAAGCAATGCATTGGCTTCAGCTGAAGGTTTGGGAATCTTCTTCCCAGGTTCCTACGGGTCTTTCACCAACAACGTCTATTGGAACGGCGATGACTACCTTGCAATGCAGTTTCCACATGAAGGATGGTGGGATTTCCTACAAGCATACTGGGGAGTATGATTGACAAAACTATGCATAGGACTTGTAAAACAGAGGAAACTAGATTAATTACACGTATCAAGAGTTTATTCCTTGAAAATAGCCCAAGATACACCATAGAGAAACTCTTTGTCATCTAATGGAATAAATCCTGAATACTCCACTTTCATTTCCCTTTTCACGGCTCTCTCTTCTAAGAATCCTGGTGTCAACTCTCTGAGATAATCTAATTTCTCTTGCAGCTTTCCTTTGCCCTTGGGTGGGAATCCCTTGCTAGCAATACAACCGTCACACCATCCTTCAAGCCAGAGAACCTTGCCTTTGTGTTCAATTTCATACATTATCTCACTTGGTTCAGGAATGTCTGGAACAAGCTGAGCAATGAAGGTGATGATTTCGTTGAAACTTGGTGTTTTTGATTGCATAATAAACCTCCAAATTTTATGTATTGGGTGACCAATATTACATTGTCTATCTGAGCAGTTTCACAAATTCTACTAAGAAGGTAGATGGTAAATATCTCCACCTGGACACCTAGGTTCAATAATCTCTGGTGCAGACTCTCAAGATTCCAAACCCTGATAGTGATACTTAGATCGTTTTTGTCTAAATAGGACACATGGTTTATCTGACATCATGTGAATATTTTTTGGGGGTTTATTTTATTGTTCAAACATCGGGTCAATAGCAAGTTTATCTACATGACGTGTTTTCTACTGTTATTTTCATTCATGGTTCAGCTAGCACATGTTCCTGTACTCTTAAACGAAAACCAAATGTCCATTACCCTACCCAATTGGTGTTTGAATGATGCTACACCTCATTCCCAGATAACAATCTCTGGTAACTCAGATTTTGTATCTCAAGGATGGCCTGGGAATGGAACTGAGAGTAGTCCCTTCATCATCGAAAACCTCTCCATATTTGCAAACCAAACATGCATCAACATTACAGATACTGATGCATTCTTCATTGTGAAAGATTGTGTTCTAGATGCTGATGTGTATGAAATGATGCCTCGTCAGTTTTGTGTGTATTTCCGAAACGTCACAAATGGCAAGATTGTGGATTCGATGCTATCTTCTCGGGCTGATGCAATCTTCATAGATGACTCGGATTTCTGTCAGGTTGATAGATGCGACATAACTGCACAATGGAATGGTTTACACACAACAAATTGCACCTTCTTTATTCTTTCAAATTCTCGGGTAAGCAGTCTTCATACCTGGGAGCTTTACACTGAAGATACTGACCAATTAGTCGTGCTCTCGAACGAAATGATTGGCGGGTATAACGCACATGGTGGATTATTAGTTTCTGGGAGTATTGGGTTTGAGATTAGGAATAATACTATACAAAATCATGAAGATGAAGGTCTGACCATCGGTAGTTCATTTAATGGTTTGATAGTGAATAATTCCATCTCAGAGAATTACTTTGGTATGGAATTATGGAGCGCAGAGAATACCATTGTCACAAACAATTCTGTCTACGACAACTATCTTGGTTTCAACCTGTGGTCGGATGAAAAAAACTGCACTCTGGAAACCAATTCCATTCATCATAATGAATATGGACTCTGGATCGCGGGTGATAATAATAGAATTAGCAGGAACTCATTTTTGGCTAACGAATTTGAACACGCAAACGATGCAGGTCAAGGAAATATCTGGATAGGTAATTGGTGGGATGATTATATTGGGTATGGTTGGTATCCGATTGCTGGAGTTGCTGGAAGTTATGATAGTGATCCTGAACCAAAGAATATGCCTCTTCTTGTGGCTACCTCTAGTTCCATTCTCCTCATTATATCAGGATGTGTTGTATTTTCAGTAATTCTCGTAAAAAGGGCTAGACGGAGTCATCCCCTTGAACCAAACATTATTGATTGGGATACGAAAGAACGTTTTGTAGTCCCACTCTTATTATTCATGTTACTCCCATCAGCGATACACTTTTACTTGCCAGCCTTTAATCCCGCAAGATGGTCCATCTGGGTTTCAACATCATTCGGAGTTCTATCATGGACTGCGCATCCCTCTTGGGGACACTTCCCTCTCGAGTTTTCATTCCCTTGGACAATCAGCCTTTCGATAACTTTGCACTACATAGTATTTGGTCTAGTCTGGTTCATTCTCTCCGCAATCGTTGTGAGAAGATTCTGGCTTTTTATCAGTGGGGATATCAGCAGAAGTGAAGTTCTCAGAACAATCGCAGCTATACTGGTCATAATGGGAATCATTGCATTGGTGACAATGACGATACCGATTCCATTGCTCCCTTTGGCGGCTCTTGTGCAGGTATCAAGATTCAGAAAATAGTTTCTATTAATTCTATTATCGAATGAATGGCAGACATGAATATAGTTAATACGAATATCTTGCAAATCACTCTCACAATGACCAATGTCTTCACAAAAAAGACTCTTGATAAATTCGCAAAACAGGTACCAGAGCTTGAGAGTGCATTAAGAAATGCCAAGATTAAACTTGAACCATCACATCAGCCGCCATTCAATATGCTTGTGAGATCCATACTCTATCAACAGCTGGCATACAAAGCAGCCAAAACAATTCACGACCGGTTTCTTGAACTTGTCGGGCAACTAACACCAACCAGAGTCCTTGCCAAAACACAAGAGGAGTTGAGATCTGTTGGACTCTCGAGGCAGAAAGCTTCCTACATCCATAATGTTGCAGAAGCCTTTGGTAGGGGTGGATTTCTCTGGAAATATCGGAAGACAGAATCTCTCTCAGAACTTTCTACTGCTGAAATTACTGCCCTATTCTCTAAGATTAAAGGAGTAGGCATTTGGACAGTTCAGATGTATCTAATCTTCGCACTAGGCAGATTGGATGTCATTGCTGCAGGAGACCTTGGTGTCAGAAAAGGCGTTATGAAACTCTATGGGCTTGCTGAAGTGCCTACTCAGAAACAGGTTGAGGAAATTGCCAAAAAATGGCATCCCTTAGAAACTGTGGGTACATATCTAGCTTGGCGTTCAGTTGATGATTAGTAGTGCTTTGACTCAATTTGACTCACAATCCTACTGTACTCCTCTGAAAACGCTTCTCTCAATTCCATTTTCTTGTTTTCAGTGATGAACGATGTTTTAATACCATTAAAAGATAGTTGATGTAATTCTTGAATTGAGAAGGCTAGGTGCTTGTGGATCTGAATATACTCGTTGTTCAAATCAGTATGGAACAATGAAGGGTCATCGCTGTTGACTGTGACCAACAGACCTTTGTCAAAGAAGTCTCGAATAGGGTGATTTTGGATTGATTCAACAACTCTTGTTCTTATATTACTCACCGGATTCATTTCAATACCAATCTTCTTTTCTTTGAGAAAGTTAACCAATTTTGGATCTTCACGTGCACTCACACCATGTCCAATCCGTTCTACCTTCAAGAACTCAATTGCATCCCAAATTGACCGAGGTCCAGCAGCTTCTCCAGCGTGCGCGACAAGGTGGAGTCCCATCTCACTAGCTCGTTCATATACTTCAGCAAATGGCTTTGGCGGAAACCTTGTTTCATCACCACCGATATCGATAGATACAATGTTTTTGGGATGTTTCTCAACAAGGTCAAGAATCTCCATGGCTTCCTCTTGCGTTGAACTGCGAACAAGGTCAATTCTGATATTAGCATCAATCTGAAAGGAATCCCTTGCTTGGTCTATTCCTCGGTTGATTGCCCTCACCATCTTTGAAAATTCCAAATTACGCTGCATATGGTCAATTGGAGAAAAACTTGCCTCCACATAACGCGTATTGCACTCTGATGAATTCTTTAGCATTTCATAGGTGATATGTTCGAAGTGTTTCTCATCGGAGATGTAGTCAATTATCTCCACATAAACTTCAATGAAGTGCACAAAGTTGGTGTACTGGAATCTTTTCACAAGGTCCTGCTCTGTATCATAAGGTGTTTCAAATCCTTCCTCTCTTATGATTCCCAGAAGTGTCGAAGGTTGAATTGATCCCATGGTATGAACATGAAGCTCAACTTTTGGGAGGGCTCTGATTGCTTCGATGATATTCATGCTTTGACTGGACTCCAAGTACGAGGTTATGTATGTAGCGATAATCTCCTCTAAATCTTTAATATCTACCATATCTACAAAACATATGGTGGTAGAATGGCGGAAATACCAACTCCTAGTCATACCCCAAGCACTGGCCTTTATCGCTCGAAAACAGACCGAATGATTCTGGGTGTATGTGGTGGGATTGCAAAGTATTACAACATGGATTCAACACTTGTCCGAGTCCTGATGTTCCTCTTCACCCTTACCGTGATTGGACTTCTCGGATACATTGTTATTGGGTTGATAATCCCCGAAGAACCGTAGGTAATTGCCTCTTCATTACGTTTAATATAGTTAATCTCTTATTCTCACTATAGTTTCTACGGGCATTTGTTTCCAACTATAATGGAGGATTACCTATTATGAAAACGGAGAGAAACCTTTCTACACTTTGTGTCCAAGGTACGCACATGCAGACTTCAGGTCCTGCTGTTGTTCCAATAACTCAAACCTCAACTTTTGTCTTTGAGAATCAACAGGAAATGCTTGACGCAGTTCAGGGAAAGTCGGGAGGACATGTGTATACGCGATGGACTAATCCAACTACTAAGAGCGTTGAAGAAAAACTCAGTGCTCTTGAAGGAACTGAGGATACTCATGTTCTAGCATCGGGTATGGCGGCAATATCTTCTGCTGTTATGGGTCTCATGAAGGGTGGAGAAAGAATCCTCTCGAGTGACTCAATCTATGGTGGGACAGTTCAGCTCTTCAATAAGATACTTCCTCAGAATGGAATTCAGGTTGACTATGTTGATACTGATGAATTAATTGATAGAATTCAAGACTCTGGTGACAAGTATAAGCTGGTCTTCTTTGAAACTCCTACTAATCCAACTCTGAAGATTGTTGACATAGAGAAGGTAGCTGATGCTGCAAAAGCATCCGGATTGATTAGTATGATAGATAGTACCTTTGGTTCTCCAATCAATCAGCGACCACATAAACTTGGTATCGATTTAGTAATGCATAGTGCAACCAAATACCTGGGAGGTCATAGTGACATCATCGCTGGAACAGTTTCTGGATCAAACAAGCTTATGACTGAAGTACGTAGTGCTGCAAAACTTTTAGGAGGCACCATGGATCCGTTCGCTTCATTCCTACTAGATCGTGGAATCAAGACCCTGAGTGTTAGGATGGAGAGACACAACTCCAATGCAAAGTATCTTGCGGAGAAGTTAGAAAAAGACTCGAGAATCCGACGCATCCACTATCCAGGACTTCCAAGTCATCCCCATCATGATGTAGCCAAAAAACAGATGGATGGATTTGGGGGTATGATGAGTGTTGAGATAGATTCAGATTTAGCTGGAACAAGCACTTTCGTTGACTCTCTCAAGATCTTTCTTAACGCAGTTTCTTTAGGCGGTGTTGAAAGTCTAGCTAGTATTCCTGCTCTGACAACACACTATGGATTGGATGAGAAAGCTCTCGCAGAGATGAACATCTCTGAATCAACTGTGAGATTGTCAGTTGGAATCGAAGATGCGGATGATCTACTCATGGACCTCACATCAGCACTTGATTTAGTATGCAAATGACTTGGAAATTCACATATTGCTCTAGTAATATCTGTGTGATATGGCCATTTGTAAAGGTATAACTTGACATAGACAACTGACTAGAATCTAATTGCTCTTCAACACACGAAATTTCCAAGTTCGAAAATCAAACCTTCTCTAGATTGGGTCTATTCGTCTAGATGGGGCATTCTATTTCGGGTTTGTTTGCTCATACTGGTTATATTCAATTTTTCCCTTTTTCCCATATTGTTGGGTGACAGAACATGACTCAAGCGCTGAAGAAGTTTTCATATGAGGTTTTACGTACAGAGTGTGGAAGATGCAGTTGCATAATTGTATACTCTAGTGAACATTGTGTGCTTTGTGATGCTGCTCTTGAGATCATGTATAATGTTCTTTCTGATTTTGGCCTTCCCCCCGAAACAATCAGAATTGTTGATGTTTCATCTGGACTTGATGATGGCTGTGGACTTCCTGCACCACTTGGACTTCCTGCAATGAGAGTGTGCGATGAGTTCATAGCAGGTCTACCAGACATGGATGTAGCTAGAGGTGCTGTCATGAATGCAGTTCTAAGAAATTGCTTTAATGATGGCTGCTCCTAAAATGATTGAATTTCAAAACTCATAAAATGAAGTAAATGACCGCAGAAATTCCGCGGTCAAAACATGATGGATTATCTCATGA
Source organism: Candidatus Thorarchaeota archaeon (assembly GCA_048882385.1). Lineage (GTDB taxonomy): Archaea > Asgardarchaeota > Thorarchaeia > Thorarchaeales > Thorarchaeaceae > SMTZ1-45. The sequence goes on along the minus strand of JBHLRQ010000051.1, from coordinate 14,681 downwards.
CTCGAAGATGTGCCATGGATCGCCAGATGTCCGCATTTCTTCTTAGTTCGCGGACTTTTTCTGAATCAACATGATAGAGAGGTTTCCTCATGTCCATCAAGTTTGGAATTCTCCGGCATAGATTCCCACTTAGAAGGGTCTTTAGAGCCAGAGTGACTGTTCTCATAGCAAGTCCTGACGACTTTGCCAGGTCTTGAGGACTCATTGGTCCATCTCTGTCTAGCTTGTCTAATACGAGCAAAGTGCTCTTTGTCAGGTTGACAGGTTGGCTCATCGTAACCACCAATTGCTTGTATGCATCTGGCAGTGTGTGAAATCACTTATTGCCATTAACACACGCCTGTGTATTTTTCTGGCAAATCTTTAATATAAAGATTGCCAATAACGTAATATAATCGAATTGCTCAGAAACGTGATATTAATTATAATTTTGGCGATTAAAATAACGAGAGTGACACCAACGACAAAGAGACCGGACCGGAAAGATATGGATATCATCGGGGCTCTAGATCAGCTCGGGCCAAAAATGTCTACAGAGGAAGTAAGCGAGATAGTAGACATTCCTGCAAGGACCGTTCGTTATCGAATAAAGAGGCTCCGCGAAACTGGTGTACTCTGTCCTACTCGAGTAATGGCGCTTGAGAGAAGAATGGGTCTTGGTGAAAATGTCTTTCTTGTCAATGCAATGTTTGATGGATACAAATACCTGCCAGATATTTTCTATGCCATTGATACAATATACCACTACAGTTCCACCTATGGAAAGTATAATGGATTCCTAGGCTACTCACTCTATTCACTATCAACTCCAAGAATAGTGAGAAGAATTCTCGAGGAATGCCAGAAGTCAGATCTCATATCGGATTTCTTCATTATTGATGTAACTGATTATGATGTTAAACGTGCAGACTACTCAAAATACGACGCAGACATTGGATGGAACTGGGATTGGGACAAATGGTTGACTCAGATCCAGAAAAACATTCGATCCAAAAAACAATTCAAACCTCCAATGAATGCTGTACAGACAATTGTTGATTTTGACTTCAATGATGTATCAATTCTGAAACTGATGTTTGATGATGGTGAAATAACTCAGAAGAAGCTTGCAGAGTTGTTGTCACTATCAGAAGCACAAGTCAACAAAAGAATTCGCCGTCTTGAGAAAAAAGGTATAATCAAGGGGTATCGATCTGCAGTTTGTGAATCAGAGGAATTCTTACCTCTATTCTGTTTCTTCGAGTTAAAAAGCCCTAAGAGCCCTATTCTATCCAGTATCTATGAATTGCCTTTCCCAGCAACCATCATAATGGAATCAAAAACTCGCTATGCAATGAGTATGAATCTCTCGGCTCATGATCTCAAGGGTTTTCTGAAGGGCTTCGATATACTGCGTCCATATCTATCGTCTTACTTAATTCAAACAGTACATGATTCACAAAAGAGTATGGATTCACATCCCTATGACCTCTTTGACAGAGATTCTAATGGCTGGAGAACTCCTGGAGATGAGTATTTGCAAGACATCCAGAATGTTCTAGCAAAGAAGAAGTAATCGTGTTCATATTGTATCAAGTAGTAGTGCGTTTCCCTTTTTGCCAACAACTCTGAGTGCGTCCATCTTACGAAGACAGTATGTCATTCGCTGAACAATTCTGGTATGAATTCCTAACACTTCAGCCAAATCAGAATTTCTGAATGGTTTCGTCAATGAATCAGGGATGAATTCTAGGAAGTCCGATGGTTGTTCATATAATCGCTTGTCTTCAACATCAATCAATTTCCGATCGATAATACTCCATCCTCTTCTTCTCCAACTTCCTTTTCCATCCTTACGACGAATCTCTTCTTCTTTTATTAGTAACACTTCCAGAGAGAAGTTATTGTGTGCAATAAAACTTGGAAATCTGACCAACTCATCAAACAAATCAATGAAATCCATTTGCTTAGGTGATTTCCTTCGACTAAGCTCTTTCAGCCCATCGGGACTCTCACGAACAATCCACTTTTCTTTAGGAATTGGGTACACAAGACGAACTCGATGGTTCTTGATCAGTGATAATATCTTTGACTTGATTTTCGCAAAATTCCCAGTTTGGACTTCTATCAGAAGTCCATCACGTACAACATCAATCACATACCCTTCCACAACTATCTCCGTTTCTGCACCTCCTTTTGTGTAGAGCTCCTTGATGCTTGAATGTAAAGAACCCTCTTGGAGAGTCCCTATTGATTGACTCATTGAGATTTCTTCCTAACTGATTTCATACATTCATGAAGCACAAAGGGTCTTGGGGTAAGTAGTTTTCCTCTGTTTCCTATTCCTTTTTTCATACTGAACAATCTCCTGAGTATTGTCTGAATGGCGATTTCTGAAGAGTCAATTAGAATCCAATTTCTCCCCAGTTTCTCTGATACTATTCCTGTTGTTCCTGATCCCGCAAATGCATCAAGAACTAAATCCTTCTCTCTTGAAGACGAAGAAATGACACGATCAAGAAGTTCCTCTGAATTTTCAGATGGATATTTCCATCGATGAGTGTACCCCTTCAAATCAATCCACAACGAGTCAACCGGGACTTTATCGGATTGGAGATACTCTGGCATTCCCTTGACCTGTTCCCCCTTCAAATCTACATAGGTCAACTTCTTGTTGATTCTAAGTCTGCCCTCTGATTCAAGCTTGTCAATCTTTTCCTGTCGATATGTCCAATGCATTTTCTTAGGAGGTAGTCTTGTTTCACCGAGAATCACTCTTTCAGGTGGGTTTCTAACACCAGAAGAAATCATGGCATGCCAGTCTGGTTTTTTCTCTTGGCTGCAGAATGTACAGAGTCTTTTCCGAATCTTCTTTTGTAAATAGAAATCGTCAGTCTTGGAATAGAAAAGGAGAACATCATTAGCAACATTGTAGCGCTTTGTTTCTTGTGCACTCTTTCTTCGTCTGTTAATGACAATCTCATTTCGGAAGTTCCTTTGTCCAAAAATCTCGTCTAGGATTATCTTTAGATAGTGACCAAAATGATAGTCAATTCTGAGAAAGATACTACCATCTTCCTCAAGTAGCTCATGTAATAGAATCAACCGCCTTCTCACAAACTCAATGTAGTCTGGTCCTTGTAGTTCCGCAGAGTATGCAAGTTTTCCTTGAGAATAATACATATCCCCTGTCCCGAATGGTGGATCGATATAGACAAGCTTGATGCCCCCCAATTCATCAATCGCATTTCGTATAGCTGAATCAGTCAACAAGTAATGGAGTACATTTAGATTGTCGCTCCAGAAAATCCTGTTAACCCACATGTCCCTTTCAGTAGCGCCATACTGTAGTGTCGTACTGAACGTTGAACTCTTTGAGGAAATGATGTTTTCACGAGGTTCCTTTCCAGGATAGATGAGCTTCAAATCTTGATTTTCCACAATGAACCCTCTGAGGTCTATGTGCAGAGGTCTCTTATCAGTCCTTGGGATTTCTTATAGATGACGTATCCATATTGAGCCATCATCATGAGGATAGAGTCCATTAATGCAGGCAACTTCCTCGAAACCCACTGATGTGTAAAACTTATGAGCTACTTCGTTTCCCTTCTCCATGAATAACATAATTATTCTGAGCTTGTACCCCGCCTCAGAATAGTATCGATTCGCTTCATCAGTCACAGAATCAATCAAACTTGAAGCGATCTTTTGACGTTGGTAATCCGAATTTACACCAATGCCAATTATCTCAACAACGCCATCATCAAGACCACCCCTGATATCCCACGATGCAGTTCCACAAAGATTACCATTTTTGAACGCCAACATTGTTTTGAATCGATTTACCAATTCATTAGCAAAAGTTTGAGCTCTTTTTTCGTGTTCTTCAACCTCAGTCATATACATCTGCTTTAGTAGAGGTATTTCATCCTGAGTGGCATTTCTGATTTCGAGCATCTTATCTAATTCTCAAAATATGTTCACATTAGTATCTGTCGATGAATTACTCGATTATTACAACTGCATCTACGAAAAGCTCGTATTCCTCATCTTCATCAATGTTGAAAATGAGAACTTTCTCAACTTCAAATTCTCCACGTATCTCAAGCAATCGTGACTCTGTCAACAATTTGACACTTGAATTACTTAGCTCTTCTTCAAGCTCAGGAGTTGTCATCACTGTCTTCTCAGGTGTAAGAAGTATGACTCGTTCTGTCTGCTCGGTTAAATCCAATGCAATCTGGACTGACTCATCACCTGAGTGAAGGACAAGTGTACGAAGGTCCTTGAAATCTTTGGGATCCTCAACACTAAGCCATACGCCCTTGTTGAGAAATTCATCTTGCCCCACCACACACCCGGGTTCCGGTATAGATGTCATCTCCACTTCGTCAATATGCTCACCTCTTCCCTTTCGGAAGTTAATAATCGCCTCATGAAGAGCATCAGCTGCCAAGTTTGAACAGTGCATCTTTATTGGAGGTAGACCATCTAATTCCTCTGCAACATCTTGCCTTGTGAGTTTCATTGCTTCATCAAGGGACATCCCCTTGACCATCTCTGTGGTCATGCTTGTTGTCGCAATTGCTGAACCACATCCAAAGGTCCTGAATTTTGCATCGGTGATGGTGTCACCATCAATCCTTATGTAGACCTCCATGATGTCGCCGCATGTAGGATTTCCTACTTTGCCAACTGCAACATCATCTCCTTCCAGTGTACCCACATTTCGTGGATTTCGAAAGTGATCCAGAACCTTTTCGCTGTACTTTGTTGATTTCATTTTTCTTTCACTTCTTAGTGTAAATTGGGGAGAGGTCTCGAAGTCGCGAAACGACTTGCGGCACGACTTCCAACACTCTATCTATATCGTCTTCTGTATTGAATCTTCCAGTAGTGAGCTGTAATGATCCATGAGCTTCTTCATGTAAGAGGCCAGTCGCAATCAGTGTGTGGGATGGTTCCAATGTTTTCGATGTACATGCTGACCCTGTTGACACTGAAATGCCTAAATCCTTGAATGAGAGGAGAATCGATTCGCCTTCAATTCCCTCGAATCTGAAATGTGCATTACTTGCTAGTCTCTCAGTTGGGTGTCCATTGAGATGACTATCTGGTACATCATTGAGAATTTGTTCGATCATTCGATCCCGGTATCCTCTGAATCGTTTTATTTCAGTTTTCATCTCTTTCTTCATAATATCAACAGCAAGTTTCATACCTACAATGCCAGGAATATCTTCACTTCCTGATCTAAGACCGCGTTCTTGTCCTCCACCAATCATAATCGGATTTACTCGATACTTTTTCTGCATATAGAGAACACCGACACCTCTTGGGCCATAGAAATCGTTTGATGATAATGCCATTAGGTTAATGTTGTCTTTCTTGACATCAATCGTGAGGAGTCCTTGAGCGGCTACAGCATCGGTGTGAAATGTGATACCCTTGTCAGCTGCAAGCTTACCAATCTCGTTGATTGGTTGAATAGTTCCAATCTCGTTACTTGCCATACCAACTGTGATGAGTATTGTCTGATCTGTGATGCGCCGTTCTATTTTTCGTATGTCAACCATTCCGTATTGGTCCACTGGGACTTTTGATATCTTGAATCCTTCACGTTCAAGATATTTAGCAATATTATGAATTGAGATATGTTCGATTTCAGACATGATAATGTGATTGCCCTTCTTTTTGTTCCTTAGAGCATACCCAATTATTCCTAGGTTTATTGATTCTGTTGCGCCAGAGGTGAATACAATCTCATCTTCATCGGCATTGATATACTTGGCAATTGTCTTACGGCTCTCTTCTAATGCTTCAGTGGCTTCATCCCCAACTTGATGTAGAGAGGAGGGATTTCCAAAAGCATCATAGAGATACTTCGTCATTCCATCAATAACTCTAGGGTCCACTGGTTTGGCACTGTGGTAGTCTAAATACACCTGTTTCATTACTCATCATCCTTGTTCTAGAACCATTGTGTCGCGTCTGCTTCTAGGACAAGGTCGTTAAGTGTTGCGGCTCCGACAATTTTCAGGTCTGGGTCAAGTTCAACTTTATCCCAGCCCAGCATTTGTTTGGACGCCTCACAAACATAAATTGGAATACCCATCTCAACTGTCTTCTTTATCATCTCTTGAAGACTTGGGAAGGTGCCCAGTTTGATTTTTTCAGCTGCTCCAGGTTGCAATACTCTCAATCCTTGTCCTAAGAAGTATATCATAGGCTCAATATCCATTGCTTTTGCACTCTGAGCTAGGACAAAAGGAGAATATTGGCGTTCTGGATCATCTGATGTTTGAACATACAAAATGCTTGCCACTTTTCTTACGCCTCCTTTTTCTTTATGAGAAATCTCTGCACACCATCTTCCAAACGCTCGAAGAGCAATAACTCATGTCCAGTCCGTTTTGCGAATCGTTTGATGTCCTCTTCTGCAGCTGGGTCATCAGACAGCATCTCAAGTATTTGGCCAGGTTCTAACTCATCAATTGCTTCTCGGGTCTGGAATAGTGGTTGCGGGCAGAATAGCCCCACACAGTCCAGGCTCTCAGCCGGTTCCATATCCGCCATGGAATTCACAACTAACAATTGTTAACTGATTCTTATAAGTTTGATTATATCTACAAAGCAAATTAGGGCTCATTTATTGCTCCAAAGTGTTTTTAGCAAACTAGTAAAACTATGTAGGGATTGTAGGAGGAATTGGTCTTTGTCGACAGAACCCTCTAGCTTTGTGTTTTCTTCCGCAGTAGAGGTAGCAAGGGCTATTCAGAGAGGCGATGTATCCTCCCTAGAACTCACTAAACAAATTCTAGAACGAATTGAGAAATATAATCCAAGTCTCAATGCAGTTATCACACTCATCGGGGATGATGCACTAAATCGAGCTCGCGCCGCAGATGAAGCACTAACAAAAGGAGAATCATGGGGACCACTACATGGTGTCCCTTGCTCAATCAAAGACACACTCGAAATAGCTAATGTTCTTACAACCGCTGGAACAACTGAATTAGCTACTCATATTCCAAGAAGAGATGCAGAGGCTGTTAAACGGATTCGTGAAGCAGGTTCGGTCATCATTGGTCATACAAATACACCATCAATGGCCGATGACTGGCAGAGCTACAACGAGATCTTTGGTACAACTAATAATCCTTGGAATCACAAACTTACCCCTGGAGGTTCAACAGGTGGTGGGGCAGCTGCACTTGCTGCTGGGTTAAGTTATTTGTCAATAGGGAGTGATATAGGAGGATCTATCCGAATTCCTGCTCACTTTTGTGGTGTATATGGTCATAAACCTAGCCTAAATGTTGTCCCTATGCACGGTCATATCCCACCTCCCCCAGGTATCCTAGCACCACCTCCGGATTTAGCTGTAGTTGGACCGCTTGCCAGAAGTGCAGATGATCTCATATTAGCACTTGAAATCATCGGAGGACCAAGTCCAAATGATACTCTTGCATACAAGTGGACTCTACCACCTGCGAGAGGAATTCGTTTAGCGGACTATAGTATTGGTTACATAATAGATGATCCGCTTTGCCCGGTTACATCTGACGTGAAGGAGGTGCTATCTCAAGCAGTTGAAGCACTTCGAAAGGCAGGCTTAGTCTTAGAAGAAGGTTGGCCGCCTGGTGTCAATCCTTCAAATCAATATGATACCTATCTTTTCTTATTATATTCCACATTTGCGTATCAACTACAAGACGAAAAAATAGTGGAATTCCACCAACTAGCTGCAAATCAGGATGAGTTCTATAACTCAAGGCTTGCTCAAGCATGGATTGCCCCACACAAACATTTCCAATCTGCCAGCTTAGCACGGATAGCAGCCAGAGAAATTTGGCAAGATTACTTCCGTACCCACGATGCTTTTCTCCTCCCTACAGCATTTATTCCTGCTTTTCCTCACGACCACAGTCAACCATTTATTCATCGTATTCTAAACACCCCAGAAGGCCCAAGACAATATAGCGATTTATTATTCTGGATATCCTTTGCAACATTGACTGGCCTCCCTGCAACAACGGCTCCAATTGGACTAACAAAAGACGGATTACCTGTAGGTGTTCAAATTATAGGTCCCTATTTAGAAGATGCGACTCCAATAGATATTGCTGGTAAATTGGCGGATATCATTGGGGGATTCCAACCGCCAGAGGGCTACGAATCTCAATAATTCATACGTAGTGTTGTTACCCACGAGCCTGTTTGCACTCTTTTAAATCTGGGTTTGCACAGTGAACGCTTGTTAGACTTCGGATATGATGCTATGGCAAAAACTAGTCGAGCAGCAGTTGTACCAAAACCAAGTGAAGATTTAGTCATCGAAGAATATGAACTCCCCAACATAGAACCAGGAGCTGCTCTGATGAAGGTTGGGCTGGCTGGATGTTGTGGGACAGATGTCCACCTCTGGCATGGCAAACTTGCAGGAGTGCCGTATCCCCTGATTCTAGGTCACGAAGTTGTCGGGACAATTGAGGCTATAGGTTCGAAACCTATCAATGACCTGGATGGTAATGAGCTGAAGGTTGGAGACCGTGTAGGATTCCATGATGTCACTGACACATGCTTCTCTTGCTACTACTGCCTAATTGCAGATGCTCCCACAAAGTGTCCCAATCGAAAGGTCTATGGGATAACCATGGACTCAACCAAATTTCCACGTTTGATAGGTGGGTACAGTGAGTACCTCTATCTATCTCCTGGAACTCACATCATGAAGTTACCAGATCACGTGAGTTTCGAAGGAGCCAGTGCTGTTGGATGTGCAATGCCTACGGCTGTACATACAGTTCTTCGTAGTCCTATCACATGGGGTGCGAATGTAGCAATTCAAGGATCTGGTCCGGTTGGCTTGATGATTGCAGTCTTAACCAGTGTGAGTGGTGCTGCATCAGTTACAGTTCTGGATAAGGCAAAGAATCGTCTTGATGTGGCAAAGAAATTCGGAGCAACTGATACACTGAATATTGGTGAAACCACTTTAGAAGAACGAAAGGAAAGACTCCGAGAGATTTCAGGTGGACACGGACCAGATATTGTGTATGAAGCTACAGGAAATCCACACGCTATACCAGAGGGCATAGAGCTCGTAAGAGAGGGTGGAAGTTACACCATCTGTGGACAATACACTGACCACGGAACTACTGAAATCAATACACACCTGATGAACAAGAAACATCTCGAAATCAAGACAGTCTGGGGATCGAGAACCCTCCATGTCTACAAGGGAATCAAGACCGTTGCAGAAAACTACGACCGGTTTCCGTTCGAGGAGCTGGTAACTCATAGATTCTCTCTTGATGATGCTCAGAAAGCACTGGAAGCACAAGAAAAGCAAGTTTCACTCAAAGCTGTTATCAAACCTCATGGTGATTGATTTGGACTACACGATTCAGAAAGAGAAAGCAAAGCAAGCATGTGAGATTCTCAAAGAACAGGATATTGATGCTTGGCTTGTTTGGGTGCGTGAAACTTCTCAAATGGCAGACCCTGTTCTAGATCTCATCCTTAGTGGAGATCTAACTTGGCAATCAGCGCTCATCTTTACAGAAGATGAGAAAATAGCGATTGTTGGCAACTTTGACGAAGGGGGCGTGAAGGCTAAGGGAATCTATGATACAGTCATTCCGTACACTGCTAGTATTCGAGATGAGCTAATCAAACAGCTGTCAAGGAAAGATCCCAAAAAGATTGCAATCAACTATAGTGTGAATGATGTTGCAGCTGATGGATTGAGTGTGGGAATGCATATACTTCTTCAGGATTATCTCAAAAACACACCATATTCCAACCGTTTCATGTCTGCAGAGAACCATATACAGAAACTCAGAGGTAGAAAGACTTCTGAAGAGGTTTCGAGAATTCGTAAAGCAATCGAAATAACCGAGAGTATTTTTGATCATGTAGCAAAGTTCGTGAAAGTTGGAATGACTGAGATTGATATCTATGAGTACTTTCACTCTTGCATGAAGGAGTATGGAGTAACTACAGCTTGGGATATAGATCACTGTCCAGCTGTTGATGCTGGTCCCTACAAGCAGTTTGGTCACGCAGGTCCACTAGATTACAAGACCAAAAGGGGTCATCTCCTTCACTTTGATTTTGGGGTGAAGTATAATGGATATTGTTCAGACATTCAAAGGATGTTTTTCTTTGGGAGTAAGAATGAAATTCCTTCAGAAGTCCAGGATGCTTTCGAAACAGTGAGAGATGGTATTCAAGCAGCTGCAAAATGGATTAGACCCGGAGCTGTAGGCTATGAAGTCGATAATATCGCTCGCGAATTTGTAAAGGCTGCTGGATATGAGGAATACCAACATGCATTAGGTCATCAACTTGGTAGATTGGCTCATGATGGCGGCACTCTACTTGGACCCAAATGGGAACGCTATGGAAACAGTCCTATGGGGGTAGTAGAGGTTGGAAATGTTTTCACTCTAGAGTTCTATGTAACAACTGAACATTTCGGTCAGGTCAGTCTGGAGGAGAACATACTCATAACTAGAAATGGATGTGAATTTCTATCACAACCGCAAGAGGAACTGATTTGCATCAAGTAGATGTTTTTTCATGCATCGCCCCGGTTCGATACTCTGACTATTCAATCCCACATGTATGGGTCTTCATCCACGTCAATATCAGCATAACCAACATCTTTTAGAAGTTCCTCAATTGATTCAGCACCAGTTACCCAAGAGAGCGCCCATTGACCATCATCCTGGAGATACAGCTCAACATCTGGGAGGTCTCCAAGTAGATTGTGATCCATTTCGATTGCATCTTGGTAAGCTCCCGTAAGCATAAGCACAAAACAAGTACCAGGAATCTTCTCTAGACTACCTACTGGGATACCTTGGCCCATTTCTCCATTATTAGAGGTCAAGAGTCTGTTGTCCTTGGTGAACCAGATGGTGTCTGTCATGGGTCTATAGAATTGTGCAATCTCACCATCAGAGTCGCATGTTATGTCTACTAGACGTACAGTTGTCTGAGGTCTTACTTCGAGATCTCGAATTGGAATGACAGGAAAGTGTTGTTTAACCAGGACATGATCTGCAATACTGTTGAATACACTGAAGTTACCAATGACAATATGCTCAGGATGCCAAAAGCTCCTAACCAATCCTTCTATCTCATACGATTTTAGATTCAATTCCACAAGCCTTGCTCTAACAGCATCCTCTAGAACTCCTGTCACCATTTCTTGTTCAAGAATGAACTTCATCCCTCCAAGATTCAAACCTCCATACTTGTCATGAAAATCATTCCAGATCTCTCTTATCTCCTCGAGAGTTGAAGCATTCTTGATTTTCTCAAGTGTTTTCCTCTCATCATCCTCAATGATTTCAGAAATGTATCCCTCACCTCGTGGAGGAAATATTGAACGTGCCTCTAGAGCTTCAACAACTACCATTGTTGAGAGTGCAGTTACGCCTCGACCTGATTCAATCATAATGTTTGGAGCTGGGTGTTTTTGATGAATCTCAGATAGTTGCGTTTTTACACCTGATACTAGCAGTTGAGCGTAGCGATACATCAAATCCGATGTTTCTGAACTTGTGTAGTCAATAGCAAGTCCACCTCCAAAATCTATGTTTTCAAGATTGGTTAGTCCCATGTTCCTTAGTTCAGCATAGAGTTTTGTCAGAAGCCTACCAAATTTCTCAAAAGCCTCAATCTCTGTTATCTGTGAACCTGCGTGAGCAAGAATTGCTTGGACTGATTTTGCAAATCCTTTCTGTTTTAGCAATTCGACAACATCATAGAGATCGTGAATACTTAAACCGAATTTTGAGTCTCTCCCTGTGGAATGGGACCAGTGTCCCTCAACACTAAGGTAGGGTTTGATTCGCAATACTAGATTGGTATTCTCAGGTTTGAATTTCTTTACAATCAAGTTTGCTTCATGAACCGACTCAATTGAGATTGCGATATTGTATCCTTCCTCCATACATTCCCTGATCAGTTTCAAATATTTAGGATCTTTCGCTCCATTACAAACAATGGGTCTATGTTTTTCGCTCTCGATGACCTTCTTGATTAGTAGAAGTTCTGCTTTTGTTCCTGCTTCCAACCCATAATCTGAGTCGGAGCGAAGAACTGCAGTTACACAATCTTTGCGCTGATTGACCTTAACTGGATAAATTCCGACGAATTTACCATCATAATCAAGCTCTGTCGTTGCTCTTTGGAAAGCAGCCTTCAATTTCTTGATTTGATAGGTCACAAGCTGTGGCATTCGTATAGTAAAAGATGAGGCATATCCTGGAGAGTCACCGTTCATTTCTTTGATTTTTTCAATGATCTCCTTGAAAGTGATAGTCTTATCCCGAAGACGTATAATCAGATCTCCAACCTCTGAAATATCCAAGAAGTGGAGATCATTTCGATTCACTCCATAGACAACTCTTGATTTATCTACTGACCAAGTGCCTTCTACCAAAGATATCACCAATGCTTGTTTTATTGGAAACGTACGAACTATTCTTCTTCCTCACGGATTGACTCAAGCATTCCTTGGAAAGCTCGAGCAAGTTCACCTATCTCATCATCTTGAGCGATATAAGTCGCATCGACTTGAAGATCAGTTGTATCCAGTGGTTGATCTCGAATCCTCGCTGCAACATTTCTCTCTGCAAGGCTCATTAGATACTGCAATGGCCTAGTAATAGTATTCGAAATGGCAACAGCCACTACTCCTGCAATTAGAATACCAGCTAAAGTGACCAGGATGATGTATGATGCAGCCGCAGTGTTCTGATCTGCAATACGTGCTTCGAGCAAAGGTATACTCTCCAACACCTCTGCTAGAGGTACAGAAATTACACAGATGTAATCACCCTTGCCTACCTGGGTAAACACTAAGATGTTTTCCTCGCCCGCTCTTGTATAACGAAGTGTCCCAGTGGCTCCCGCAGCAACATTGGTTATTTGGTCAATATTCGTCTGTGTTAGAGCTGACGAACCACCTGGATTGATTTCAACAATCGTGAGTGGGGGCAATCCAGAAGCATAGTCTTCGTCTGCAACTTCGGGATGAGCGATTACGAGACCAGTGGAACTCAGCAGAAAAGCATAACCGCTTTCTAACACTTCCACATTGATGATCTTATCCCTGATATCTTCAATAGTGATATCACCAGAAATCACTGCGAAGGGTATACTGTTTCGGTATACAACCTTGCCGATTGATATCAGAAGTACATTATCAAATTCATCATAGTAGGGCTCGACAAAAACCATATCACCATTTCCGGCCCAGATTGTCTGATACCAGTCTTCACCTCTAGGATCATAGGGATTCGCCAGTCTAGCGGGATCGGTCATCTCTCCTAGGATACTTCCTGGATAGTTGATAAACAGACCATCATCTGCAAAGGCTATGTATAGCCATCTGAACTCAAGCTGATCATGGATTGCCTTGAATATGTAGTCCATGTTTGAAACTCGCCCAAGTTTGTCTGCGTTTGTGGCCTCATATGTATCATAGTCTGATGAAATAGTTCCTTGGATATACCAGCTACTGTAAGTCCAAGATACATTCAGACCATAGTTTGGATCATAGTGATTATCAGATGGCGCCGGTGCGACAGTGTCGTTCTCAAAGAGCAGGTCGTAGTATACCTCTCTATACTCATACGGAGAGTCGGTTTCGAATAGAGCTTCTAGCTCTTGGGCAGCAGCTGCAATCATTCCCTCTGCACTAGCTAGCTTCTGATTTATCACAAGAGCTGTCTTCTGTGCTGTCTGATCCATGTTCGTCTGAATCTGGCTTTCTAGTGCGTCAGAGCTCTGGTCTGTGGTCGAATTTCCAATCAAATTGACAAAGGTTAATGAGATGAATCCAGTTGCTGAAAGGGAAATTAACGAAATTACTAGAAAGGTCAGGATTACAGTGGTTCGGAATTTGCCTTTCTTCTTGGTTTGGGTTTGTGTTTGCGCCATTATCATTCCACATCCTTAGTAATCCGTAGTAGTCCCTCCAACCTCCAGTTGCGCCATCATGACACCTACCTTTTCAAAGGCTCTTTCAATATCCAGTTTCACGTTCATGCTATCTACGACTGAGATGTACTGACCCTGAGGTATTCCTTCACAAATTGACTCTAAGAGCTCTTCAGTTGTGATTGGTTTCCCTGTTTTTGCGGAATGAATGCGATGCTTTGTGTCCGCTCTGTCACTGAGCTCTTGCCCAACACCAATGATTAGCAGATTTACATCAAGGTGGTGGTCACGGATGAAGCCCTCTATCGTGAGAGGTCTCTTTCTCTTCAGCCGGTCCTTCTCAGTTAGAATTCCTTCAAGGACATCAAGAGAGTACTTCTTCGAGGAGTTGTCTTGACCATCAGTGAGTGCGATGACCCATCGATGCTCGCTTGATTCGATCTTTTCTAGCTCCTCAAGCGCTCTTCCAAGGGCGTCATAGAAAGCTGTTGCATAGTTTGGATACTTCAGAGACTGCAGAGTCGTCACAATGGGATTGTCCTCCCCTTCTCGCTCGCCTTTTATTGTGAGTGGGAGAAGCTCTCTATATGAGGAGTTGAAGACAATCACCGAAACTGCATCCTGAGGATTGACCTGTTCGTGAAGAATCTCAAGTGCTCCTTTCACAGCAGCTCGTATTCTGTTCTGTGCTTGCATACTACCAGAATAGTCAATGACAAACGTCACACTCTTCTTGAATA
>JBHLRQ010000050.1:0-21807 GCA_048882385.1 Candidatus Thorarchaeota archaeon | reverse complement strand
CATTCTTTGATATGTGGACAATTCATGAGGCAATTTCAACAAGAGCGGATGTTAGAAGTGACTACGAAAACGCTGCTGGTGATTTGAGAACCATCGCATTGAAAATTTATGGCGATAACTTCCAAACTTTCTTTGAGAGAAGCATTGAACCGGTCGATGCTGTAGGTGAGATTGATGAGGAGGATCTGCAAAAGAGAACTGATGCCATGTGGGCAGAGCATGCTCCCACCATAGAGCCTGCATTCTATCAGATGAGTGAAGAAGGAAAGCTGGTCGATGTTGAGGAGGAGAATCTACCTGAAGACTTCTCACCTGCAATAAAAATCAGTTCTGCTTCAGAATTATCATCTAGTGACTATATTCTTGGTGAGATTCCTCTACTCTCTGCTCTCAGAGGACCTATTGGTGAGATAATTGATGTTCTTTTGAGTGTCTTGGGAGACTCCGGTTCAACTGTAATATCTATACCCACAGACCTCATAGAAACCATCAAGGGTTTGTTCGAAGTTCTTGAACCAATTATAGGAATTGTGAAAGACTTCGATCTTGATTCTCCACTAAAATCAATTGTACAAGCTATAGCGAATGAGTTTCCATTCATGGCAGAGTTCAAGGACTACTTGAACATTATATTGAAAGCTCTCTTCAACTTCAGAGGTGATATTACTAGTATATTGGAAATAGTTGGAGAGCTCATTACGGCGCTCTTACCTGATTCTGTTCCTCAGATGGTTAAAGACTTCATTGGCCAGATTCTTGGTACCGAGGATGGTCTCTGGGACGTCATTAGTAATGTTGTTTCTGAAGGTAAAGGTGTATTTGATACAATATTCAGTTTCTTCACAAAGAACACTCTACAGGCATTTCTGAACAAGACTCTTGCTGCAACACTTGGAATGACCTCTGGTCAGGTCTCAACTCTACTTCCGCGAATCATCAGTTTCGTGGAAGCCACAATTGACTTCCTCTCAGGCAAGGACTTCGTGAAGTTTATACAAACAATAGGCACTGACCTTCTGGGATCAATCCTCTCAGTGTCGGGATTGAGTGATGCTGTTGACAAGGTTATGTCTATCGTGAAGATGGGTATGTCTGCCTTCGACCTACTCGATGATTTTGACACAACATCTTTCCTGGAGTTCGGGGTCGAGATGCTGGAGGAGATTGTTGGACCATCGAACATCCCAGGTGGTGCCGAAGACCTTGCAAAACAGATGATGGCAGTCATCAAATCGTTCCAAGAAGGAGCTTTTAGTGATGTCAACGGTTTCAAGTCACAAATCTCTAGTATCCTCGATTCAGAAACAAGTGGTGCTACACAAGCGATCAAAGATGTTATTCGAGACACCATGACCATGCTTACCGGTTTCTTCAATGAAGCCTTTGACAAGAATCAACTACCTGACTTATTCGAAATTGCTGCAGATTTAATTAATGAAGTCATAGGAGGAGGTGATGCAGCTCAGGTAATTGAGGCGCTTAATAGTGCAGTAAAGCCAATCATGGGTCTCATTGCTCTAGTATCCGATAGTGAAGCTCTGAAGAACATGGTCAGTAAGACTGTCAGCAATTTCGTTGCTGAACTTAGTGATGCTCCGACCATGATAAAGAATGTCTTATCGTATCTGGATGTTGAAGATGTCATTAGCGGCCTGCCGGGCTCTGAAAGCGTTTTGGATACTGCTGGACAGATAGTTGGCGGCATCATCACAATGATTCAGGGCATTAAAGGTCAATCATT
Organism: Candidatus Thorarchaeota archaeon; assembly: GCA_048882385.1. GTDB lineage: Archaea > Asgardarchaeota > Thorarchaeia > Thorarchaeales > Thorarchaeaceae > SMTZ1-45. Next base: position 20,066 of record JBHLRQ010000050.1, on the reverse strand, counting down.
CCAAGGTATAATGCAATCGGTTCTAATGGCTGCTGGTTCACTTGTAGGCTCGTTACCAGCATTTGATGATGTCCCAATCGATGCTTTCCTGAAACTTTTGCAGTCCTTCTTCCCTGATGCATTTGGCATCAGTAAAGAAGACATGCCAACCTCCACGGAGGTCATCAATGAGATACTTGGGTATGCGGAAGGACTTCTAGGAGTAGGTTTCGATGAATCCATGCTAGAAGACACACTCGAGTTCTTCATGGATATCAAGGACATTTTCACCAATGGTGTGAAATGGCTCCTTGGGAAGGTGTTCGATTGGCTGAGTGGTCTGATTAATCCAGTCCTTGATGACATTGAGGATACTATTGAAGGATTATTTGCAGGTCTTGATGACCTATTAGGATTCTCAGGCAAGTTCCCAATTGGTCTTGGTGACTGGTCCCTTTTTGACTTGGAGTATGCACTTGGCATCAAAGCCAATTTCGCGATTGATCTGAACCCCATATTCGACATGATTGTGAGTATGATTTTCGATGCTCGCGAAGTATTCTCCACTGAGAACATTGGAGACTTCTTCAAGACTATCCTGAGCTTTTTCGAGATATCCCCACAGTTCTATGCTGAGCTAGGCATCGGAGGTTTCGACACTGAGAAGAACGCCCTCATGAAGACAATGCTCACTTCCCTCGGTCTCAAACTATCCTTCGAAGGTTCAGCCAGATTCGTAGTGAATCTTTTCACCTTCAGAGGTGGAATGTTCGAGTGGGACAATTTCTTCAAGATTGTGGAGTGGAGCCTTCACATTAAGATCCACATCGGAAAAGTGTTCACGCTTCTTGATTTCCTGACCGCTGGAGTGGGTGGCGGCGCACTGAATGCGGTGGCAGAATTCCTAGGTCTAGATATGATTACTGTCGAAGTGTACTTTGAGATAGCAATTGACATAGTCAAGAAAGCAGCCACTGCAGTGGCACCAGAAGTATCTAGTATGACGCTCACCATCATATTCGGTGTAGCAGTGCATATACCCATAGAGCTCATTATCGTGGCCATAACCATAGATGGGACGCTGGAAATCATACTGACGTTCTTCCAAGACTTTGCGGACCCAGCGCCAATGAAGATAACGTTACGGCTGATATTCACAATCAAGGTGAAGTTCCGATTCTTGATGTTCAGCGATTCAGCCAAATTCACTTGGGAACCTGGTGGCCCTTGGGACCTTTCACCAAATAAGGGTGAAGCAGAATACAATGAGTCGGGTGTAGGATTCGACACGGATGGGGATGGTCTCGGAGACCCGTTTGAGGACGCGACGCCGGGATTGGATAAGAACAAGGCTGATACAGACGACGATGGAGCAAACGACAAACTCGAGTTCCAAACCATGAAGACGGACCCTTCCAATCCTGATAGCGATGGAGATGGTCTACTTGATGGTCGGGAGTGGGACCTAGGAACCAATCCAATGCGCGAAGACACTGACTGGGATGATGTTGATGATTACAAGGAAGTGGAGGTCTATGGGACCAATCCACTCGAACAGGATAGTGATGGCGATGGTCTCACTGATGCATATGAAATCTACACCAAACTCGACATCTCAAATGTGACTCCAACTGTCACAGAAATCATCATCGGAGGCGAGTCATACAATGACCGCACTGATCCTCTAAATCCTGACACGGACGGTGATGGGCTTCTAGATGGGGATGAAGGTCCTATGGGTGCTTACTACGGAGACCCTTCACTCTATAACGACACTGAAGATACCAGCACTGAAACTGGATGGGCAATGGACCCGGACCCGCTCATCTTCAACGGTGGCTTCACTCATCCATTAGATGCTGATACAGATGATGACTCTGCATTGCAGCTTTACAATGGTGTTGTTGATTCTCAGGCATACCTGTTCCTTAAGGACATGAATGATGGTGCAGAGGTTGCTGGGTTCACAATCATAGTCTATGATGAAGAAGGCGAACCTGAGAACAAACATGTGTTTACGAATCCGTGTAACCCGGACACAGATGGAGATACAGGCGTCACTGACCGTACACCTCAGCCAGGAATGTGGCTCAACAGTGATGGGTATGAGCTTGCTCAAACTCCGCCTACTGATCCCACTGATGGTGATTCTGACGATGATGGAATTCTAGATGGCTTGGAAGGTGTATTGAACCCGTATAGCAACCATACCAATCCAAATGACCCTGACACTGATGATGACGGGTTATTTGACCTCCAAGAGATTCTTCTCGGCTCTGATCCACGGGAGCAAGACACTGATGGTGATATGATTTCTGACGGTGATGAGTTTTACACCTTCTTCACCAATCCAAATGTCTGGGACTCTGATTTCGACGGTCTAGGTGACGGAGAAGAGGTCTACTTCTGGCACACTAATCCCATGACCGATGATAGCGATGCGGATATGATATACGACGGGGATGAGGTGTTGGTCTATGGTTCAGATCCTATGGACGAGGATTCGGATAATGATGGACTCACAGACTACGAAGAAATCTTCGTCTATTACACTGATCCGTTTGATTATGACACGGACGATGATCTACTGTCTGATGGTGAGGAAATCGAACTCTACGACTGTGACCCACTATCGTGGGATACAGATGGTGATTCAATAACTGAGCCAAACGAGCTTGGTGAGATGACATTCCCACTGAATGACTATCAAGAGGTTAATGGATTCTACATATACAAAATGAATGAATCGGGATTCCTGTATCAAGAGTGGGTATACACAAACGTCACTGAATCAGACACAGATGAGGATGGGCTCTCTGATGCTATGGAGCTATATCTCGCGTCTGGGATAGTGCCTTGGCTTGATCCCATTCCACTCGATCCCACAAACAAAGATACTGATCATGATTTCATTCCTGATGGAGCTGAGATGGCAATTGAGAATGTATCAGGACTGATTTATCCATACAGAGCAATGACGCTTGTCTTCAGGTACAATACATCACCGGTTGATCGAGATTCTGATGATGACCTTCTAATTGACTACCAAGAAGTGATGATATTCAATACAAATCCTGCAAACAATGACACTGATAATGATACAATCACGGATTGGTGGGAAACCTGGGTATACAACACTTCAGCATTGTACAATGACACAGACGGCGATGAACTCTATGATTTCGAAGAGACCTTAGTTGAGGTTTGGCCATATGGTCCGTGGCCACCAAGTAACTGGTCGCTAGGAATGGAACCTGCAGAGATGTACGCACTTGCAGAGTCAACGCCATTTATTATAGCTGACGAGTCCCCAATATTACGATATGTGCCTTCACAGGCTATTTACACAACGTTAGCCACAGATCCAGATTGTGATGACGACTGGTTACCTGATGGAGCAGAAGTTAATTTCTACCATACGGACCCATTGAATGATGACTCAGATGGAGATAGCATTCCAGACACGTTGGAATTTGATACGGACTTTGACGGTCTTCCAGATGGTATCGAGTTTGAATTGAAACTCTACAGGTTGGGTGGAGGGATATTCGATCAGGACTCAGATGGCGATGGTGTTTCTGATGGTACCGAATATTATGTCTATGGTACTGATCCTGCATCAGTGGATTCAGATGGGGACGGCTATCCGGATGGTCTGGAGATTGCGATTGGAACTGATCCATTGGCATTCACTAGTGAAACAGATTATGAGCAAGCCATAACCATCTCGCGTAGCGAGGCATCAATGGATATTCTAATGCCTCAGGCACTTGTCACCAATGCTCAGACTGTTGATGTAAATGTGCTTAATTTCACGCCATTCGTGAGCATGGAGTTCAGGTATAACACGAGTTCTGGTTGGAGCGATAACTTTACGATGAGCTACAATCCAGCAACAATGACTTGGACTTATACAGACATGTATTGGAATGTTGGCACCTATGAACTCCAAGTATTCGCTGTAGACTATTTTGATGAAGAATATATGGCTATTAGAACCTTCACCGTAGGCGCAACTCCAACCTATCCTGAGCCAATTAGTCCGCTTGTCTATCTGGCTATTGGAATGGGGGTCGGAGTATTTGCAATATTGTTCCTGCTCTACGGAGTGCCGATGATTCTGAAGTATAGAAAGAAGCGGCGTGGTGAGGAACCTGGAGAGAAACCTCCTGAACTAGCCGCACTTACCGAGGACATTCCCGAAGAAGAAACTAAGGAGAGTACTAAGAAGAAGAGTAGCTCAACTAAGAAGGAACCGAAGGATAAGACTTCCAAGAAGAAGAAGAGCAAAAAGGGTGGAAGTAGTCTTGCTGTGATGTTCATTGGGCTGACATTCTTGGGAATGCTGTTGGTTGGCTCATTCGGATATGTACCAAGTGCACCCATGAATGGAACAGATGAGGACTCTGCCTTTGACCAGTACCCTGCAGGTTGGGAGGATCTCTCGCCTGATCTCCAGAGCAAAATTGCTGAGATGTTCAACCCTACAGTTCATAATATGCCATCAGATCAGGACATTGGTCAGGTCCTCGGTGATAGAGCAAACGATTATGCAATGAATTACGAACCATGGCGTTCAAAGGCTGCAATACATGCCATTGCATATGACGAGGATACGGGCTTTCTTGCACTTGGTGGAGGTTACTTGTATGACAATCAGATTCATGTGTTTAGACTGAACACCCAAACAAAACTATGGGACAAGGTCTGGGACACAGGAGATAGTGTGTTCCAAAGTGATGTTATGGCACTCGATTTTGGAGACACAGACCTCAACAACCTCATCGAGATCGTTGCTGGATGTTCTGATGGTTTCGTTTACGTGTTTGAGCAGCGTCATCTCTATGACCCATATGCAAACATGGAGAATCAATTTGATCACGTATGGACTTCACCAGACATGTTCAGAGTATTCTCATTGAAGGTTGATGATGTAGATCGAGACTATCGGCCAGACATCATAGCTGGTGGATGGGATGGAAAGCTACACCTCTTCGAGTATGACAAGCACTCAGGATATCCATTCGTAGAGGAGCATTGGATCACCTATGACGAAGTGGCAACCCTCGACGTGGGAGAAAAGATCTACAGCCTGGAAACTGGTGACACAAACTACAATGGTCTTCCAGAGATCATTTGTGGTTCAAGAGATGGAACCGTATATGTCTTCGAGAATGATGGTTTATCCATCATGATAAACGGTCAGCCATTCCCATTGATCTATGATAACCACTACTATCTCAACTGGACATCTGAGAACTACACATGGACTCCAATTCAATCAATGGCTGTCGGTGAGCTTGACAACACACCAGGTGATGAAATAGTATTGGTGGCTCAAGGGCAAGGAGTCTTCACACTAGAGTGGAACGCAGGGACAAAGACCTATGACTATCAAAAAGTGTATCGGGAATTCAAGCCATGGGAAACCTTTGGATTCTGGGGTCTCGATAATTACGTAGACAGGGTGATATATGCTCATAATGTAACCTACCACGACCCCGTCAATATCACAATCATAGAGAATGAACCAATACAGTATGTATGGAATGAAGGCCTCTCCATTTTTGAACCAGATGCTTCCGTGTACCCGTTCAACTCCGGGATGGCAGGACCAGTCCATCATGGAGGCGTTCTCGATGGGAATTTCTCCAATTTCAATGCATTTCTTGTTGGTGTTGATAATGCCACAGCTATCCTAGACTTTGGTCTTGATGAAGAAGGAACTGGTGGAGCCAATAGTAACGACGATCTTTCCATCTATTTCAAGGCGGGTACCGATTTGAGTCACCTTAGTTCTGACTTCTGGTTTTACATATCCCAAGATGGCACAGACTGGGAGCTCATTCCATCTGACAGATTTAATCCTGGAGTTGATGTAGTGGGTGTTGATGTTGACACCTCTCTCTCTCAGAGGAGATGGGATTGGTTCCGATATGCCAAAATAATGGTGAATAACTCAGGATTCTACCAGGTCAATGGAATTGAACTCGAACAAGTTTACAACACATTAACTGATGCATTGAGCATAACTATTGGACCTTTAAGATTGGATGGTATGAGTTATCTTCAGGGTTTAGATGAACCAATCAAGATCATCGTAGGAAGCGTGACTGGAGAAATCAATGCTATAATGTATAATTCCACAACATCCGAATATGATGTGATATACGACTCTGGAGATGATTCATTCTACACATTTGGAGCTAACATCTGGGACATGGTCTATGTTGGAAATGAACCAGATGTGCCAACATGGAACTGGCAGTATGGAATGCCTTGGACTCCAGATGTAGCAACGACCTATAACTCATGGAGTTATGCTACCCTGAACCCATGGTTATTTGGGAGCTCTACGTTCAACTACTTGATGGGGACGAATGAGGGGCAGATACGAGCTTTCTCAGTTCCTGATGTTGTACCTATCGCCAGTCCGCCAGAACTTGATTTGACCACTCAAGCCTACTTCAATAATATCAATGTCGAAATACCAATAGAAGGTTGGCTGAATGTTTCTGTTGAAGCACCCCTCTTCGTGGATGGTTATGATGTTGTCAACGAGTATAGTGTCTGGCCCTTCATTGCATTGGGTCTCTTCAACCCTTCAATCCCAATTGAGAGCATTCCACTTACTGTAGAAGAAGATGCACCTTCAAGAGCCACAGTTGTTTTCTACTATAGAGATTCAGATACACAGCCATTCAATCACAGGATAAACCTGGTTGAAATAGATACCACTGGTGAGCTTACAGAACTCATCAACCTGGCAAAGGTTGAACCTAAACTGGACTTTGCTGACTTCGACGGTGATGGAGATCTCGATTTTGTTGTGTCAAATGGATATGTCCACATGGCACGAAACATGTGGTATGAAAGTGGGGCTTTGAACTTCACCTATGTCCGAGGTTACTTCAATGAGATTAATGCAAAGGAAACCAGTAAAATATGGGGCCAACCTGAGTTGGTGGATATTGACTCAGATGGAGATCTTGACATAATACTAAGCTATGCAAACAAGATGGGTGCGACTTGCTGGATCAATGAAGGAACTGCTGAGGATCCAGTCTGGGTTGAAGACAAGAAGATAATGTCTAATCCACTTCCTGAAACCAATATGAAGTACCAAAACTTCACCGACATTCGAATTGTACCAAAGCTCGGAGGGTATCTGAGCGGCTATACACTTGAGAGATGGTACGAGTACTGGGGATGGGATATGGATTTCAATTGGACAATAGCTGGATATCGAGAATGGAATCAGAGAATGGGTTGGGCAGCTCCAGAGTTCGATACGACTGAGAGTTACATTGTTGCAAGTTATCCAAGAGTAGCTCAATTAGACTTCAGTCTAATGAGTAGTGCCGCAGACGGATGGGAACTCTACAATAACATTGGATTCCATGTTCATGAATCATGGAGCAATGATGATGATCTTGAGGAATGGACTCTTTCTATTGATACCGGAGACATAGATGGTGATGGGAAGGGAGAACTAATTGTGGGTGACTATGACAATAATGTATACGTGTTTGAGCATCTAACAATGAACAATTACAAACGTATGTTCCGTTCATTCGATCTCAATCACACAACGGTGACAGATGTTTCTCCATACCTCTACGAGGATCTAGAGGGTATTTCTGGAGACTTCAATAGAAGAATCTGGGATCATGCAAAGCATCTCGTCGCTGATGTCGACCTTGATCGGGATGGATTAAAGGAGCTTGTCGTTGCATCAGATCTTCAGATCTACATCTTTGAGGATGCTGGTCTATACGGAGGAGACCTACTTACCTATCAGTATTCAATCGACCTGAGGGATTCAGTCTGGGCCGACAGGTATGCATTCGTCAATCTAGTAACAGAGATTACTGCGATGGCTGCAGGTGATGATCTTGACTACAATGGAGAACTCGAACTTGCAGTCGCAGCAGGACCGTATCTCTTCATCTACAACATCCCTGTCGGTGATTTTGATGGCTTTGAGGACAAGGAGTTCTTTGTAACATCTCCATCATTGGAGGGAAGATACTATCTTGTTGGTAATCCTGAGTTCTCAGAGTTCAGATACTACTACATCAATGCAATGACCCTCTGTGATACTGATCAAGATGGTTACAAAGAAGTGCTAATTGGTGGCGTAGAAGATACTCGATTGATTCGTCAGAATGGTTTTGTACAAATCTATGAGTGTCAAGGTGGCACGTTCTACAAGGTCTGGGAAGCTCCTAGTGAGGTAACATATTGGAATCCAGTCAGTGCTTTGGCGCTTGATGATCAAGACATGGATGGATCTCAGGAGATTGTCATCGGTCACACTAATGGCTTTGACTTATGGGAGTGGATACCAGGCAGCGACTCACAGTATCAGAAAGTGGAATATGTCACTGCATCACCCAACTACCCTATTGTTCCACTACGATCCACAGCATACGATACTGGTGACTTCCCGAATGCTATAACTACTGAACGTTCGATCAAGGATATGGCACATGGAGTATATGGAGCTATGGCGGAAGGCATTCTGATGCTATATGAGAACGGTCAGGAGATTTGGTTCCAATGGTATAATGAAACTGCTGATGATTGGACCTGGGGCGTTAAGTGGATGGACCAAGTTGGTCTTGCTTATACAACCAATTTGAGTACTATTGTGGCAGAAACGCGGCCCAGCGTTCTAATTCCATCCACTGGTGATATCTACGCCTCTTGGGAAGTTTGGGATTCAGGGGGTCAGCATTACATTGCTCTGTGCTGGGGTGATGTATCAGCTGGTGTCTGGCATGGACCAATTCTCTGGCCGGACACCTATGGAATTCAACCTATTGGGACAACCTTCTACGACCGATATTATCCGAGCCTCTTTGAATACAATTCAAGCCATGTTGGTATTGTCTTCATGTATGATGCTTACAATATTTTCTTTGGATCCGTCTATGGCCGAGTTGGAGCAGCTTTTATTGCAAATGATCTATCAGGTGCTTGGACCAATAATCATCCCAATTTCAATGATATGACATACTTCCAGACTCATGATGTTGACGTGGTGAAACTCAATGATGGTAATTTCTCCATCGCTATGTCAGCAGTCTATACACGTTCAGGAAAAGCTGACCACGATGTTTGGGTCGTCACGAGCATTCATGATTTTAACTTCACAGGAGCAAATCCACATCAAGCAACCACTTCCTATGATGATGAAATGTTTGTCTCAATAGACGAGTTAGAATCAGAAGAAGTCGCAATTGTGGTGACCTATGAAACAATTGGGGTTGAGTTAGAAGACAGGATTGGTATGGTTTCAAGTATAACAAGAGGAAGAGAATGGAGCGCTCAAGAAACACTCAACACTATTCCAAGATATATCTCGAGAACTGAAATGCCAGGTGGATATGTCTATTACTATATCGAGGGATCACCATTCCCCATTTATCAGCTATCCATCTTCTCACCTACTGTAATCGGAACTGATGAGTCAGGATTCATGTATTCAGCCACCTTCAACTACAAGATCTATATTCCACCTGGAGTGATCTCTGACAAGGGTTTTTGGTATTGCATTCATGATATTGTGTATGGTATCAATCCTCAATCTGACTGGACAATGAACCACCTGCGAGATGTTATTGACCTCGATGTAGGAGATACTGATTCAGATGGACGAAGGGAAGTTGTCGTTGGTTTTGAAGACCAATTCGCTGTGTATGAGATGAAGCATTCTACCAACGGAACAGGATTCATGAGCTATGAGGAGGCTTGGCTTTCTAACTCATTTGACAATCCAATCACAGGTGTGAGTGTCTATGATACCAACGGCAATGGCTGGGAAGATATAGGAGTTTCATCCAAGCGAGGTGATGTATATATCTTCGAGTATATCGATCCCTCTGAGGGACCAATCAGTCTTTGGTATTCAGAGCAGCTATGGTCCTATCCAACAAGTGGTGACCAGAACCCATTGATTGATGGTCTTTTATATCCCGATCTGCTTCAAGCATACGATTTGGATCAGGATGAGAGAGAGGAGATTATCCTAGCGTCCTATGATTTGGGCATAATCGAAGCAATTGACGAATATGGAAGTCAAATCTGGATTAATGCGGATGATGCAACAGACGGATTCTCTAATGTTATCCTCAGCGACCTTGATTTGAATGGTATTTCTGAGATAATTTGTACATCTAAAGACTCGAATCTGTATGTCTTTGATATCACCACAGGAGACCTAGTTTGGAGCTACATAGATGCAGTTAATCCATTGGTTTCTGTAATAACGGGTGACCTTACTGGCGATATCAATGATGAAATTGTCTTCACTGATGACAGCGGGTATATTCATGTTCTCAACTACACTGGCGGTCTTCTGAGTAGTTACTCGACTGGTGGAACGTACATCTTCTCCATGCTAATCGGGAATTTCACAAATGCCCCAGAACAACAACTAGCATACGTGACTTACAACGAAACGCTCATCGTCATGAATCCATTGAATGGATCCATCTACTACAAGAGTCCGGATAGTACTGCAACTCCATATGCAGGATTAGTCCCCTATGACTTCAACCATGATGGGTTTGAGGACCTTATCTATGCATATTCTTGGGTACAAAGCTCTGTCACTTTCGGACAAGTACACATTCTTGATGTATTGACTAGTTCTATCGATTACAATTCGACAATAAACATTGGATTGACTCACGAATTCTATGTCTATGACTTTGATGGAGATAGCTCCTTAGAGATTCTTAGTGCGACTCTAGACCAGGGCTTATACCTAGAGGAGATGGCATCTACAAACATTCAGTGGCATTACAATCTCACTGGTGTGAATCATATGATTTGGGATGTAGACTTTGGAAATGCAGGAGGGACAGGAGGACTTGACATCTTTATTGCGGCATCTGTATACCTCAATGATGTGGGTATCGTAGCTGCCATAGATGGGAAGAATGGTATACCATTATGGTTCAATTTCACAGGTGGCGATCTTGGTGAAGTCATTGCAGCAAACGTAAGTGGATCAGAGATTGACACGCTAGTTGTCTGGGATATGCAGAATGAGCAACTCATCACAGTCTCAGGTGTTGAACCAACGGAACTTGTTGTACCTCCATCATATGAAAATCATGAGGTCTATTGGGAATTGGAAGTCAATAGTGTCTATGGTGTTTGGGTGGATGACATCTTTGGAACCTCTCTTGACGAGATTGTTGTCGCAGGTCGGAACACTGATGGAAAGTATAGTCTTGCACTCGTTGATGGCTTGACAATGCAGGTGGAATGGAATATAACATTTGATTCCAAGATATCTGATGTCCAAATCGGGTACATTAACGACTGGAATACAAAGGATTTGGCCGTGTGGACTGGCTTACGAGACCTCTATGTGATTGATGGAGTCGATGGTCAGGCTCTACTTCACATAAGCGCACTTGACACGCATGAAATTAGAGGTGTTAGAGTCGCAGATTTCAGTGATGCAGCAGGTTATGATTACGAAGAAATTGCAGTCTTGATTCGACAGTGGTCAGGAGGCAGTGAAGTATACATAGAATGGTATGATGGTGTGGGTAATGCACTCTACGATACAAAAGCAGATGGCTTTACATCCACTGCAACTTCATATCGGATGGCTGTCGGTAACTTCAGAGGAGGCACAACAGCAGACATAGCCATGGGTGCTTCGATATTCAGTGCTCGAATATATAATGGCGGAAATGGTGCTCTCTTCACAACCGTGACACCCACATCAACCTATGGTCTTGCAGCAGGTGATTTCAATGGAGACGGATCTGCAGACCTCGCAGTGATGGACTCTGGTTCTGACATCCATATGTTTGAGTTTATTGGGGGTGGCAGCATTACACTCAACTTCGCCACTGGTATGGTCAGAGAGTTCTTCGCAGGAGACCTATACAACAATGACAGTGTGGATGAAGTTGTGGTCAATCTTGAAAGAGAAGGTGCAATTGCCTATAGCTTTTCTGGAACTGAGGTTTGGAGATACAACGCACCCTTAGTAATGGGTGGAAAAGACACACGAATCATCATTGAAGACATGAATGCAGATGGATGGTCTGATTTAGTACTAACCAATAAAGAATACATCAATGTAGTTGATGGATCTACTGCCCGGCTTCTTTGGCACTATTGGAAGGAGGATCTCTCTAGCAATTTTGATCCATGTGTTGGGCATTTCTACAGCACATCCAGTCGCGATGTGCTATGTTATGGAAACGATATGGTGTATATCGTGGCGCATGAAGTTACAGCTCCACCTGTGCCTCCTCCTGCACCTCTCTTCCAGACAGAAGCCGTACATTCACCTCTCGAATTGTGGCTTCTTGTTGGATTAGGTTGTTTCCAACTCATCATTGCTGCCAGTCCACATTCAAAGAGATATCTGAGATTCAAAAAGAGAGAGGACACCTAATTGAAGATGGGAAGCACAACAGAAGGTTGATCTTTGTATCTCTAGTCAAAAGATTTCTGTTGGTTCCCAATAATAGTAGCAAATAGAAGTCTGAAGATATGATTGAAAGATTGTTGATAATCTTCGAGTAACAGTTCTTTGGATGGAGAAACCTGATATTTACAATGTGAGTACATGGAGGTCTACATACGATTCAAATTAGCAGAATTGTAAGTTTATGATAGAGACGAAGGACTTTTTTGAAAGATTGTTTACTCGTTTGTTGTAGGTGCTTTTGCATGGGAGATAAGAGAGTCGGTATTATCACTAGATACTTCCACAAGATAGGTGTTGCAGCAATTATGCTTGAGGATATCTTGAATGTTGGAGATAAAATCAAGATTGAAGGGGCTACAACTAATTTTGAAATGGAAGTTAAATCTATGCAAATCGATAGAGTTGATATCGATTCGGGTTCCGAAGGTCAAGAGATAGCCATTAAGGTCCCAGATAGAGTCAGGGAGAAGGACATCGTTTATCTAATTGATTAGGAAAAATGATAGTGGATATAGGATATTCCTCTATCCACCTAACCTATCAAGAATTTCTTGAAGAATCTCTAGATCTTCGAAGCTTTCCGGGTCAACCAGGAGTGAAGCTGTGATTATTTTCTTCTCACCAGGCATAAGCCAGGTTAATCCATTGATTGCCCCTAAAATTATGGACCCACCGAAGTTCACAGCGAGAAAGCGCGAGTCAGTTCCAGCCAACATGAAGCTGAATCCGGAAGTGGTCTTCTGCTTCTCTTTTGGCTTCAACCAAATAATGCTTTTCGAAGGAGTCACTGCAACTGGAACCATTCCCGTTCGTACCTCCTGTACTTCTCCATCCCAAACGGTTTGTAAAATTCCATCTGTCAGCTGATTCGACATGTCAGGATCTACAAGAAATGTCGGCCAAAACCTCATCGGACTACTGGTCTTATTCCAGATTGTCCATTGGATGAGAACGAGTGGGCTTTCAGGTGCAGTCAGGTATCGGAGCTTGAAGTCTACTCCTCTAGATAATTTCTGAAGCTTTCCAACCCAAGCTACTTCAATACCTTTCCAGATGCCAATTTCAACAGTCTTTCCAGTCATCTTCTCCTTGTTCGTTTTAGCCTTCGAAAAGTCCTCTCCCATTTCTTCATCAAAGACAGTTGGCTGGAATCCACCAAAGTAATTGTCGAAAAATCCTCCTGGTTTTGGTGCAGCTGTTGGAAATGAACTTGTCATATACTCAACTCCCTTCTTGTTCTTCAGGGAGATTAGACAGCCACCATAGTCTGCTGATACTGTATAATTAATCAGTCCGTTGTCAACACGGAAGACTTTCATGTCTTGATCAATCTCCTCTGCAATATCCACACTCCCTTTTGAAGATCCCAACTGCATCATAGTCACAGGCTTTTTGACATTCCAGATTGTCTTCAGTTCGAGCATCCCTCTCTGTATCGAAAAGGCGTCAGGATGCTTTGATCCAGGCTTTAATCCCAAGCGAAGGGATGTATCCTGCACCAACTTAACATCAATTGAGGCTTTCGAAGACACAGGAGTATTTTCTTCAACGCTTTCTGGACTTAGAGAAGCACGCCAAGTCTTTGGTGGCAAGAATTCAAGTTTCCCTTCCAATGGAATAACTGTAGACTTAATCAGATTCACCTTTACATCAACATCGCTGATGTGGGGAAGAATTATTGGCTCAGCTTCTATGTTGACCAATCCTTTGGGAGTTTCAAAATTGGTTGCTTCGACCTCGCTCTGGAAGTATCCTTCAATTCTTGAGCGCCAAGCCATCTGAACCTGTTGCCAGTTTTGAGCTCCGTAAATGTACCAAAGTTGAGATATTCGTCGTGATTCACCCGCTTCTAGAGTGACCTGAGGATAGCTAATCATACCCATTTGCCCGAGACCCAAACGGACCTCTTCCACCTTTGAGTGGTCCCAGAGCTGACCTGTGACTATTCCCCCTTGTTCACTTGCGATCCATCCTTCTGCAAAGGTAGATGGCTCTCCAGGAATTGCTGGGTATACTGAATAGAAGTTTCCTAATTTTGCTTCCAGAACTCCGGATGAAAGAGGTATGTACATCTTGCCCATAGCAAACGAAATGTCACCACCTCTTCCAATTAATCGGAGTTGGAATGTTTCACTCTCTGAATTTGTGTTTGTCACCCATACTTCGTGCAGGATTGTTCCAGTTCCATGTTCAAACCTTGTGCGTTCCTGGATGTCCAGAGGACGATTAGGATGCTTTGCTGACATGGAAACAACGGTTTCTTTATCCAGTTTCTCTACAGATGGTGTTCGTTCTGCAAATCGGAAGGGATTGATGCCAAAAGGAGGACCAATAGCAGAGCGAACCATCATCTGGGTTTCACCTGCGGAATAGTGATTACCAATGCGAAGAATAGCTCCCTCCTCAGCAAATGATGCTGTGTAGACAGGTGAGGTGATCAGAAGTCGTCTTTGTCTATCGTCGTGACCAACCACTACTCCACTCTCTCCCAAGCAGAAGACTGGAACTCTGAACTGACGTGTAGTCACTCTCAATCCTTTGTCTGTTTCAATCTCCAAACTGATCCAGATGTCATGAACTCCCTCTTCCAACTCTGGATCTGCTGTGACCGTAAGTACAGTTCCACCGAATCCATCTTTTGGTAGCTTAATCTCACTGTTTTCACACACTACTTTTATGGAGGATTTCTTGGTGTCAAGATTTACATGAGTGGTTGCCTTAGTATCAATATTGCTTACCACAGTCAGAGGTATCTGGGTTTGTCCACCAGCCTTTATTCGAGCTAATCCCCATCGTGTCCGAATTTCAGCAGCTGGCTGCACCTTGAGTCCCGTGACTAGCTCAGAAGCTGCTCCTTCAACCTCAATGTGTGTGACAATCGTTGGTGCTTTAATCTCATTTCTGAAGATGGATGCTGAGGATTCGAGATGAAATGGCACAGACCATTCAATACTTTCTCCAGCTTCAATAGTTTTTAACAGAGATGATTTTTCATCAAACACCATTCCTTCAAACGCTTCCAATTGAGCGGAGAATTCAAGACTCTCTCCAGTTTCATTTACTACCTCTAATGTATAGGTATATGGTATGCCACAGAGTACTTGGTGAGAATTAACACGAGCGTAGAACTTAAGTCTTGAAGAATCGATTGTCCTATCAATAGCTGAGATACCACGTCCATACCTGTCAACAGTAACTGCAAGACTATTCTCTCCACTCCGAAACTCATAGGGATATATTGCTAAGCTATCGAGCTTGTATTCGTCAGGAGCCTGAATAGGTTCACGTACATGAACATCATACCAATCATGGTTTCCCTCGAGTGCTTCAAAGAAGGGGTGGCTTAGGGGGTGTTTGAGGATACCGGGGATGTAGTCCTCCATGTGCACTCCACCCATCTCAGGATTCCACATCATCCCGATCTTCTTATACAGAGGAACAGCCTTCATGTTACCAGGCCAGGTGTTCAAATCGACACGAGTGTATCCTTTCTCAGATGCCCTCTTTATCGATTCAAGTAGTAGACGTTTTCCAACCTTCTTACCAAGTACTTCGGGTGACACACCCAATGTACCAACATATGCTGCTTCTGTATCTCGCCAATGTTCGAAGAGGGTACAAGAGCCTACTGGTTTCTTGTTCTCACTATCAATTGCGATCAAAATAGCAAGTGCATTTGATTTACCAAACTGCTTGTGAACCCGTTCTGCTGTGTAAGGTACACCTTGTGTGAATCCACCAGGCCATAATTCATCCCAGGTATTCCACATCGCTGCTATATCTTCTGCCATCGATTCATCGTAATCACGAAGTTCAATGGCGAAATCTTCTGTCATATTCATCAATCCTTTATCTTGTGATTATCGTTATATACGCTGGTCACAGGATATGCTATTTCTGATACAATCTGACCAGTTCAGTGACCATAATATTGTGTGACTTAGTAAGATAGGCTCTTCGTTTTCTCTATATATAGCGTAGCCACGTGTCAGGGTCACTAATTGTTACCTTTTACTTCGTCATCCTATGTGTCCCATCACGAGAGATAATCTGGTCACCATCACCCTCTTCTAGGTTCTCATATCTTGACATCACGAAAAGCAGATCAGAGAGCCTATTGATGTACCTAATGAGCTCCTCGTTGACAGGATTATTTCGCGCATATTGGATTATTCGTCTTTCAGCTCGACGACAGACTGTCCTGCTTACATGAAGAAAAGCTGCAGCTTTAGTGCCACCTGGTATGACAAAGTTTGTGAGGAGAGGTAGCTCTTCAGATAGCTCATCTGCAAGCTTCTCAAGGAATTCAACATCATCTGCTGTCACCTTTTGTAAGTGTATTAGAGGATCATCCACAACCAGATTATCATGATTTATGGCTAGCTCGGAGTTTATCAAGAAAAGTTTCTGTTGAATTTCATGAATGTAATTCGCTATTCTATCTGAAGCATGAACCTTTGCAACACCAAGTGTTGTACCAAGTTCATCCACAGTTCCATATGCTTCGACCCGTGGATCATCCTTACCGATTCGCTCCCCAGAGAGAAGTCCTGTCTCTCCTTTATCACCAGCTCTGGTGTAGATCCTTTTTGACAAGCTATCACCGATTCGTGATTCACAGAGCTAGATGATTAGCCTTTCCATAGGTGAAAATGCATTGTACTATATTTTTGCCCAAGCGGCCAGTCGTTCTGCTGCTTCAGTCTCCTTTTGATGCAGCTCATCTAGGAGATCCTCTGTTCCAGAAATGATGGTGTCGAACTTTCCAACCTCTATTGTCGCAGTTTCCATAAGTGAAGGTATGTCAGCCAATCTCTCCTTTACATCATCAAGAACTTTCACACCTTTCTGTTCCATATCATGGTTATTCTTCACATAGATCTCCCTAATTCTAACCAAGCTTGGCATCTCATCGGGTGTCAATCGAATTGCGAGTTCAGACCAGTCATCACAGATATCATCGTAAATCAAAGAAATCCTCTGAAGCTCCAAATCGTTCATGACCTTTGATGCTTCTTTGAGAAATTGCGAATACATCCTACGAAAGAGAGACCCTCCACTCCCACCAACTTCGATGTAAACAAAATGTTCGATTAGTGCCTGCATTATCGTTTTGTTATCTGGGAGAATTTTCGGATACCTTGATAATTCCTTCTTCCATCGTTTTATTCCCTGAGCACCCATGTTTGAAATAGGGGGATTGAGCATGAAATCCGCATTTTCACGAATAGCGAGTGGTATGATCTCATTCAAGGGAATGGTTTCTTCAGGCATGAATACCTGCATCAGCTTGTTCTTTGCAGGGAACGGATGATAATCGGATGCACGAGCCTTCTTTAAACGGGGTAGTGGAATTATAATCGGAGTAGCAAAACGGTCTGATATTTGTGCTTCATCTTTGGTTTCATCTATGCCATATACCAAGATTGTATGCATCCCAAAATGGTCATCTCCACCTAATGATAGATAGTCGAGAAATCCTAAATCAGCGCAAACCAGTGCAGGTTGGTCCATTTCAAGAGTAGCTCGCAGGTGCTTATGTGCATTCTTTATCGACGAGGACTTGAGGACTTTCCACTCTCCTCCGAGTCTATCAACAGCTAGTCCGAGGATTGTCGGGAATCGTCCGCCATTCATACCACCAACAAATGGAGTTGGCATCTGTTTCATTTTCCAGTAGATAAAACCAAGTCCGGAGCCAATTCCAACAAGCATCTCTTCAGAGATATTGTGACCCAAATGGTGAAGCAATTTCCAGAGCGAACTTGTCATACAGTTCTTTCCTCCAGAGAGATGCTCAAAGTCTAAAACTATTCTCTCACTCATTTTTTTCACCTCGTACTGGTATCTTTGAATGTGAATCCTTCTTCACTCTCGATTTGCTTAATGAATGATTCAAGCCATGAAATTTGACAGCGAACTGATGAGGCAGGTCGGTCAAATAGAGCTCTAACAGCACCTATGTTTTCCATATTATCATATTCATCAACTGTGATCCGTCCAACCAAGCTTTCAGGAGCAACTCTTCTCAATCGTTGCAAGTTGTCAAAGTTATGAACATTTGATTCTAGAAACTCAAGACTATTCTCTAGATTCGTTTTATACATCTGGAGGGACTCAAGTATCTCCTCCTTTGAAAGCAGACTCATTGCAGCTACACCTAGATCAAACAGAGTCTTTGGTCTTGGAGGCTCACTAAGACACATCCGGATCTGTTTGCGAAGGAGAATTCTTCCTTTTCGAGTCAACTTGTATGTCTTTTTAGATGTCTTTAGCTTGTCATCCCTCTTCTTTCCCTCAACTAGACCTCGTTTCTCCAATTCAGACAATGCTTTGTATACCGAAGAGAACCGAAGGTCAACCCATTCGCGATATCCGAACCGTTCAATGATGTTGTTGACTTCATATCCATATTCAGCTCCGCCTCCAATAATTGTCAAGACTGTCAGATACGTTGAAGGTAGGAACTCATCAGTCTGAGACATTGCATCCACTTCAAAATATTATATCAGTAGAATATATTCATTATACTAGTAGAATAGTAATAAGTGTTTCGAAATTCCAATCAGAAACGTTAATCTCATGCTAACAGGATGAGTCTTTCAATGGTTATTGAGAAGCTTCGTTCAGCCTGCGCGTTGAATTGTCCTGACATCTGTGCTTACATAGTCCATGTTGAGGATGGCAGGATTATCAGGCTAGAAGGAGACCCTGATCATCCTTACACCTTGGGAAGGTGTTGTCCGAAAGGATACGCTCATGTCCTGAGGATGTACTATGATGACCGATTACTTTACCCTCAGAGAAAACAGACAGATGGTTCTTTCAAGAGGATTTCCTGGGATGAGGCATTCGATGAGATTGCGAATCACATGAGAGTGGCGAGGGACATCTATGGACCTCAGAGTGTCGGAATTTACTCAGGTTCAGGTAACGATGGAATGGCACCCAGGTATGCAGCAAGGTTTTCGAACTCATTTGGTTGCAGAATGATACCGGGTATTGTTGAGATTTGCTTTGAAGGCGCATACGAAGGAGCTCGGTTTAATGTTGGTCCCTTCCCGCCTCACGAGCTTAAAGACTGGTCGAACTCAAAGTGTATTGTTATTTGGGGAACCAACAAGTTTGAGTCTAGTATCCATTCCAAGAGAGTCATTCAAGAAGCGATTGATAATGGAGCAAAACTAATTGTCATCGACCCAAGAAAGACTCCCTACGCAAAGGTCGCTGATCTCTATACAACAATAAGACCTGGAACTGATGGAGCATTGGCATTAGGGATGGCCAATGAAATAATTCAAAGAAATCTATACGACCACGAGTTTGTTGCAAACCATGTTCATGGTTTTGAAGAGTACAAAGCCCGAGTTTCTGAGTATGACACAAAGCGAGTTAGTGAGATAACATGGGTCAAGGAGAGTATGATTCGTGAGCTGGCTAGAGTTTTCGCAACTCATGGACCCGCTTTGATAGCAACAGCACCAGCCGGGATGAATCATTACACAAACGGAACATGGGCAGCTAGAGCAGTTCATAGCCTTCTTGCCATCTGCGGAAATCTTGGAGTGTCTGGTGGAGGATTCCAGTATTTATCTTCAGACAATAGCCCATTCAATGG
>JBHLRQ010000049.1:0-21965 GCA_048882385.1 Candidatus Thorarchaeota archaeon | reverse complement strand
AAGTATCCCGCCCACGGTGAAATATAGTCCGGATCCCTGAATTTGTACAAAAGATAGACTCCAACAATGAACTGGATGGGAATTGGTGTGATGATGTAGGGTAGAATATGTTCAACCCACAAATAGAGCGAGATTGCACTCGGAGCAATCACACTCAGAACTCCATAAAAAACGACAATATCGCGAGAGGCTGAATCTGAAAAGAAACGATTAATCTCACGCATAAAGAGAAAGTTGAATGAGCATAGCGGAATGGTCAGCCAAATTGTGCTCAATAATTCCCATGGTTTGAAGAGAGAGAAGAAACTCGTCCCGGGAAATACCCAGAAAGCGCTGTAGATCATGGGAGGCATCTGTTCAAAGTTGTAGATGAGATTAACTCCCCCTATGGGCAGGAATAATGTGACTAACACCATCAACAGATTAATTGGAAATGGGCTTGTACCATATAATTCAAGCCGATTATCAGAGTCTCCTTCTTTGTTGTCCATTTCTCCAACCCCATTGGATAGTGCCAGGGCACCTCATTTTCTGGTTCATTGTTTCTCTAATTTCTTGGTTAAAAAGAAAATCGGAAGTGAAACACTCGTACGAGATTGTCCTCAGTGGAGATAGTTCGGGAGCCATCCCAAATTCAGATTTGCTGAATATCGAGGGTGCTGGACATGTTCTGATTGTCACTTGAACAAAAGAAGTAGTGGATGCTATCGAATGACTCTTCTCCTAGAAATTCAGGTGTGTTTGGCAAGCTTTAAAAACGAAAATCCAGCAGAAGGAATCAGGCTGTACAGCACGAAGTGCATGTACACTTTTCATAATGGACAGTTACACTACACTATCCTAGGAATAAAGTGCAACTGTCGAAAACCAATTGGGGAAACAATAATGGCACAAATGTCTGGAACACCCGTCCTAATTCTGAAGGAGGGTACTTCAAGAACACGCGGCAAGTCCGCACAGTCCAACAACATCATGGCTGGAATTGTCATTTCTGATGCAGTGAAGTCAACTCTAGGACCTCGTGGCATGGATAAGATGCTTGTCGATAGCCTAGGAGATGTCACCATCACAAACGATGGAGCTTCAATTCTGAAAGAGATTGATGTACAACACCCAGCAGCAAAGATGCTCGTTGAAGTGGCTAAGAGCCAGGATCAGGAAACAGGAGATGGTACTACTACCTCTGTCGTGATTGCAGGAGAGCTCCTGAAACGCGCTCAAGATTTGTTGGAAAAGAAGATTCATCCGACTATCATTGTCGGAGGTTATCAGAAGGCAGCTGAGAAGGCTACTGACATACTAAAGAGAATTGCAGTGACAATGGAAGGAATGGACAAGAAAGTCCTGACCGGTATTGCATCCACCTCGATGAACAGCAAGTCTGTAGTTGGTTCAAAGGACCACTTTTCAAAGATAGCTGTTGACGCAGTTCTACAGATTGCAGAGCAAACTGATGGAAGAGTCAGAGCTGACATCGAAATGATTGAGATCATCAAGAAACAAGGCAAGAGCCTTACTGAAACCGAGCTCGTAAAGGGAATGGTCATTGATAAGGAGATAGTACACGCATCCATGCCAAAGAAGGTCGAGGGTGCAAAGATTGCTCTCGTTGATGCAGCTATCGAGGTCGAGAAGACCGAGTTCGATGCAGAGATCAAGATTGACAGACCTGAGCAGATCAAAGCTTTCCTTGATGAGGAACAGAGAATGCTCACTGACATGGTAGACAAGATCGAAGCTACTGGAGCAAATGTTCTCATTTGTCAGAAAGGAATTGATGATGTGGCTCAACACTTCCTAGCTAAGAAGGGCATCATGGCACTTCGTAGAGCCAAGAAGAGTACATTGGAGAAGCTTGGAAAAGCAACCGGTGCAAAGATTGCTACCAGTCTAGATGAATTGGATGCTGACTATCTTGGTTCCGCTGGAATAGTTGAAGAGGTCAAGATTGGCGACGATAAACTTGTTTACGTCAAAGACTGCAAGGACCCCAAAGCTGTGTCCATTGTGATACGTGGCGGAACTGAGCACGTTGTGGATGAGGCAGACCGAGCACTTCATGATGCACTCTGTGTTGTGAGGAATGTTGTTGAGGATAGTACCTATGTTGCTGGTGGTGGTGCAACTGAGATTGAAATCGCTAGACAACTAGAGAGCTATGCAAACAAAGTTGGTGGCCGTGAGCAGTTGGCAATCGAAGCCTTTGCTGAAGCCCTCCGCGTTATTCCGAAGACACTCACCGAGAATGGTGGTCATGATCCCATTGACATCATTGCAGACCTAAACAAGGACCATTCAAAAGAAACTGGAACTTGGTTTGGCGTTGATGTAATTAATGGCAAGACCATAGACATGATGAAAGCAGGTGTGATTGAACCAGCTCGAGTCAAGAGCCAAGCTATCCGCTCAGCAGCTGAGGCAGCTCAGATGATTCTCAGAATCGATGATGTCATTGCTGCTAAGGCAACATCCGGTCCACCTCCAGGTGCTGGTGGAATGGGTGGTATGCCTGGTGGAATGGGCGGCATGCCCGGTATGATGTAATCGAAATTCATTGAATTTTGGAGCCGCAAGGCTCCACTCTTCTCTTTTTCAAAGAGGAATCGAGAATGACAACGCGGATCTTACTTACTGGAATGAATAGTTTCGACAGTGGTAAGACACGGCTTGCGTTGAAGTTAGTCAAAGCATTTTCAGAAACTGGTCATTCTGTTGAGTACTTCAAACCGCTCAGTGGACATAATTATTGGTACAATTATGAACACTCGAAAGTTTGTATGGAGAGAGGTGTACTGGCTTCGAAAGATGCTATTATTGTGAGACAAACACTAAAACCGAAGAGCCCGATCGAAATCGCAAATCCAATTCATAGCCTCTTCGTACCGATGAGAATAGAGAAACCTCTACAGACTCTCCCCAATACCTTGGCTCTTTCTGGATCCAATTCAATTCTTACCATGGAAAGGTTTAGCAAGCCCTCAGGAAGGGCTATTGATTCCACCGTACTAGTGGCAATGAATCTGCTTCAAGAAGAGAGACTTCTCATTGGGTATGATGAGGTGGGCAGGCTCACAAAAGAAACGAGTATCCTCGAGATCAATAACCTGGAAGAATTGCAGGAATTTGAAAACCTGAATTATGAGCAATACGTTTCTGAATCCTTTGCATTCATTGAGAATATTGCTGACGTAGTTATCATTGAAGGATTCAACGATGTTGCTTGGCCTTGGGATGGATTAGAAGCAAGTGATATTGTTCTCGTAGTTGGCCCAGGTCACGTCTTCAGTTATGATCCAGAGAAATTTAGGAAAGCGGCCTATCTCATGAAGAGAGGACAACTTCCAATTAGGGAAGTCACCTTTAGTCGCATCTCAGATTTGCTAAGACCAACTAATCGACTTGAAGTCAGACCAGAAATGGACATATCCTCTTTTAGTATGAAAGAGCTTGGCATTGATTGCTATACCGGAAAGAAAGATTAAGCCTTATGGAAAGTTCAGAAAATGATTCTTGGACCAAAAAAATGGAGACTTTGATTTGACGGAAGACTTGGACTGGGAATTAATAGTAATAGGTGGCGGTCCTGCGGGAATGACTGCATCAATCTATGGTGCCCGATATGGACTGAAAACACTCCTACTTGAATCAAAGGTCCTAGGAGGAGCTCAAGCAACAAGTCCAGGCATTGAAAATTACCCCGGATACACCTTCATAGTTGGTCTAGAACTTGCAAACAAAATGAAAGAGCAGGTCAAAAAATGCGGGGCGATCATCAAGGAAATCACTGAAGTAAAAACCATTGAGAGAGAAGGTGACGATGGAGATTTCCTTCTAAGCACTCGGCGAGGAATATATAGAGCCAAGGCCATCATACTTGCCACTGGAGGCGGCCACAAACATCTCGGTGTTCCCGGAGAGGAACTTTTGACAGGAAGAGGTGTGAGCTACTGTGCCACGTGTGACGGTCCGTTGTTCAGGGACAAGACAGTTGCTGTAGTTGGTGGTGGAAATACAGCTGTAACAGAAGCCCTGTATCTATCAGAAGTAGTTCAGAAGGTGTATTTGATTCATAGAAGAGACGAACTCAGAGCTGAAAAAATTGTCCAAGACTATGTGTTCAACTCAAGTGTTGAGATAATATGGGACACAATTATCAAGGAGATCAAGGGGAATGATCTAGTAAATGAGCTTGTTCTTGAGAATGTAAAAACGGGAGAAATCAGATCGCTTCCAATTGAGGGTGCTTTCATCGCACTTGGTTCAAATCCTGAGAGTACACTTGCCAAGAGTATTGGCGTTGAAACAAATGAACGCGGAGAGATAATTGTCGATGCAAAGCAGGCGACGAATATTGCAGGAGTTTTTGCAGCTGGGGATGTCGTGGAGTCGATGAAACAAATCGCTGTTGCAGTTGGACATGGGGCAATCTCAGCAGATTCGGCTTACTCATATATTAGAAATATACAGAGAGGTCCCATTGGGTATGCGTAAGTTCAATTTGCTAGTACATCCGTTGTTATGGGGAAACGTTAATAACCACGCCTCGGCCCGAACGTCAAAGCGCTGAGCCATTTCAGTGATATTGATATTGACCGTGATGTAGCCATGAAGAAGGTCAAATTAGTAGCAATCGCATTTGCATTCACATTCGTGCTTATAGCTTTCACAGCTCCACCCGCAGCCGCTGTGAGTAGGTATGACTCCTTATTGTCGTATATGAGTGACAACTACGACGCTGTGAGAGGGGGCTACGTGCTACCAAGTGATGGAGTGACACGAGTGAATCCAACATACGGAGCCTTCAGTATAATGGATGAAACAGGCACTATTCTGCAGAGACCACCGCCTGTGTCCATTCCAATGGCTTTAGACTTTTCAGTCAAACATCAATGGCTGTCAGGCGACCCAGAAGACACACCAAGGTTTGGAGGATTCATGGACTACCTTCTTGGTCCTGTCACAGCTGCCACCACATATCATGGCCTTGTAACCTGGCAGTTGTTGAAAGGCCAGATTGGTATTCCGGGTACGGGGGATTATGAGCTCAATTCTTCTTCTCTTTCATTTTGGGTCAATCGAACTGTTTCTGAGGACGGAGGATATGCAAGTGAAGTTGGCAATGAACCAGATTTGATTTCAACTTTCTATGCTCTGGCATCCTTTAGACTCATCGACGAAACCTATTCTACTGAGAATGCGTGGGACACCTATGTTAATGAAACTGCAACTCTCGAATGGATTGAGAGCTGTAAAGATGGAGATGCATACATGCTTAGTCCCATCTCAGACCGGACAAGTCTGACTGCCACCGCAGCTGCAGTATTAGCACATCGTGAAATAGATCCTCTTGCAATAATACCAGATGTGAGTAGTATCCAATCCTGGATTCTTGACAGACAGATTATGGATTATAATGTTCCTGAATTTATAGGCGGCTTTGAGGAAGGAAATGCAACAGATGACCCAAATATTCTGAGTTCATACTTCGCCCTAAAAGCACTTGATTCTTTAAACGGTCTATCGTCAATCAATGCTACAGCTTTAGAGAATTTCATTCTCAACTGCCAATCGGCAGATGGTAGCTGGGGATTTGTTCCAGGACTTGAAACAGGTTCTATGGTATATTCAGCCTATGTATGTCAGATATTGAATATGACACCAATCTTCAGTGGAGCGCAAAGTACGCTATCATCTTCTGTGGACCCACACTCACCAGGAACAGCTGGATTCGATTGGAGGGTCCTTGTAGTTCTAGGAATAATCGTAGTTGCTCTGGTTGCTGCAATATATTCAGTGAGAATGGACTGATAGGGCAATAGCTTTATCACATCAGCGAAACATGATGACTAGAGAGTCGATGTGACTTGACCCTCAGGTGTTTCGTATGCCTTATACGGAGATAGACGAAGATTCAATTCCACGATATAAACGAGGCTATGAGTGGTTTTCTCACCTTGCGAACAGCAAGCTTTCTCGAAGACCTTGGCGCCGAATGGGCATATTCTCGTTCTATGACGCTCCATTTGTTGAAAGTGACCTTCTCTACCTCTCTCCAAAACAGGTCATGCTTACTCTGGCAAAGTTAGCGAAGTCCAAAGAATCAGGTCTTGTCATTGTTGTTGATGCAATGGAAAAAGGGGAAATGGGTCTAAGCACTAGACCTGGATTTAACCAGTTCATGGAAATATTTGATGGTCTGTTTCCTGACTCGTCTAAGTTCTATTTTGGTTCTAAAGACTCAGATAGATCATGGTTGCACGATTTTCAACCTCTCAAAATTCCTCTCAATTGGCTTGTGAAGAGACCAAATGTCTTTGCAGAGGTCTTGTCTGATGCGTCTCCTATTGGAGAGAAGATTGGTCCAGGAGATGCTGCATTTGAGGACTTTGAAGGTATGATTGAGGTTCTTGTCGAGAAACTTGGACCACCCTCTCTAACAGAAGAAGTTCTGGGGAAGATTCGGGATACTGAAGCAAGCAAATACGCTGGCGAAGCTGTAGGTATGATGACGGTCTTTGTAAGTCCAGTGACAGCAGTTTCACGTGGAGTCAGATATCTGGGCAAATTCGTGGACATGATTAAAAGCCGAAGAAAGCAGGAATACAAAGAAGTCTATGCTGAATGGACAGAGCGAGTAGAGAAGGGCTATTCAGAAGAAAACATCAAACTCTTCTTTGATGATTCACCCGAGTTCAATTCCGGACTTGTTGAGGCTGTTGCGTCCTTCCAACCAGTACTAATTATCCTTGAAACTAGAGGAACTCTGTATGACCTATTCCTGCCATTAATATTACAGCACCTAGTTGAAGAAATAGGATACATACCTCCTCATAGGAGGCCTAAGAAGAAAGAAGAAGATGTAAAGAAAAAGGAGAAAGAGCAGGAATGGGAGAGTGAAGCGCTCTCATATGAGTCAATAGAAGAAATTGATGAAGATGACTTACCCCCTGTTACAGATCAGCTGATTCAAACATTAATTGATAAAGATGAACCAGTGGCAGATACAATAGTGGATATATCGATTGATGCGTTCGAAGGAAAACCAGAAACCATCCTCTTTCTGGACGCTGCGACACATCTCTCTAAATTCGCAAATTCCTTCAAATTTGCATTGAACATACCAGAAAAGTATCCAAACATGTCGGTAGCAGCATCTTTCTTCACAGACAGGGAAAAAATAAGTCAATCACTCCAATATGGGGTTCTTGAATATATGAAAGAACAGGCTCTGATTTTTGATCTTCATCCTGAGCTCTTCGATCTGGCTACATCGAGAATGCCTGTTTCAAAGAAAGCATGGCTAACAACTCAACTTCAGGAGATGGAGAAGATTCGTTCTGAAGGAGAGGTGGCGTTTCTTGAATATTCCATAACAGCAAAGCCCAGTTGGTCACTTCGAGTCGTTGAGAAACCAGAATCAGAAGCACTAACGAGGATTCGCGGCTGGTTTCGACGGGGAAGCTAGGAATATTGACGCTCCCACAAGAGATATAATCACTACAAGCATTCATGGCAAGTGACTGTCCGGAGGCAGATACGATTGAGTAAAGGTGACATGACGCAGGCAAGAGTATTGAAAATTGAGAAGGGTGACTCTATCACTCTGCCCGCTGATTTTGTAGACAGGATTGACCATAAATATGGACTAGCAATCCTCATTGTCAAAGACGGTAATGTCAAAATATATCCAGTTGATAGTGACAAAGTGATGTATCT
This sequence comes from Candidatus Thorarchaeota archaeon, assembly GCA_048882385.1. GTDB lineage: Archaea > Asgardarchaeota > Thorarchaeia > Thorarchaeales > Thorarchaeaceae > SMTZ1-45. The sequence continues at coordinate 14,249 of JBHLRQ010000049.1, read as the reverse complement.
GAAGCTTGTCATTGAGAAACTAAGTAAGACTTTCCTAGAGGAGCTTACGGAAGCATTCATGGAAGTATCACTCGAGGACATTCTTTTCACGAGTGGCATATGCCAGGCAGCTGACGAGTGCTATTATGAATGTTATTTCACACCAGAACAGTTGAACGTTAAAGTGGGCGATCTAAAAAGCCGATTGCAGGGAATAACTGGTGTCAAACAGGTCATGCTAGAAGAAGTAAAGACTTGAGTACCATGCCAGGTATTGTGGGACTCTTTACACGTTCAGCTCAAATTGATACTAGTTCATCACGTAAGATATTCAACAAGATGGCAGACCGTCTATCACACAGAGGGCCTTTGACAAAATTCAGTCAGAAACTACCAACAGGAATAGTTCGTTTTGGACTCCTCTCCGATAGGCCAATCAATTTCAAGAACAAGTTTGAAGACCGCTTTGTACGACACATCCTTGTAGATGAGTGTCAAGAGATCAATGCTTTTCCATCTGCTCCCATTTTCAGAATTCTTGATCCCCGAAATCAACAGTCTGACATCTATGGGACACAGATGATAAATGCAGTTGGTGTGACTGAAGACCATAGGATTCGCGTTTTCAGGTCTGTGGATGGGTCAAGACCTCTCTACTATGCAGAACTCAACTATGGACTGGCTCTTTCGTCAGAGAAAAAGGGTATCTGGGAGATAACGAATATGGAACCAAAGGTCTTCGACCCAGGATCAATGCTCACTGTGTCAGAGGATGGAACTTGGATGTTCGAGAAGGTTCAGTCCTACACACATTCAGAGAGGGTGATTGACCCAGTAGCGTTGCTGACATTGCTTGGAGCTGAATTTGATGATTTTGAGGAAACCCTTGCTGAAAGAAAGGACAAGAAAGACTTTGTACTTCATCAATTATCATGGATTTTGAGGAGTTTGATATATCCACAACCCCAGGGTAGAAACATTGGTGTGCTTTTCTCTGGAGGTGTTGACAGTTCACTCATCGTAGATCTTGTAAGGAGAGAGATAGGGAAGAATACTCGGTTGATATCAGTTGCCGCAATTCGTTCGAAGGACAGAAGGACAACAAGACGAGCAGCCTCTACACTCTCACTGGACCACACTATTGTAGATTTAGATGAAGATACTGTGTGGAACATATTGCCTGAGGTCATCTATGCAATTGAGTCAACCAAGCGGATGGATGTGGAGATTGCCATTCCATTCTTTCTCGCGGCTAAAAAGGCAAAGGAGGATGGCACCAGGTATCTTGTATCTGGACAAGGACCTGACGAGCTATTTGCAGGGTATGCAAGGTATGAGAGGTTTCTTATTGAAGATGGAGCTGAGAAAGTTGCTGATGAACTATGGGCAGATTTCTCTGCTTCACATGAGGCCAACATAGTTCGGGATGAAAAGGTAATGGCGTACCATGGAATCAACACTTTATTCCCATACCTCAACGCGAACTTATGCAATCTAGCCTTTACCCTTCCCGTTGAGCTCATCCTAGATCCCTCGAAGCAACCAAGCAGGAAGATCATCTTCAGGGAGGCGGCACAGTGGTTCGGAGTTCCAGAAGAGTTTACCAGCGCACAGAAAAGTGCAACTCAGTTCAGCTCTGGTTCAACCAAGATGCTACGAAAAGCAGTTTCAAAATATGTTGAGGATGCGAAGGACATCAGTAAGAAAGAGACGTCGACACTTACATTGAAGGTGATTCATACAATTGCATCAGAGATAGGCATGCCAGGAGCTTGTCCGCCAAAACAGAAGTTGGTCATGGACATGGGTCCGACTCAGAAACTGATTGAAAGAGTTGGTCGTCTACCCACCCGCAATCTTGGGTAGTATCGCGACCTTGTCATTCTCTTGCAATTGGAAATCTAGTGCCATCTGTTTCCCATTCACAAGAACAACATGGTCGTCACTGATGTCAAGCTCGCGGAGAAGATCTGCTACAGTCTTTTGCTCAGTTACAATGATTCGTTGGATTTTGGTTCGCGGAGAATCTGACACAGTCAACACCACAAATATTTTCGACTAAATCCTTATAGTATTAATTCACACAGCATGAAATTTTCGTCAGAGTTTGAACTAAGAATCAACAGATATCGGGGTCATGTCGCTATGCATAAATAGTCGCCATACTCTCCAAGATATCGTCGGCAACATCCAAAGCCCCTTGAATACAATCGGTGAAAGTCGTGATACTTTGGATGGCTGACAGCAAGCTTCATATGGGGCTTGGCACACGAAGCGTAGAATAACGACGTAAATAAGTTCGACAATTGGCGTATTATTATTTGAGGAGAGAACTATGGTTGGAATAATCGGTTATGGTGTATACGTTCCACGCTATCGAATAAAAACCACAGATATTGCCGAGGTCTGGGGAGATTTTAGTGGGACTATTGGAAAAGGACTTGGTGTTTTTGAGAAATCAGTACCAGGTCCTGATGAGGATGTAGCTACTATTTCTGTAGAAGCTGCAAGGAATGCAGTCAAGAGAGCACAAATTGATCCTATAGATATTGGAGCAGTTTATGTAGGTTCAGAGTCCCATCCATATGCGGTCAAACCAACAGGCACAATTGTTGCGGAAGCTATAGGCTGTTCACACGACATGACTTGTGCAGATTATGAATTTGCATGTAAAGCAGGTACAGCAGCCATTCAAACAACTATGGGTCTCGTAAAATCAAAGATGATTAAGATAGGTCTTGCAATCGGATCGGACACTGCACAAGGTAGACCTGGAGACGCGCTGGAATTTTCTGCTGCGGCAGGAGGAGCAGCCTTTCTCATAGGACTAAAGAACCCAATAGCAACTATTGAGGAAACTGTTTCCTTCACTACCGATACTCCAGACTTCTGGAGACGTGAGGGAGAAGACTATCCAAGTCATGGTGCAAGATTTACAGGCGAACCAGCATATTTCCGACATGTTGGTGAAGGAGCAAAATCTCTATTCAAGAAAACAAAAACAACTGTTGATGATTATGATTACTTTGTCTTTCATATGCCAAATGGCAAATTCCCGATGGCTATGGGAAGTCAACTCAAAGTCCCACCTGAGAAACTGGAAGACAGCTTGGTTGTAAGGCAAATAGGTAATACCTACTCAGGATCAGCTATGATAGGACTGGCTAGGATTTTAGACATAGCCAAGCCAGGCTCAAAGATTTTCATGGTGGCATACGGATCTGGGGCAGGTAGTGATGCTTTCTCGATTACTGTAGAGGAAGCAATAGAGGAACGACGAGGAGAAGTTCCAACTGTAGATGATTACATTGAGAGAAAGACATACGTCGACTATGTAAACTATGCAAAGTACCGACGAAAGATCAAGGCTCTGTAGAAAGGAGGAATAATGATGACAAACAGAGTAGCAATTATTGGGGTTGGAATGTGCAAATTTGGCGAGTTATGGGAAATGAATCTTCCAGATATCACCCTAGAAGCAGGCATGTATGCAATTTTCGATTCAGGTGTGAGAGGAAAAGATATCGATGGTATGGTCATCGGAAACATGAGTGCTGGACGCTTCACAGGTCAAGAACATCTTGGAGCACAAGCAGCTGATATTGGAGGATTGGGCGATTTGGCAGCATATAGTGTTGAGGCGGCTTGTGCAAGTGGAGGAGCTGCTGTACGTCAAGCATACATGGCAATAAAGTCGGGTGAACATGATGTGATGTTAGTCCTAGGAACGGAGAAGATGAGCGATGTCACTCAGACTGAAGCTATGAACACAATTTCCGTAGCCTCAGATTGGGAGTGGGAAGGCATGTTTGGTGCAACATTTCCAGCTCTCTACGCATTCATGGCGCGCAGACATATGAAAGAATATGGAACTACAGAGGAGCAGATAGCAAAACCTACTGTCAAGAATCATGCAAATGCTGTACATAACGAGTGGGCTCAATTCCAGAGAGCAGTACCAATTGAAGTAGTGATGAGATCTGGCTTAATTGCAGATCCACTTAGAGTGCTTCACTCAGCTCCAATAACTGATGGAGCAGCAGGTCTGGTGATGTGCAGAGAGGATCTGGCAAAGAAGTACACAGATACACCAGTATTCATTGAGTCCTCGGAACAAAGGAGTGATACACTAGCACTTCATGACAGAAAGTCAATTACAACAATGAACGCAGTAGTCAGTTCCACCAGAGCATCGTTAAAGGAGGCAAAACTGGAACTCAAAGACATTGATGTGTTTGAGTTGCATGATAGCTTCTCAATCGGGGAGATCATATTAACAGAAGATGTTGGAATTGCAGAGAAGGGAGAGGGCGGTAAAGCTTTGGATGAAGGTATCACCGAGATTGGAGGGAAATTCCCTGTCAATACTTCAGGCGGCCTCAAGGCAAGGGGACATCCCATTGGAGCTACAGGAGTGGCACAGATTGTGGAACTAGCCCTTCAGCTTAGAGGTGATGCAGAAAAGCGTCAGGTGGACGGAGCTGAGAAAGGACTTGCTGTGAATATTGGAGGTACGGGTGCAACATCTATTGTGCACATAATAGGGAGATGATCAAAATGGCAGAACAAGGAGTAGCACAAGTCTGGCGACGAATCAGATCCATTTACAACATCCAGGGTAACAAATGCGAAACATGCAAGACACACTTCTTTCCACCAAGACCTGTCTGTCCCACATGCAGAAGAAAGGGAAAACTTGTGGACTATCAGTTCAAGGGACTGGGTTCAGTCTATTCTTTCGCAATAGTGCGTCAGGCACCTGAAGACTTCAAACGTCAGATACCTTATGTGATTGCACAGGTAGAGCTTGATGAAGGCACACGTCTCACTGCACAGATAGTCAATGTGGATCCTGAGGATGTTGAAATTGGGATGCGAGTCCGTGCTTGTTTCCGTAAAATCAAGGAATTTGGACAAGGCGGCGTAATAGTCTACGGCTACAAGTTTGAACCGACAATGAAAGTTACAGGTCATGAAGATTAGTCGTTAAGAGACAATTCAGTAATTCGTCCCACAGCTGGTAAGGCTACATTGTAAACAGGTATAGCCCCTATCACTACTTTGTGATTTGTCGAGGTATGCACGTGCCCATGCACTATCAGTGTAGGTCTTACACTTTCCAGTGCTTTGGATATCCACCATGAGAATTCAGATGACTCTTCTGAGAGAGGACTATAATGTAACAAAAGGATTGCATGCTGTACTGTATTGACCAGTTTCTGCAGATGCTGGGAAATTCTTAACGCCCTTTTCTCGAAAGCATGTTTGATTCTAGAGTGTTGATCATTGATTCCTTCTTGAGCTGATTGTGACTGTTCGAGGAGAACTGATGCGCCAACTATTCCTACCTTTCTTCCAGATATTATGAGTGATGTAGATGATTCATCGAGAAAAGTAACTCTGTCCTCGACCAAGGAGAGTATCTCGTTTCTAGACGCAGGATATTCTTCATTCCCAAAGCATGCAACAATGGGGATGTCACCATGTATTCGGTCAATTGCTTCCAAAACTCGAGGATATTCCTTGGCAGCACCTCGATTAACAATATCACCTGCGAGAAGGAACAAATCTGGAGTTCTACAAAGTTTCAGAGACCTCGTGAACTCCTTCAGGAACCTGGGACTATGTACATCAGCCACTGCTGCGATCCTTATCGAATTCAATTCCAGACATCCATCTTCGAAATCGAACCAACTGCTGGTAGTGAAACATTACGAACAATGGTCTTGCCAATTTCAACCTCGTGTCTTACTGAGTTGTGTACATGACCATGAATGACAAGGTCAGGCTGCTGGTTTACAATAATCTTGTAGAATTTTCTACTCCCAAGCCATGAGAAGGCCTTTTCATTCTCACCTTCACATGTTTCAAGACAAGGACTGTAGTGCATTAATAGAATCCTGTAGTCGACTTTTTTGTCCATTTTTTTCAAAAGTGACTCCGCTCTTTTTGCACGTCTTTCAAAAACACCCTTCACACTTGGGATGTTTCTACGCTGCCAGCTTGTTGCTTTATCAAGAGACCCCTGAGTACCCACAATGCCAATCTTCATCCCATTCGATTCCACAATTGTTGACCGTTCATCTAGGAAGACCATACGGTCCCCAACAATCGAAAGGATTTCTTTGCGTACTTCGCTGTACTCTTCATTTCCAAAACACCCTATAATCGGAAACGAATCACCCAAGAATTCTTCTATAGTGTCTAGTACAATAGTATACTCCTCTGAACTTCCTCGATTAATCATATCCCCAGCGAACAAGAAAACATCTGGCGGCTCCTGTACGCTAAGATTTCCTTTGAACTCGTTTAGGAATCTTGGGCTATGAACATCAGCTGTTGCTAGAATTATCACCTTCGTCACTTGTCATTTTGCTACAGAACAAGATGCATTCGATGATATTAAGTGTTCCAATTGTTGAGAGAAACATGTGAGATAGATGTCAGGAACATGGGCGCTGAATCTTTTTGATCGACTTCATAAAGGTCATCAAGTCATGATTGACACACTATCGGATATGCCCGATCCGGTAGCTTGCGTGACTGGCGGGGAACTAGTAGGAAAAGATCTTGAACTATCTGCACTAATCCAGCCGATTGACCTCCGCCTAGATTTGTTAGAGAAATATATCAAAAAGATAGGACTCAATGACACAATCAAATCCAAAGCTGCTACTAGAATTGAAGATTTGATGGCAATTGAGGGTGATACTACATTCCTAATGTATGAAGGACCATGTTGCACAGAGATCAAATCAGGTGCACTCGCAATTCGAAAGAAGAAGCTCGGTGTCAAAGATCGCATTGACTTCTTGAAACCAGTTCGAGCAAATGATGGAGGTAAATTGGCATCTGCGAGAATTCGGCTTGGAGAAATTGATCGCAAAGGTAGACGCCTCAAAGGAACAGATGAACCACCAAGACTACTCAAACTTGAAGGACGAGCAGGACTGAAGACGCCTAAGGGTGATGTCTATGATACAAAAGATGGAAAACCTGCGCCACGAATTGTGCAAAGAATCATGGAGGAATCTCCAGTCAAGATAATTTCAGTTGGAGATGTAACGACGGACACGATTTTGCAGGAAGGTTATACGCCGGACGTAATGATTGTAGATGGCATAACAAAAAGAGGACCCTATAGTGAGCAGTTCTCAGCAGCTCAGGAGTTTACAATTTACAACCCTGCGGCTGTAATATATCCCGAGGCGTGGTCAGTGGTTGACACCGCAATCAAAGATGACAAGAAATCGTTAATCACTGTAGAAGGAGAGGAGGATCTCATGGGATTTCCAGCAGTTCTTCTTGCTCCAAATGGATCTGCAGTATTGTACGGACAACCAGATGTTGGTATCATCTGGATATCTGTCAATGATGACAACAAGAGAATCGCACGGGAACTTCTTGAGGGGATGCCAATAATAGAATAGTAGGATAAGTTGTCCTACCACCTATCGAATACTCGGTGTATGTTCTCAATACAGTCTGTTGCCATAATGTGGTCTCCTCGCTCTTCAAATGCAATTTCCCCAGCATTACCTGAGATGAATGCTGCTGCAATTGCCGCCTGATATGCAGAACCACGTTGTCCAAGTAGAGCAGCTACAATTCCTGTAAGCACATCACCAGTTCCTCCAACAGTCATTGCAGGTGCACCTTCTCGATTGATTTTGAAACCACCACCAGGTCTGGCAATGACATCGACAGGACCTTTGAGTAGAATAACAGAGTTGTATTTCTTGGCACATATTAAAGCTTGATCAATTCGATTTTGTAAATCAAAACTGTCGCCTAATGGCATGTCCAACAAGATTTCTAATTCACCCCAATGAGGAGTCAACACACATCGTTCTGAGTCAAGTGTGATTTCTGATGATGCAATCGCTTTCAGACCATCAGCATCAATCACTAATGCTTTCTTCATGTTAGTTAAGTTCTGTACGATTGTCACGACAGCTAGTTTTGTCTGTTGTTCAACTCCCAATCCAGGACCAATAGCCACAACATTATTGTCACTTGCTAAGTCTAAAATCAATTCAATCGATTCTGGGAGAAGAATTTGGGTACCTAGACTTGTGACCATAAGATTTGGACTGTAGGATCTTATTGCTGGAACAACCGGTTCTGGAGCCAGAATACTGACCAGATCTGCGCCAGTTCGGAGTGCAGCCATCCCTGTGAGCGCAGGAGCTCCCGAGTAGACATCACTTCCGCCAATCACGAGTATTTTTCCAAAATCACCTTTGCGTGCATAGGCAGGTCGAGGTTGATCAAATGAACGGATATCTCCCGGACCACTGGTAAACGACGTTTCTGCTGGAATTCCAATCGAGACTACATGTAGCTTTCCAAAATATTCAGCAGCTTTTGAAATTCCAATTTTGGGCGCGTGTAAAGCAATTGTGTGATCTGCTTTCACTGCATCACCATGAACCTCACCAGTATCAGAGTTGATCCCACTTGGGACATCAACTGAGTATTTTATGGCAGTTGACTTGTTTATCATCTTCACAGCTGTAAGGAGAGGTTCTCTTAGTTTTGATCTTAGACCAAATCCCATTATCGCATCAACGATAATGTCAGCCTTTCCAATGGCCCTGCAAGATTTGATAGCAGATTCAGTTGTAAGATCGAGATTGGTTATGCCATGAAGGTTTTCCAAAATCTCCCAGTTTGCTAGTGTATCCTTATTCGTGATGTTTTTCTCATGACCTAGCAAATAGACCTCAACATGTGCACCTGCTTCATCAAGGTAGCGTGCAGCGACAATACCATCACCACCATTTCCTCCGAGGCCACACAAAATCACAATCAGTTTCTCCTTGACCTTCGAGGTTTGAGTAATAACCCGAGCAACTTCTCGACCTGCATTTTGCATAAGCATACTATGAGTTACGCCAAGATATTCTGCATTTAATTCGAGAATACGCATATCTTCCGTGGTAATGGGATCTTTCTCCATCTCTTCTCACGCTCGTTAGTTGATTAAATGTAACTGAGCCCCTATATCAATTCACTTCTTGAGCGGATAATAACAAGATTCATTCAGGTACATAGTAATCAGACTGATGATATTTCATGAATCAATATTACACAGAAACCCTTTCTGCAAGAAACTTAGAGAAATGCTATGAAATCGCTCCTCCGAGAATCGTCCAATATCTAAATGCAGAGTTAGAGTTTGTAATCAGATCCTTGAACAAATCAGATAGGGTTTTGGAGTTAGGATGCGGATATGGGCGTGTTTTGAGAGAGCTACTAAGAAAAGCCCACAATGTAATAGGGATTGATACCTCTTTTGGAAGTCTTCTATATGGTCAGAAGGACCGATCGATCCAGCTTATACAGATGGATGCTGCTGCATCAGCCTTTCAAGACAATTCATTTGATGTTGTTGTCTGCATTCAAAATGGAATATCTGCATTCAAAGTAGATCCTGTCGCTTTAGTTGGAGAAAGTCTGAGAATCTCAAAATTGGGAGGAAAGTGCATATTCTCAACGTACAGTGACCATATCTGGGAAGATCGATTAAATTGGTTTGAGCTTCAGGCGGAAGAGAAACTTCTGGGAGATATCGATTGGAACAAGACGAAAAAAGGAACTATTGTTTGTAAGGATGGTTTTGTAGCAACAACATTTTCAGAAGGCGATTTTCACTGGATTGCTGGTAAACTAGGGATTTCCTGTGAAATAATAGAGGTAGATGAATCGAGTCTTTTTGGAATTTTCACTTCATCTTGATTTCACCTTTACGACCTTTCACAATGCTTTTATGAAGCATATAGGCCGAGCCGTGTCATGCTCGAACCTTCTAGAGAAGCTCTTGTTTCAGAGCTTATCTCGTCGCTACAAAAGATTCAGCTACGATTGGGATACATTCCGATAGAAGCTATCCAGTGGCTTGCGGAAGAAATGCATCTCAGCGAGCAAGATATCTATGGCGTGGCTACTTTCTACAAGAATTTCAGATTCACACCTCCAGGAAAGCATCAGGTCAAGATGTGCATGGGAACTGCATGTTTTGTTCAAGGTGGCGAGAGTCTGTTATCTGCAACCACTGAGAGGTTGGGAGTCAAGCCAGGCGAAACAACAGAGGATGGGAGATATAGTCTGGAACGAGTTGCCTGCCTTGGATGTTGTGCTTTAGCACCAGTAGCGGTTGTAGACGAAGAAGTTCATGGGAAAATGACCCAACGTAAGGTATCCAGACTCTTTGAACAGATTGACAAAAAAGACAGAGAAGAGGAGAGAAAAAATGACTGATGATGGCAAGAGAACCTTGTTTATTTGTAGAGGAACAGGGTGCGAGTCATCCAAGTCTGAAGTTCTTCATAAGATGCTGATTGATGAGGTCAAAAAACAGAATTTAGAGAAGAAGGTTGAGATAAAGAAGACAGGGTGCCATGGTTTCTGCCAGCAGGGTCCAATTGTTGCCATTGAACCAGAAGGAACGTTTTACGCAATGGTGAAGGACTCAGATATCCCGAAGATTGTCGAGTCACATATTGGGAGAGGCGAACCAGTTGAAGATCTATATTATGTTGAACCAAACACTGGAGAGAAGATTCCAAAATACGATGACATTCCGTTCTATTCACACCAACATAGAATCATTCTCAAAAATTGTGGTGAAATTGATCCTGAAAATATTGATGACTACCTTAAACGTGGTGGGTATGAGGGGTTCAAGAGAGCAATTACTGAGATGACTCCTGATGAAGTCATTCAAGAAGTGATAGAGTCAGGACTACGAGGAAGAGGTGGTGCTGGATTTCCAACTGGTCTGAAATGGAAACTTTGCAAGGATTCACCAGGGAATACGAAGTATGTTGTTTGTAATGCTGACGAGGGGGATCCTGGAGCGTTTATGGATAGGTCACTACTCGAAGCAGACCCGCATAGTGTGCTGGAAGGTATCTTGATCGCCTGCTATGCCATCACTGCTAGTGACGGTTTTATCTATGTCCGTCATGAATATCCATTGGCAGTAAAGAGATTCAGAAAAGCACTTGAAGATGCTACTGAGCGAGGATATGTAGGTGAGAATATACTCGGGACCAACTTTAGTGTCAAGGTTCATGTCAAGGAAGGTGCAGGTGCGTTTGTCTGCGGTGAAGAAACAGCTCTATTAGCATCAATTGAAGGAAAACGCGGAATGCCCAGACCTCGACCACCTTACCCTACCGAAAGTGGATTATGGGACAAACCAACAGTTCTCAACAATACAAAGTCCCTGGCTTCAACTTCACACATCCTAGCTAAAGGCGCAAAGTGGTTTGCTTCAATCGGTTCTGAGAAGAGCAGAGGGACAGCAGTCTTTGCATTGACAGGAAAGGTAGAAAACTCAGGACTTGTAGAAGTCCCAATGGGAGTCACGCTTCGGAAAATCATCTATGACATTGGTGGTGGAATTCAGGATGATAAAAAGTTCAAAGCGGTTCAGACTGGAGGCCCATCGGGAGGCTGTGTGCCTGCTGAAATGATTGACTTGGACGTGGATTATGATTCTCTAACAAAGGCCGGAACCATAATGGGTTCTGGCGGCATGATCGTCATGGATGAAACAACATGCATGGTTGATGTAGCAAGATTCTTCCTCTCTTTTGCACAAGAGGAGTCGTGTGGCAAGTGTGCTCCATGCAGAATTGGCACACTCCAGATGTTAGAAGTTCTTGATAAGATTAAAGCAGGAGATGGAGAACCAGAAGACATTGAAAAGCTAGAAGAACTTGCCATCACTGTTAAGGACGGTTCATTATGCGGTCTTGGACAGACCGCTCCAAATCCAGTACTTACAACCTTGAGATACTTTCGAGAAGAGTATGAAGAACACATCATAAACAAGAAATGCCGTGCCATGGTCTGTAAGAACCTAATCAGATACAAAATTGATGAGAAGACGTGCATAGCATGTGGAGCTTGCAAGAGAATATGTCCAGCCAGTGCAATAACCGGTGAGAAGGAAATTGTTCACGTAATTGACCAAAGTCTCTGCATAAAATGTGGAGCTTGCTTCGAAGTGTGTCCACCGAAAGCATCAGCGGTATTGAAAGTGTCAGCTTTCGAGAAGGGAGGTGTTCAATAATGCCGACGATGACCATTGACGGTAAGAAGGTCGAGTTTGGCGAAGATGCACAGTCTGTGCTTGATGTTGTACGTTCATCAGGAACCAAGATTCCAACCCTTTGTGATCATGAAGAATTAGAGGCATATGGTGGTTGTCGTATGTGTCTGGTTGAGATTGAGGGATGGAGAGGTTATGTTGCATCCTGTACAACACAACCCAAAGATGGAATGGTTGTCACAACTAAGTCAGATGAACTGACCAAGATGAAACAGAATATTCTCCAATTGATACTTAGAGAGCATCCAAGTGCATGCATTGTCTGCTATGAGTGGCCAGGTTGTCTAGAGTATAGAACAGAGTCACATAAAGCAGGAGCAGTCACAGGATGCAACACTTGTCCGAACAGGGAATTCTGCGAATTACGAGAGGTTGCAGAGCTTCTTGATATTAAGGACTTAGATTATCTACCACAATACAAGAGTATCCCTGTAGAGAGGAATGACCCATTCTTTGATAGAGATTATAATCTCTGTATCTTATGTGCAAGATGTGTTAGGGTCTGTGATGAAGTTCGAGGGACGAGTGCAATTACCTTTGCAGAGAGAGGGCATGAAACAAGGGTTGACACTGCTTTTGGGACATCGCATATAGAGAGTGGTTGTTGGTTCTGCGGAGCTTGTGTGGATGTCTGTCCAACCGGAGCTCTCTACCCAAGGATGTCCAAGTGGATAGGCACACCTGACGAATCAATCGAATCGACCTGTGCTCTCTGTGGTGTTGGATGCCAGACAGAGATGAATATCAAGTGGGAAAGAATCATGGGAACTGGTCCAGGCAGAAGAGAGAGTGGTCCAAATCATGGACACATGTGTGTTCTTGGAAGATTCTGCATTCCTTCTCTGGTCAATGCACCTGACAGACTCAAGACTCCATACGTCAAACAGGATGGAGTTGATGTTCCTGTTTCATGGGAGAATGCTATAGCTGAAATTGCACGGATTCTCTCTGAGGTCAATCCAGAGAAAATTGGATTCATTGGAAGTCCGCAAATGAGCACAGAATCTGCATACATGTTCAATAAACTAGCAAGAGTAGGAGTAAAGAGTGCTAATGTCGATTTCCTAGGTTCAGACTTTGCAGAAGCAATCCATAGAGAAATTCAAGACTTTAATCGACTTGGGACTCTGGATGATCTAAAGGACGTACATTGGATTCTATCTGTCGGAGGCGATTTTGTAAAGACCCATCAACCTGTAGCCAAAGCAGTCTATGATGTTCTGAAGAAAGGCACACCACTTATTGTAGTAGGTGAATCAGGCGTTAATCTTCGGAGATGGGCTACGCAGTATATTTCAGCATCACCAAAACAGATTCCATCGATACTTGAGCAGCTTTCTGAACATGATTCAAAGAAAGAGAAAGGTAGGAAAGGAGCTATCCTAGTTGGACCCAGAATCTTGGAACTTAAAGACCCAGCTCAGACACTTCGTGCTCTTGTGGAACTTGCAGGAAAAGAGGGTTATCTGTATCCTCTTTTTCCACTAGGAAATGAAGCAGGAATAATCAAAGCTGGACTTCGACCAGAGATGTTGCCAGGACCTTCATCAGTTACAATGAAAGATACCTTAACCCAAGTTGAGAAAGTATGGGGAGAAAGTAATCTTTCTAATGGATTACATCTAGTGGAGATGCGTGAGAAGGCTCGAAAGGGAGAATTGGACATTCTCTATGTCACTGATGGCTCAATCTCAATTGAGGGATTTGAGAATGTACCAACCATAATCTATCAATCCCCATTTCCATCAGAGTGGATTGAACAAGCATCCCTGATTCTACCAACGACAACATTTGTAGAGGAAGACGGTACATTCGTCAACTTTGAAATGAAAGCACTCAAGCTGAAAGCTGTAGCTAAACCTCCTGGTATGGCAAAGGAAGACTGGCGGATATTTACTGAAATTGGAAACAAGATGGGAGCAGCCGGTTTTGGCTATAGTGAAGTTGATGCAGTTTGGAAAGAGTTGTCACAGTTTGAGCGTAATATAGAGGGAGGAGGGAAATCTAGAAACTCATGGATACCTGTATCAAAGGAAAAGACCGACTGGTATCCGAGGTATCGGGGTGCGACGCTAGCAGAACGTATCCAAGATTTGGCAACCTTCATTGAAGCATTACCCAATCGTGACAGACCTGAAATCAAAGA
>JBHLRQ010000048.1:0-22309 GCA_048882385.1 Candidatus Thorarchaeota archaeon | reverse complement strand
ATGTGGGTTGGATGGTTTGGAGGTGTCTTTCCATTCTGGACTGGAAATTCAATACCTGAGATTACAACTGCCTTCACAGGAATTGGGTGGCTCTGGGTTGTTTGGTTTCTCTACCACAAAAGTAGACTTTCTGTAATCATAGACTGAGCTCCAATATATTGGAAGAGGACCCTCTGGTGTGAGGGCCCTCTCAAGCAATCATTCACCTTTTTTCCGTACTATATAGATAACAACTACGACTGCAATAATGGCTCCGCTAGCACCAATAGCTATGAATAGTATGGTCATGTCACCAGGAGGTTCCAGCACCGTCACACTAACAATATCTGAGGCTGTATTTCCTCCGATATCGGTGATAATCACTTCTATCGCATGTTCTCCAACATCTAGATTCAGATGATCTAGATGTAAATCATAGACCTGACCGTTCATCAGCCATTCTCCTGAAAATCTGGCAATGCCATCTACCCAGACACTGTAGCTAGCAGGCCCCTCATCAAAGAAGGTCCAGTTCAGAACGTGGCCAGTCGTACCATAGACGAAACTAAACTCACCTGGTCCTACGATAGTTGGAGCAATAGTATCTAAAACTATCACTGAAAAAGTCCCGACAAGTTCGAATCCGTATAGATTAATCGCATGTACTTCCAACGGATATTCCTTGAGGTCAAGCTCCAATCGATTTGTTACCGTTCCATCAATGATTTGGAAGTACGTAGAATCACTGATCCACCAGTCAAAAATAGGTGCATACTCCACCGGTGCAGTAGTGCCAAGTGTATATGAGAAGTCCTGAGCATATTCAGTTTCTTGATTTGTTGGCGCCTCTAACCATTCAGGCAAGGTAGGATAATACACTAACGGATGTGTATCGTTTGTGCCAGCGATTCCATCTATTGGATGTATTGTATCTCCAAAGCCATCAGCGTTAGTATCGAGCCCTGTGTAATTGGACCAATAGTTGTAGCTAAAATACGACAGAGAGCCATCATCACGGGCATTTTCCCCATTGTCTTCAAAAATATTCCAAGTCACATTGACAGAGGTTGTTCCAAGGAGATGGATGCCTTGGATAGAATTATCCACTATTGTATTGTGTGTGATTTCACCCGTACCACCTTGAAAACTGATACCAGTGTCGCTCAGGCTGAAACTATTCCAAGAGATGTCTACCTGCGAATTGAAAATAACGAGACATACACCGTTGACTCCACTGGTGTCTGTACAGGTGTTGTGAGATGCTACACACTCGGTTGAGTCTTCGAATGCGAGGGCATATGCAAGAGTGAGATGAACATAGTTTGATTCGACTCTGATTCTATTGTTTGAGATAGCGACTCCTATTCCAATATAGTTGTCAATACATGAGTTGCTAGTTATGTTACACTCATGAGATTGTGTGATATAGATAGCTGAACTACATCCTGTGATTGTGTTTCCTTCAATAGAAGAGTTCGAAACAGACTCGAGATAAATACCCTGGTCTGCTGGGAAAGTGTGAATGTTGTTTTCGACCAATGATATGTAGTCTCCATTCCCCGCATAAATTCCGGTATTCGAACCATTTGTGAGAGTGTTACCTTCCGCAAGAACGTATACAGATGAATCAAAACCTACGCTAATGTCCCAGCTAAGATCACACACATTGTCAACGATCTCAGTATGATTGCTATACCCTGCAAGGATATTGTACATCGATTGATTGCATTTATTTTCTGACACTGTACAATATGGCGAGTACTCCAGGTAGATGTCCACCTCACCTAATCCTTGACCATCACATGTGTTGTTTGAAATAGTGTTGTGATGGGCATCATACCAACTCACTACTCCACCAGCATAGATTCTACAGGTATTGTTTGAAACTTCGTTGTAAGAACTGTTTTCTCGAAGCTCTATCCCGATGTAGTAATCTTCTACATAGTTGCTAGAGATGTAAGTACTGTTGGAGTTGATGAGGGTTATCGAACCGAACATGTCAAAAACTCCCATTCCGCCATTGTTTCCAGTAATTGTGTATGAAGTACAGTTTTCAAGCAGGATATCTGCATAATTGAGTCGACCAAAGTTGTTTGTAACATCATTCTCGTAACTGTTCTCTGACAAGATTCCAATGTTGTTCTGCGTACAGTTGTTTGCATTGATGATGTTGTTTCGACAGTCTAAATATACTCCAATTCCCACATCATTACTTATTGCAGTGTTATTGTAGACAGTGACAGATTCACAGTTTAAGTAGACTTCGATGGCGCTTAGACATCCATAGCCATAGTTGTCTTCTATTGTGATATAGGAAGATTGCTCCACATGTATTCCTACAAAGCAGGTGGTACAATTATTGTTGTCAAGCTTTGCAAGTAAACAATCCTCCAAGTAGACTCCAGCCCAACTAAAGCTGTAGAACAGATTATCGAAGATTGTTAGATCATCCGAGTTTTGCGCGACAACTCCTCTCTCACTATCAAGGATCGTGTTGTTCTTTACACGACCATGACTCACCGAGTTGAGTTCAATCACTGTGGTTTCATTCGCAGTCAGCCAACAATCCTTGATGAAGAAATGAACGTCTGTATTTGTGATATTAATGGCAGGACCTCCAATTGAAGTCGAGTTTATGTTAAGGTCAGAAATTATGTAGGGCTGTTCAACAGAACCCTCGCCAGGCCAACCTTGTGTTTCAAAATCACTGTTCTCATCAATGTAGATTGGACCATGAGGCGTTCCAAACGGATCTAAATCAAGCACCATCGTAATTGGGAAACTGATTTCTCTAACCCCGCTGTCTTTAAACGCCCATTGAAAATCAGAACGTATTTCGCCAAGTGGAAACGCCCAACTAGGTTTATCTATGCTATCTAACACAGGCTTTGATATCAAATACTCAGTAGATTCTGATTTCTGAATATTTTGACGAGTACTTGTAACTTCTGGCACAGAGAAGAACAACATTATCCCTAATAGGAAGACAAGTAACAATGCTGATCCTCGGTGCTTCTGAAGGCGTCCTTTCTGCATGGACTTCAATCTCCTAACCTATAACAATAATGAGTAATTTTCAATTATAGTTTTGTGAACATTGAAACAAATCAGTTATGTGCAAATTTGGTAAATTCTACAGTGGTGCTTAGCTTGGGAGTAAAGATTCGATGGTTAGGTCATGCCAGTTTCCAAATAAAATCCGGTGAAAAAGTGGTCTATCTTGATCTCTACAGATCAAAACAGCTTAAAAAGAGAGTTCCAGAAAATCTCGAACCTGCATCATTGGTGCTTATTACACATGCGCACAATGACCACTGTTTTCCTGAGGGAATCAATGAAGTTCGAACTGATGACACCATAATTGTGGCACCTGAGAATTGTGGTGAAAAACTCGATTATGCGTTTGAGTCATTAAAACCCGGTGACAAGTCATCATTCCATGATATCGAAGTCAAAGCAGTCTATGCCTACAATACGAAGCGATTTCGATCACCAGGAAACCCATATCACCCTAAGGGATATGGAGTAGGTTATCTATTAACTATCAAAGGCAAGACCATCTATTTTGCTGGGGACACAGATGTGATTCCTGAAATGAATGATTTGGGACCCGTAGATGTGGCACTTCTTCCATGTGGAGACACATATACCATGGACAATAAAGATGCTGCAGAAGCTACTCAGATAATTAGACCAGGAGTTGTCATTCCAATGCATACCTGGGATAAGAGTGTTGAAGAATTCAAGACAGGAATATCGGATATGGAAACACAGTTTGTATCATTGAAAGAAGGTGAGGAATTCACAATCCAACCTTAATTAGCTCCATGAGATGCTGTCTACTCAGTGAGATGCAAACTGCATGAGAGATAAGATCAGGTCTTGACTCTCTTCATTGCTACAAATTTGGCTTCATTTCTTGTGAAGCCCTCAGCATAGATATGATAAGGATATCTCCATGGTTATCCAGAACCCAGAAGATTGTGTTCCTTGTTGCGACTTCGTTGAGGGCAGGATCTACGACATCAAAGCCATATCCAAGTCGACTAAGACTAATCAAATGCCTAAAGTTGATATTCATTGTCAAATATAATAAAGATAGAGGGTGACTAAGTTAGGAGCAGCTTTTGATAGTCTGATACTTGTGTTGGAATTCTCTTTTATGGTGACATTGATTATTACGGGTTTGACAGTATGGAAAGGGATACTGTCAGGTAATCTGAAGAAGACTACGGTTTGGAGGAAACCTTTCCTCATTCCATCGTTAGCCTTCACAGTCTGTATTATAATTGCAATGACATCTCTTCCCATTCCAATGTCTGATTATCAAGGTTCAAACCAAGCGATGGGGGACTACGATCTTTCAACCACATTCAGAGTGTACGAGGGAATAGCTTACGAACAAGAGATTCAGGTAAGAGTTGCTCGAGGATTGGAACCAAATCAACATGTTGAGGTTTACGCTAATTTCTCGCAGGATGGTGAGTTGGTTGATTCTCTATTCATAAATGTAACAGACGATGTTCTTGACATCTATGGAGGAGTTACAAGAAGTATAGCTATTGCACCGGGAGTATACAGTGTTACGGTAAACAACACATTCTATGAGGATGATGTTTCGTTGGGACAAGACTATATTCACATCTTGGTCAATCAACCAGTTCTTACTTCTTTCATTCCTGAGATCACGACATGGAGCACACTTCAGTTTGTGGTTAGCATATTCTGTTTTGTTTTGATTCTCGGGGGTGCCTGCGTTGGAAAATTTGACGACCAAAGAAGACGCGAAAGTATGCAATCTACAAAAGATAGAAACTTCTATCTCTCTTGAATTGAATTCCCTCCGCTTTTTGTCAATCTCGAAACAGTAGGAATAACTAATACACGGATAGTTCCTAAGATTGGACCAGAAGTCAATCTGTTTTTCAGGGGTCTTGAAAAATAGTGAACGAATTACACCGAGATAAACCCTCCAGCTATCGATGGATCATACTAGTACTTGCATGGTTCGTCTATTTCGCATTTGGATTGATTCTTTCATCAATTCCGCCTCTTGTGAATACAATATCTGCGGATCTCTCCTTGACCTACTCGCAAATGGGCATAATTCTTGGTAGTGTTATATTGATGTATGTCCCCCTCGCAATTCCTGTAGGTGTGAGTATTGATCGCATTGGACAGGTGAAGATGATAACACTAGGACTGTTACTGATATCTTCCTCAGCAATCTTGCGATCTTTGGTTTTCAGTTTTGAAACGCTCTTCTTTGTTGTATTCCTTTTTGGTGTTGGAGGACCAACTGTATCAGTTGGATTGGCAAAGGTTGTAGCCTCATTCTTTGAGGGAAGAGAACGTGGATTGGCTTCAGGAATCTATATGACTGGAGCAGCTGTGGGTTCTGCTACTGCTTTAGCATTAACCAACTCTCTTGTTCTTCCGCTAGTCGGGACATGGCGGAATGTCTTTTCTTTGTACGGAGTTGTGGGTCTACTCATTGCATGCAGTTGGATTATGCTAGCAAGAGAGTCTGTGACCAGTTCTGAGCAGAGTGAAAGACAATCCTCGTTCAAGATGATGGTTGCATCTCTGTTAAGTCACAGAGACATCTGGATAGTCGCAATCATTGGTTCGACTACATTTCTTGTATTCTATGGTTTCGGGAACTGGCTTCCAACTATTTTGGAGGGGAAAGGGATGAGTTCGGTCGATGCAGGATATTTGGCTTCAATACCAACATGGGTTGGACTCATCGGTAGTGCCATAATTCCAGGTATTGGTGTAGCTGGATCAAGACGACCAATAATTATTGTATCTTTGCTAATTGAGGGTGTTAGCATGTACATTGTGGGAATATTATGCTGTCTACCTCTTTTGGTGACCCTAGTTATTTATGGAATTGTGAGTGGAGCTATGATGCCACTCATGCTCGTGGTCATGATGGATCTTCCAGATGTTGGTGCTGAAAAGACTGGAATAGCGAGTGGGCTTTTCTTTTCAATCGGGGGATGCACGGGTTTTATTGGACCGATTGTTGTAGGATATCTAACCGATCTTACTGACAGTTTCTTGCCCCCTCTCTTATTGCTAACAATAATTGTTGAGGTTATGATTCTACTTGCCTTTCTCCTAAAAGAAAAATGACTAGTATCGTTTTGCCCATTGCAGTGCTCTTTCAAGGATTTCCTTGACCAGGTGGTCTTTTCCATCAATATACTGCACACGGTTACCTGAGTATTTTTTGACGAGATGGATTTTAATCTCAGAGTATTTAGCTGCGTCTTCTTTATGCTCACGTAAATAATCTCTAAATGCAATCTGTCGTTTTAGCTCTTCATTATCAATATCACACACATAGAGATGATGAGGTGGTAGCCCTTTTTTTAACCTCAAATCTGTCAGAAGAAATGCTTCTCTTCCAACAATCCCTAAATCACCACGATGTTCAAATCCTATCTTTGCGAGCCAGGATTTTATTTCTTCGAAATCAGAAATCTGAATAGCAATATTGAGATCGATAATCGGTTTAGCTATCATGCCCGGAATTGCTGTGCTTCCCACATGTTCGATTCTAAAAACAATTGGACCAAGTTTAGGTTCAAGAAAAGACCTCAATTCTTCAAACCAATGTGGCCATTCTGGATTGTAATTCTCCACAATCACTGGTTCAGAGTCCGGGTGCATAGAGAATCCGATTCTCCAATGAAAAATAAGAATGTTGCCACAGAAACTAGTTGTGATAGCCACACTGTCTTGAACGACAATTTCTAATAGACTAGATGTATCTATTCCAATTAGAATTCGTGGAAATCAAAGAGGGGTTTGAGATGAGAAGGTTTGGTGTCCTTATCATACTATTAATGGTAACACCGCTTCTCATAATGGGAGTTGAAGGAGTGGATTTCAGTAATCTCCCTGCTCAAGAAAATCTCCAAGAAACAGGAGAACTCCTTCCAGATCCCAACCTCACGACTGAACCGCTTGTGGAGATAGCTCTGAATTCTCCAGAGTTCAGGTGGACATATAATATTCCGGAGGAAACACTTGAGCTCATATGGGATCACACACCAGGATATTCCTTCAACTATGATTATGGATACCCACTAATCATGTGTAGGGAGTTTGTACGAATGTGGCAAGAGTTCACATGGGACTACAATCAGACCCCTATTACATTAAGGATTTCAGCATCTGTTGAGATATCCTGTACCGGAGATTTTGCCACACAAGAGAATGGGGATGACATGTATTCAATCGCCTTTTGGATTGGTACACCAGATTACACCTCCCCAATTCCTCTGAAAGCTATTAATGATCTTAGTGATGGAGAGAGCTACGATCTCGAGTTTCTAATACAAAACTATGAGGCAGAAAATCTATTCATGGGATCAGTGGAGTATGAAGGGAGACAAACATATGCAAGTGACACCTATAGGTTGTATGTTGGCTTAGTTCCATCATTTCTGTTCTCAGATATATACGGTGGAAGCTCTGGTCCTTGGACAACTTTTGATGGAACGGTAACTGCTACAGTGAGTAGTTTCTCTGCGGAAGCACTTCTGCAAGTTGGTAGAGTAGCACCTCCATTGAAGACACCAAAATACAATACAACTGCATTGTGGAATGAAACTCATGAAGGTCGTGGTATCGAGTCGATAGACCAGAACTCACTCGTCTATATGACTCAAGATTACTCTACTCCGAGTGGTAATTTCTTGGGAAGACTAACATCCGATCATGTTCGTATTGGAAGTGAAACTAGTATTTCGCAAATTTACTCACCCTATTATATGCTGAACGTGGCAAATAATCAGATTTTCGTACTTGGATATAATCAGACATCATTTTCAGGTTCAGTGAAGAAACTTGATCCATCAGGAGATGAGATATGGACCTCAGAGTTCTCACTCTACAATCAAGACGTTCCTCTCTCTCTTGATATATCACCAACTGGGAGTATCTTCACCGTGGTCTTATCAGTTAAATTAACTTCAGAACCATATCTATACTCATACGAGTTGATTTTCAGTCTTGTGTCACTTGATAGTTCAGGAGCCTTCAGATGGAACAAGACGATCTCGGTAATGAGCTATGAGGATTATATAGTCAAGTCATATGAGCTCCAGTTTCCTTGGGGGATTGGATACAATGTAGATGGTGTATATGTTAGTGCGGGAAATTGCGTCCAGAAATATGACACCAATGGGAATCTGTTAAGAAATATCACTCTAGAGCATAATGCGTTTTGCATTGATCCAGAGGGAGGTTTCTATACATGCAAAAAGATGATAGATGACGAACTCAGACTAACTAGGTGGGATGGCGAGGGCTCTGAAGTTTGGACAAAGATACTGAGTCTGAATTATGGACTTGGATGGCAGGATCATGCCAAAATGGATATGATGGAAGTCGGACCAACTGGCCAACTGACTTTGGTTCTTGAGTACTTGCACATTCGATCTACTTATTCGATAACAAGATATTCACGTTTTGGGCAACAAATCTCTCAAGATACTTTCTTTGAAAAGGACTGGCAGGGGAATCCAATCTACTATGAGAGAATGCTGGTTTCTGATATGGCAATGACTGATGATGGTCTGGTGCATCTGGCAGTCTACACTGATTTCATGGGCAATCAACCGTATTATGGTACCATCGGTCAACTACCTGCTAATACTCTACTAACATACGAGCTCTCAGGTCCAATTACCATAACTTTCAGTCCTGCGTCATTAGTAATCACAGGGACTGCCACACTCCTCTTTGGTGGGATAGCTTGGGATTACTTCATCAGAAGAAGAACTAGGCCCGAGGATACTCTACCTGTTGAAGAGACACAAATTGATCCATGGAAGTTTCTGATGGAAGAAGGTGAAGATGAGTAAAAAGAGAATAGGGCTTCGGAGGATTTGATGACAAAACCAGGTGTTTTGTCTGGTTCTACAAAAACTCATTGGATATCTATGTTTCAATTAGCGACAACTTCAAGGTCCAGCTGAAACCAACACCAGCGCTTTCAAAAGCACCAGTTGTCATAGTTCGGGGAATTCCTGTTGTAAGAGAAATATTAGCACCCCAACTGTTTCCATAATCAACATAACACTTGTAAAAGCCAAAGTAACATGTGTCATTGTAACATCTTGAAAGATATGTTTCAAATATCCAATTACTAGGTGCTACATCTCTAGGATTGTCTGGGAAAAGCCAATCAATATAATCCCAACCTTCAACTGGAAAGAAACATCTTGAAACCAGTTGCTGTAATTCAATTTTCGTTTCGGACGGAATCTCAGTTCCATTTGCAAAAATACAACTAACCTTCCCCGTGTTGACCATATTGATGAGGTTTTGTTCAGAGTTTATCGTACTGTTGGGCAATGATTCAATTCTAACTCTAATGCATGTGTTAACAACAAATGATAATGGTTCAGGTACTCGTACTGGTTCCCACATGAATTCATAAAAGCCTGAAGCTGACACATTGAAGATGAATTCCTCACCTTCTGAAACCATCCATGTAAGGGGTCCAGGTGGAGCGGGCGATTCCCACGGAAAGTTAATTGAAGCATCAATGACTAGAAACACAAACAGCATGCAACAAATAAGAACAACTAATAATTTTGCAATACGTTTCTTCGTTCTCCCACCCAACATGTCTATTCACCAAATTGGGATGTAAAAACTTGTGATATCACTGTTTTGAAAGCAGTAAAGAAAAAGAAGATGACTGCTGCAGAGGATGACCTCCGCAGCATATCGTTGATTATAATAGTTCATCAAGAAGCTCTAGTAGCTCAACAACCTTCAGCTTTGAGCCCTGATCAGACAAGTCATTACCAGTTTCTTCTTCCTCCACCTTTAGTTCCTTTACAGCGTCGTTGAAGTTTGTGACGCAGAAGGGACAAGAGGTCATGATAATTTCAGCACCTGTTGACGCAGCTTCTTTCATGCGCTCCTTTGCAGCAAACATTGCCATGTCTGGGAACTGTGCTTTGACACCTCCGCCAGCTCCGCAACAGAAAGAGTCACCCTTGATTCTATACATTTCACGAAGTTCCAAACCAGGAATGCTGTTCAAGACCACTCGTGGAAGTTCATAGTGAGCCTGCTTGGCCTTCTCAGCATTACGGCTGTCTAGTAACCAATTCTTAGAACCGGCTAGAATCTCTTTCTCGATAGCTATACCAACATGCCTGATGCTGTGACAGGGATCATGCCAAGTGACCTTCTTGTTGTAAGGCTTCTCAATCTTAATTTTACCTTCTTCCAATAGGTCATAGACAAACTCTACAGCATGACGCACCTTAAAGGGTAGAGGTTTACCACCCATGTGAGGATAATCATTCCGGAATGTCTTATAGCATCCTGCACAACTGAAGAGAACTAAGTCAAAGTCCTTGAACATTTCTAAGTTCTCTTCCATGACGGTTCTGAAGACATCCCGCTGACCAGTACGAAGAATCGGACTTCCACAGCAGACCTCATCGGATAGAACCGTGAACTCGATTCCTAGCTTATTGAGAATACTCTCTGTGTGCACAGCAATCTGTTGCTGTCTGTATGCAGCAGTGCAACCTACAAAGTACGCAATCTTGGCATCCTTATTATCAACTATTCCACTGAACCACTTTGTGCGGTCTTCACGAGGTTCATTGTAGGGATTTCTCAACTCCTCGTTCCTGACTCTTGTTCCAAAACCCTTGTGTTTGTCAAGTGGTTCTACTCCAGCCTCAATTACTGCGGCTCGGAGTGCCTCTGTTATGTGGACCGTGTCAATATAGTTTGGACACTGTGTTTCGCACATTCCACAAGTCGTGCAAGCCTCTGCAACTTCAAGCAATTCCTTGCTTGCTGGAAGCTCATTGTTCAGGAAGGCTCGTGCCATCCACTGCTTGCCCGAGTTGAAGTATCCTTCCCAACCGAAATAGAGTCCCGCAGGACATCCTTGAAGCATCCCAGTGTATTCCTCAGTTTCACCCTCTTTATCGGGTTCACCAGAGTAGGCATACTGACATGCTCTACAGTGAATGCAGCGTGCATTAATCCTGCGTAGTTCTTCTAGAGTTGTCATCTCAATCGTTCCTCCTTGTAGTTCCAGCATATTTAGTGGTTATGATACGCACCTAGTTTCACTCCTTTGCAGGATTGGGAAGGTCCGTAACGCTCTCCCATGGGATTGCTAGACGACCTGGGTGCAGTATCAAGTTCGGGTCCAAGACCTTTCGGAATTTGACCAACATCCTGTAGTATTCCTTAGCCTGACTGAAGGTCTGTGGTGCATGCACAAATGGGTCAGGTCGATAATTGAGCCAACCCTTCTTCAGGAAGCTCTTTGTGGTTTCAAGGTTGAACTCTCTAATTTTCTCCATGATACCAGGCTCAGTCCAATCAAAACAGAGGATTGGCATGACTATTGCCTGTCTTGCATGGTCGATGGATGCAACCCACATGGTTTCAGGGAAACCGTGGTCAGACATGGCAGCGCAGTACTCCTCCATCATTTTGCTGCTCTCAAGCCAAGGACAGTACCAAGTGATGAACAAGAATCCAGCCTGCCACAATGAGTATGGAATAGCAATCTTGTTGGGTTTCTTCAGGCGTGATGCTACCTGCTTTGGATGCAGGTCTTGTTTTGGTGTTGTACGCTTCTCCCTTACTTCGTAGTCCTTGTAGATCTTGTCAATACCATTGAGGGTCTCGTCAAGCTCCTCCTGCGACCACGCCCAACATTCATAGTTCATCCACTTCTTGTCAATTCCAATCTGTTTGTAAAAGTCATAGTCGATTGGAACGTTCTCTTTGGGCCAACGTGTCATGACGAGTTCATAATTACCTCCTTGAACCATGACAGTACGCTCACCGATACCCATCTCATGTTTGGAGATTTCCCATGCAGGCTTAATGATGTCATCCCATGTTTCTCCACCATATGCGACAACTGTCTTGAAGTGGGGATGCGGGACCATCTTGATAGCACACTTCGTGATGATACCCATCGATCCTTGAGATCCTAGGAAAAGGCCATCGGGATTGGGACCAACGCCCCAACGATAGAATGGCTTTGCTCCAGGAAGTGCCCAAGAACCAGTGTGAAAAATCTCACCAGTTGGAAGGACAATCTCCATTCCCATTATCATGTCTGCCTGTGGACCGTATACACCAGTCACAAGCGAGAATCCTCTCTCAATAGCATCACCGAGTACTGTTGCAGCAGGCGGTGCTCCATCAGGTATCGGGGGTGCCCAATCGGGATATTTAGTCTTGAAAATTCTCCATGCGTCTCCAGACCTCACGCCTGGCTCCACAATCATGACTCTATTCTCAGTGTCTACTTCCATTTTGTCCATCCGAGTCATGTCCATGTAGATCCCACCAGGCTCAATCGCTGGTAACGCAAAGCCTCCGCTGAGACCTCCAGCTGCCGGAGTTACAGGGCTTAGGTTTTCGTTCGCAATGATGAGAATCTTTGACACTTCCTCAGCACTTGCAGGTCTTACAATAACCTCTGGAACGACAGCCTCAAGACCCATAATTCCTCGAGCCATATAGCTGTGACGAAGTGGCTCACTAGTGGTGACATATTGCTCACCGCACACAGCGGTGAGTTTCTTGACCACATCGTCTGTGACCTTGTTGTACTCTACCAAATGACTAATCCTCCATAGTCAGCCCAGTGGGCTGATTCGGTAATTGTCGAATGCAAGATTCGCTGGAAAAATCCACCATAAATAGGATTCGACTAACGGTAGTTGCGTACAAGTATGCGATTATAATGAAATAATCAAGCGTCTGACAGAGGTGAGTGTAAGGATGGAGTTTCAAGAATCGTATCTCTCTCAGAGAATTATACTGGCATTCATCATACTTATGGCGTTTGACTGGTCATCTCTCCTACTAAGTGGAGAAATCATCAATTATCTAGCGTTGGATGCGTTTGCTAGATTTGCATTAAGATTTGGGATTAGAGGTGTCCTGTTTCTGGGTATTGCACCGTTTATTCTTAAAGTGCCAAATGGTGAGAGAACCTTTACACAATATCTTTCGGATATTAAGATATCAAAATACAGACCTGTAGGGAGGAATTTGATTGTAACAATTGCATCAATAGTCCTACTTCTAGGGGGTCTCTTTATTGCTGCAATTCTCTATGGTAACTTCGTTCTAGACCCTAGTATTATCTTTTTAGGAGAATCGCCCTATGTCTTGATTGCGATAAATGCTGGACTATGGGAAGAAATTATGTGGAGAGGAATTGTATTAACACTCTTCCTCAAAAGATACAGTGTTCGAATGTCCATCATAATAAACTCTGTATTGTTCGCCTTAGCACATCTAATCAACTTCTTTGTTCGTCCAGATATACTCATGATGCTAGGCCAGTTAATCTTCGTACTAATTGCAACTCCTTTCTTGGCTACTATCTTCATCAAAACTGAGAGTTTACTACCGGGAATTCTGATTCATTACTCAATAGATGCCTTTGGTATACTTTTCTTTGGTTCAATGATTCAACCAGGACCTAACCTGATCATTGGAGGAATCTATATGTTAGCTGGATGGTTCTTGGGGAATATTCTAGCCTTTGGATTTCTAAGGATGTACCTTAAAGACACAGAAAAACTAAGAGGCGAAT
The DNA here is from genome assembly GCA_048882385.1 of Candidatus Thorarchaeota archaeon. Lineage (GTDB taxonomy): Archaea > Asgardarchaeota > Thorarchaeia > Thorarchaeales > Thorarchaeaceae > SMTZ1-45. The sequence goes on along the minus strand of JBHLRQ010000048.1, from coordinate 8,700 downwards.
AACTTGAAGATTGGAATACAAATCGAACCTCAGATGGGCTACAAATATGAAGAGATAGTGACTCTTGCACAGGCTGCAGAGAAAGCTGGCTTTTACAGTTTTACCGTTTCAGACCACTTCTTTGGCAATATTCAGAGCGTCGAGAAACACGCCTACGATGCATGGACACTTCTTGCGTTATTGACTCCACAGACAGAACGTATTCGTCTGGGTACAATAGTTAGCTGTCAATCCTATAGAAATCCAGCACACCTAGCCAAGATTGTAGCAACCTTGGATAACGCATCAAACGGGAGAGTAGAATTTGGTATTGGAGCAGGATGGAAGGAATCAGAGTATGAAGCATATGGCTACCCGTTTCCTTCTACCAAGACAAGAATTCGTCAGCTGAGAGAAGCCATTCAGATTATCAATCTCCTCTGGACAGAAGAGAGACCAAGCTTTGAAGGAGAATATTATTGCATTAAAGAAACCATGTTCCTTCCGAAACCTGTACAGAAACCCCGTATTCTCATCTGGGTTGGAAATCAAAAATTGAAGACTCCAATGATGGAGGAAATTATTGCGCGTTATGCGGATGGATTGAACTATGACTCCGAAACACCGGAAGAATTCGTAGAGAAAAAGAACCGCGTGAGAGAAGCATGCAAGAAAGTCGGACGTAACTTTGATGAACTGAAATGGTCCATTTATCTTTGTACATCGGTAATTGGGGAGGATATTGATGATTTTGAGAGCAAAAAACAGGATTTGTTGAATCAACACTGGTTGTTCGAAGAGATAACTGATGAACAAAAACCAAAGGTCCTAGAAGTCATGCTTACAAAGTATATCTCAGGCACAATAGAAACAGCTATTGAGAAAATCTCCAAATACAAGAACGAAATAGACCACCTCATTCTGGGTCTTCCTATGGTAGGGAATCTTCGGAAGAATGGATTAAATACAATCAAGTTACTGAAAGACCGTATCGTTCCCAAACTCTGAGGAAAATCATGATTCAAATTTGATGTTTATTCTGTGTAGATATCCTCAAGCTCAGCTGGTTGCCTTTCGTTTCGTTTGAACTGTCCAACAATTCCCGTTGAGATTCTGGATAGATCTCCACTTCTATATAGATAGAAAAGGACCCAAGCACCGAGGAGCCAGAAATACACGAACCGATAACACAAGAAGATGGCCCAAGACAACAGTATTGGAAGAATGTGATGGTTCTGGAAAGTAAATTGCTTCTTCGAGCTTAACTCCAAATCTTTGTAGTCAAACAGAAGAGCCATGAAAGGAGTGAGTGCAAGTAGGTAAAACTTGTATGCACCTCTTGGATAGAATAGCTGAACACTCATCACTGCTACAAAGCTCCACAAAATTGCTTTCATGAATGCTGATTGATTGCGAACTTTCTCTTTGCCCTTCTCAAACCGCGGTTTCCAGAATGAGAATCCTCCATAGATGAGGAATCCACAGAGAATCAAGAACACGTAGTTGCTTAGTAAGAATGCTACAGGCTCTATAAACCATGATGGGAATCCTAACCATAGAAAGAATGTATTTGCATGAACTGTCATCCAAGATTCAGGGATGAATACGACCAAACGGTTGTATGCGCCTGTGTTCCATAGGAGCATCTGGTTGAGGAATTCATTAGGACTTACGATGAGAAATGGCAATGATACTAACCCAACTATACTGGTATAGATTACAGTTTGCTTTAGAAATAGAAAGAACTTACTTTTGAGTGGAATATCCACTTTCTGTTTGACAAGAAGGATGACAATGATTGGGAAGAAAATCACTGCAAACTGTTTGTAGAGTGTTGCTAGCGCCAGAGTGGCGATAGAATATGCGGCCTTCTCTTTCAGAGCTAGGTAGAATGACAGAGTCACAAAGAAGACATACGGAGTAGGATTCAACCACATGAAAGCCCCATAAAAGATGGTGAAAGGATTCAGCATATAGAGAATCATAGCTATTCTTGATTGCATGTCATTCCCAGTCAGTTCCATCATAATTCTGTAGATCACAACACCTGTGGCTGCATTAAATGTGAAAAGAATAAGACCGGGAAACCAGGATGGTGTTGATCCAAGTAATCCAACAGTATAGATCCAGAGGGGAGGATAAAGATAGACTGCCAAGTCAGCTGAATAAGCCCAAGCACCCTCCCATAGTCTCGGAATCCATGAGAGATAGAAGTACTGGTAGTCATTGTAGAGTTCAGTGTGTATAAAATCCCAGAATATGTCTGGTAAGTTTAGACTATATGTTGAAAGTGTAAAGACTCTCACGAAAAAGAAGATTGATTGTATTCCGAGGGCGGTCAACGCCCATCTTTTCCATCCGCTATAAAACCAAGCAAGTCCAGTGATTGTAAAGAACGCACCAGCAAAAGCCATTGTGAATGTGGGATAAAAGGTGGCTGGGAGAATGTAGTAGTAGTATGACCAAGGAATTGTTTCGTTGTGGTTACTCGTAACAATGAGATAGAGATTGAGGTCTTCAGTGAGTGTCATCTCGAAGAATCCTCTACCTCCACCGACTAGGCTGATGAGCACATCTGTTTCATTCAATAGAGTCCCAGAAAGATAGTCTGCGTATTGAAAAGAATCGAGAAGATATGCAGAGGTATCAAACCCTTGAATCTGCTCGGGACCTATCAATTCAATCCCGAATTCGTACCCAATCGAATTCGATACCTGGATATTTTCAATAGTCATTTCCGTCGGTGAAACATTGACCGGAAATCCACTACGTGTTGTTCCAGGAATTGAGAGATGCAAAGCTAAACCGATGGTCGTGATGAAGACACCAATAACAAGGATACCTTTCTTTACGACTTCAGAATCTACTTTCATCAAACTCCTCGTTGCAGAAGCAATCAATCTCCATTATTATCCTTGGGGTACGTTTTTTGTACAATTGCGTAATTCCGCAGTTTATATCGAAGATTGAGAATTTCAGAATACCTTTGAGGAATCTACACAGAGTGTGTGTTGAGGAACAGAGAAGAGGTCTCCACTAATGTACTTCGAACCAGAGTCTGCCAGTAGAACAACAATGACGGACTCACTAGTATCCTGTTCGTGGAGGTCCTTTGCAACCTCAAGTGCACCAGCCATTGCTGCCCCAGCGCTCTGTCCAACAAAGAGACCTTCATCCTGGGCAAGGGATCTGGCGAAACATTCTGCAGAGAGATCGTCAACAAAGATACGGTGGTCGAGAATGCTCTCATCAAAGATTCCTGGTATGTATTGAGTCCTTAGATCCTTCAATCCTTGGATGGGTGAACCAGCAGCGGGTTCAACTGAAATTATTTTGACATCAGAATTTCTTTCTTTGAGTCCTCTTCCTACACCCATCAGAGTTCCAGATGTTCCCAACCCTGCGACGAAATGAGTCACTTGGCCATCTGTGTCCGCGAATATCTCTTTTGCAGTTGTCTGATAATGCGCCATCCAGTTCGCAGGATTATCAAATTGATTGGGACAGTAATATTGCTCTGGAGATTCCCTTAGTTTATTGTCCACATAATCTTGAGCCCCATCCATTCCTGATTCTGCAGGCGTTAGAGTGACTGTAGCCCCAAAGGCTTCGAGAATTTTCCGTCGCTCAATGGACATGGATTCAGGCATGACCAACTCACAACTATATCCCCTGATGGCACAAATCATTGCTATGCCGATACCAGTGTTCCCACTGGTAGCTTCGATTACGGTTTTGTCTTTTGTTAAGAGCCCTCTCTCAATGGCATCATCAATCATATGCTTGGCGATTCGATCTTTCACACTTCCGCCAGGATTGGTGCTCTCAATCTTTGCAAGGAGTGTGACTTCAGGATAGTGATTGAGATGATTGATTCTTACGAGAGGAGTTCTTCCTATCATTTGGCTTACATCATTGTAGTATTTCATAGTCTTCCCACTTTGATTCCTGTAAGTGTTAATAGGGTTCTCTGCAATATTTGCCGTTAATTATGTAAAAAGAAATATCAGAAGCCGGGTATACTGACGAATGAGATTCAACAAGAGTATAACCTTTTTCGTAATCTTTAGAACTCTGATAAAGATTCATTCAGGATTTCGAAGTTTATGGACTCTGATTTTGAGAATGATTTGTAAGCGTGATTCATGGTCATTATATAATGATATTCGAATAGTTTGTGTCAGGTGTTATAGTTGGACGCACGCATAGTTGAAGCATATAATGGCGAACGAATTGTTCTCAACACAGTTCCTCCTCTTATCGAGGATGTAATCCTACTCTCTTTCGGTCATTCGGTTCTTGAATTCGAAGCCACACTCTATGAGAAGTTCTTACACTTGACCAAAGGTCTAGTCGTCACCTGCATGGAGTTCAAAGACCATCTGAGGAACATGGAAGAAAGAGAACTGATTGCTTCATCAGAATTTCTTGGGAAAAAATGCTGGGCACGAAAAAGAGAGGCAGAGTCAGCAATGGAATAATCAACTTTTAGAATTCCACATTGATTCGTGCATAAACGTCAATCAGTTCAGCTCATCTTGTTTGCTGAAGAGTATCTACCAGACTATGAGATGCAAGATGCATAATGACAGAGTTTTGATGCGGAGAGGAAGATAGACAGCAGTTCGAAAAATCTTGCGCCAAACACTACTCCTATTGTATAGTGTATCGAATATCCCCATCATAAAGAATAGGAGGACGCGGATTAGTGTGCAAAGCTAGATTCATTGTGACGAGTATTATCGTTATTCTAATTTCAGTAAATACAGTGGCTGTTGCTTCTATGAGTCAAAATTATAAAAATGGGATGACACGTAGTCATCCGATAGCAGAGACTCAAACGGACCTCACAGGGATTACTGTGGGGATCTACGATATTGGGTATTATGATGAAAGAGTAAACGAAAGTCGTACTGCACTCATCAGCATGTTTGAGTGGATGAATGCAACAGTTAGAATCTTCAATACAACTGATATCATCAACGGTTCATTGTGGGCATGTGAAGTTCTTTCAATTCCTGAGGGATTGGGACCAACACTCGAACACAAACTGACAGATGAAGGGCTCGATGCAATACGTGATTGGATTGCAGCCGGAGGTTCCTACATTGGTGTTCGTGGTAGTGCATCAATCGCCGTTCAATACTCATACTTTGAGGGGATCTGGACCGAGTTTGATTTTGCTGTCATAAATGGCACATCATATCAAATGACTGACATAGATTCACGAGGGATGACCAATGTTTCAATCAATCATGATTTAGCTGGACCAGACCTATCATCCCTGCCTGAGAATATGTCTGTACTCTTCATTACTGGACGTTACGTTTTGCCAAATGAAGGACAGGAACTTATCTACATAGCAAACTATACTCACAATAATCTACCAGCAATGGTTGCCTCATCATATGGAGAGGGGAATGTGTTTATTTCGAGTCCTCATTTTGAATATGAAGAGAACGACTCTCGAGATGGCACTGACTATATGGATGAATACAATGATCCAGACTCAGAATGGCCCCTCTTGTTAGAGATTTCGAAATGGCTGGTTGAATCATCACCAACTGTCCAGAACCTCACCGAATGGCCAACAAATCCTCCGCCAAGTGGGTTGAACATCTCACCAGAGATTCTGCTGTTAGGAAGTAGTATTGGCGTTGTTCTGCTGTTGGTCGCAGTTGTCTATGTGAAAAAGAGGTAGATACATTCAAGCATCCGACATTAGAGTCTTAGCAATAATTGTAAATGCGTCGTCAACGCCCTTGTTCAGCTTTACGGAGGTTTCTAGATAATCTGCATGGAATTTCTCAGCGATATCCTCTCCTTCATCCACAGAAACCTTTCGATCCTTAGATAAATCGGTCTTATTCGCAACTACAAGGGCTTTGACGCCTTTTAATTGAGAATCGACCTCTTTCTTCCAAGCCCATAACTCTTCAAGACTCCTAGGGCGTGTGACATCATACATATAGATGACTCCTCGTGCTCCGTGATAATAGCCTGCTCGTACATGTCCGAGGAAATCCTGTGATCCTAGATCCCATATCTGAAGCTTGACTCTATTGTCACCAATATCCATACTCTTTATCGAGAAGTCTGCACCGAGGGTTGGAGCATAGTACTCTCTGAACTTCCCGGTTGTGTATCGAATAATGATTGAAGTCTTCCCTACTGCTGAGGATCCCACTGTTACAACTTTGTACAGATACGAAGGACTCATTCCACACGACCATTTTCTGTTGCGCTGGAGAGTAGTTCAATCTTTCTAAAGACTACACGCATCTAGGGTGACCAAGGCAAGTAATCCTGTAATGATTCAAGACGGTCTTTCAAACCCTTCTTTTTCCCAAGAAAATCCTCTGGTAAAGAAACACCATATTGCTTGGAGAGGATGAAGATTGTCAGTTTCGCTGCTGGGCTTAGTTTTGAGTATTGAACAAGAAAATTCTGAAGTGCTTCATCTGAATCAGGGTCACCATAATCGATAGTGTTCAAAAGAGAGACACCTGTCTTAGCACACAGATCTACTATTGTCTGCCTTCCATAGATAGTCTGACCCCTTCTACTCAAGGTTTCAGTAAGTCTGCGAATTGGTCGATCTGGCTCAGACATCTTTTCACTTCCCAACACAGTTTATTTCTAGCCAATAAGATATTTCTTCAAATCCTCGAAGATCATCAGCAGTATATCGCTTTAGAAGATATGAAACATAAGCATCAGTCAAAACCTCTGTGTATTGACGAATCTTAGATTTGTCAAGCGCGGCCAAGAATTGAGCAAGTATCTTAATCCAGTCTGCGTATAATTCCATCAATCTGCGAGGATCAAGGCCCTCATGAAGTCGAGAGGCATATGTGACCTCCCATTTGCCATCAGTAAGGAGCACTTCGCCTACTACTTCAGGAATTGCTACTTTAGTCAATGTGGCCTTGAGATTTTCATAGGTTGCAGATTCCGAGTAAACAGATTCTGATACTTTGATAGCAATCTCCAGAGCTTCTTTGATCATGAGAATTCTTCGTTTCTCAGGTGTTAGTACTTCGATCGCTTTGTGCTCCATGAGAAAATCAAAAGCTTGCATAAGTGCCCGTTCTGAATATTGTTCAGAGAGAAACCGAGTGATTGCTCCAACCGTTCGACGACCATCAAAGAGAGTCGACATTCGAGGAACAACAGCGAGAATGTCAGGATTTGTTCTGGTTAATTCAGCTCTCTGTGGTGATGATGATTGTAGAAATCTATCCAGTTTTGATGTGGACACCACAACATCACTAGCTGCCAATATACTTCGAAACTGAAGTGCTCCCAATGCCCATAATCTTGTTATCTCGAGTGTGACATCCTCACGATTCATTCCGCTTTCATTGATGATCTCATCTATATTTCGGACACCATCAATGAAGGGAACTACTACACTATCTTGTGTCTTGGACGTTCCAGCAGAAGAGCCAACGAAGAAAGGAATCCAACTTCCAAGAATCTGTTTGAATGTAAGATTTTGAAGAATCGATTCACGGAATTCCATGAATTCAGTGTTGATGTCCAGTGAATCCATCGCTTCACGCGTTAGATCTTTCAACCATGTGGACTCGAATTCATCGAGAAGTGAAATGAGTATTTCAACGACTTCATCATCACATTCACCCATACTAACAGCAACAAGATCAGAGTTCTTGCCAGAAAGTACAGTAAATAATCTTGCACCATAATCAACTTGGAATCTTGAACTTCTGCGTTCCACCACTTCTTTTGAAAAAGTCTGTATTGCTGTGAAAAAACCAGAAACTAACATCGGATCCAATTCTTTAGCTCGAGGATCTATCTTCATGAAGAATAGCGGAATCCCTCCTTGCTCCATAATTAGAATGGCCTGGATGTTGTGCCCTGGCAACGTATGCTATCCTCTTTTTCTAGGAGAGAATTGATTCGTATTAAGGTTAGCATGATGTTCTGTCAGGTTTCCAAAATAGAAGTGAAAGGATTGTAACTTCTTTGATAGTAATAGATATCAGATTAGAAAAGAAGTGTTTAATTAGATTGGTGATTTAGGAATGAAGCAAAATCTGATTTTGGTTCTTCTTATCATATTCCTGTCCACTCCTACCTTGTATGCAGGTATAGACCTGAGATTAATTGCTTCAGACACGATTCAGACGGGACCATATATAGATGCCATCGTATACAAAGTCATTACAAGTCAGGACGAGAGAGCCCTCAGACTTCTAAGTGGAGAAATTGAAATTGTTGCGCCTTTCATTCATATAACACTCATCCCTCCACTGGAACCTGAATCACTCGTTTTTGGCGTTTATGCATTTTATAGAAACGGATATGGTCATCTCACTTTTAATTGTGACAAGTATCCCCTCAATATTAGTGGCCTAAGAAGAGCCATTGCCTTCGCTTTCGATAAAGAACGGGTCGTTGCACATTACCTTGATGGACTTGGGATTACCCATGATTCAGTTGTTCCTCGGAGTAATGTGTGGTGTGCAGAGAACGACTTTGATTATCATTACTACAACGCACAGCCAGATATTGGAAATGTTATTCTTGATGAGCTGAATTTCACTATAGATTCTGAAACTGGATATAGATTGGCACCTGATGGCACGCAATTCGATATTTTGATTGAAATTCCATCTGGTTGCGGAGGACCAACTTCAAAGGTGGTTCTCTTTGATGCGCTAGAATCTTTACATATCAATTACTCTAGCAGTT
>JBHLRQ010000047.1:0-22813 GCA_048882385.1 Candidatus Thorarchaeota archaeon | reverse complement strand
CTCCGTATTTCATTCCTATTGGAGCAGACATTCCATCACCAAACATCATGATATGAATAGCCGCTGCTGCTACAAAGTAGAATGCAGGATACCCAGTAAAGGTGAACACTCCAGTAAGGAGAGTGATTGACACTGCATACCAGAAGGGGCCTCGCACACTATTATTCTCCAAGTCTTCTGGTCTTGCCATAGCGGCGAAAAAACCACTGAATCTCTGTGTATTTGCAAGTGCGAGCATGATAACAAACGTCAGAGCTACAAGAGTCGCAACCCAAGGATGCGGATAATAGGGAACTGTCCAAATAGCAGCTCCTGCGAAAAGGTGGACAATTCTCCTTGTCACCTCTGAGCCCAAGTTGCGTCTTTTCCTTGCTATATCCGCAATAGTCAGTACTATGGCGGCATAGAAAACTGCAATGAAGTAGACGATGATATCTTCGAAGACAATGGAGAAATCAACTTGCATTATATCCCACTCTCACCGAGGTCCGAACATACAAGTGAATATATCTATCGGCAGATGTCAAGATGTAACAGTTCTTGACTTAATCCCCGTGGCTTTTTCCAACTCCTTGATAGCTTTGTTGACAAGTTGCTTCAGCTTAGAATTGTCTTCTCCTCTAACTGAGATCCAAACTCGAAGTGTCTTTGAAGTTCCATAGGTTTTAGGCATTGATTTAATCCAGACACCTGGTACTTTTTTCATTACTGTATCAATCGCTGGTGCAAAAACAGATTCGTCCTTCATACCAAACTCAATTACCTGCTCATGAAACTTCTGTGAAACATTTGTAAGAAGCCAAGGCAATACGGAATCTTCAAAGACGAATTTCAGTTCACTGGGAACTCCTGGTAAACAAAAGATTGTTGTGGGTCCGTCCTGAATCATCACTCCGGGAGCTCCTCCCACCCTATTATCAAGTGCGTTTGATCCTTCTGGAAGTTGTGCCATTTTTCTTCTGCTTGGAGTCATATCAGGAGCTTGTACTATTCCATTCTCATGAAGTGTCTTATATTGCCTCTTGATAATCTCGAAGGCTTCATGGTTCTCTTCAAGTTTCAAATTGAGATGTTTTGCTAAGGCTTCCAGAGTCATATCATCGTGGGTTGGACCCAGTCCTCCAGATGTAATGATCACATCACAGGTTTCACGCACAAAATCCACTGCATGACCTATCTCTTCAATTTCGTCTCGAACTGACACAAGTCGTTTGATTTCGAGTCCAATTGCCAGCAACCGGATCTCCATCCAGTTTGAATTGGTATCGAGGACCTTCCCATCTAAAAGTTCATTACCAATTGCCACAATCCCGACTGTTCTGATATCTCTTAACATTCTCCCACTTCCTCTCATTTTAGATGCATTTCTCTATCAAGTGATTCAGAAATCAATTCAAGGGTTCTTACTCTTTCATGAGCAATTGCTTTTCCATTTTCAGTTACCACTGAGTCTACAATTTTTCTAGCTAAAGTAAGAAACTCCCGCTGGTCTTCAGCTATTTGCTTCATATTCCTACCCGGAAATAATCTGACTCCGTTCAGCAAACCTTGAAACTCCCCAATTACTCCCAGTTTCAATATCTTATCAGCTTCCCAGATAATTTGTGCTTCTATTGGTTCTAGGGGTTCTTTAAGAGTCAAACCCACATGCTTTCTTATTACCTCTGAAACCTTTTCGATAGTGTCATGTTGCACCTTCTCAGCAGTTAGAATCTCCTCCGCCATCTTTGCGCTTGCTATCCCATGTTGCTCAGCAGATATACCACCAATCCCAGGTTTTGCCAGGTCATGAAGCCATGCTGCCAATACAACAACCTCCATGTTTGCATTTGTCCCCTCTGCGATATGCTTTGCCAGTTCAACAACTTCTTCAATATGGTCAAGACGATAATTATACAGTGGTACCTTTTGGCTTGCAGCAGCATCATTCCACTCTTTTATTGCAGCCTTCCTTGTTGAAACCTCAACAATCAATCTAAGCCTGTCCTCGATGCTCGTCATTGTGTGTCAAAGGTTCACATCATGTCGTACTTATGAATTGTATCACTTGACTTCTCTATACAGACGTTGCGTATTTTCGAGTATGAGTAAACGTAGCTCTTCCTCATCTCTCCGAAGTATTGAACTTACTTCTTTAAGTGCGATTGAGATATTAGTTGGCACATTCCTTTCTCCTTTCATTGAACCAAGCACTGGACTATCCGTTTCCAAGAGTAGTCGTTCAATAGCAATAGCTTTGACGAGTTTCTTTTTCTGGGGAGACCGGACAACTGAGGTTGGAATTGAAAAGTAGTAGTCAAGGTCGCGTGATGCGATTCTAGCATAGCTTGCTCTACCATCAAAAGCATGCATATGGACTAACCCTGCTGAACAGTCTTCTAGCACTGCAATTGCTTTTGCTCCAGCTGATCTTGAGTGGATTTGAATTGGTAGTTTTAGCTCGTTTGCTAGATGTATTAATTTCCTGAATGCTTTCTCCTGCTCATCTCTTTCTGAGTGGTCTCTGATTCTAAAATGATCTAGTCCCACCTCCCCTATTGCAATTATGTCTGACTGATTTTTTCGAATCCAATCAATTGCTTTGTCGCAATCTCCATAGTTTGATGGATCCAGCCCAATTGATGCATAAACGTTACCATGCTCTTTGGCTAACTCTAATCCCTTAAACCATAATCCCTTGTCAATCGATGAAGTAATAATGTATATGCCTGTTTCCGATGCTTGTTTGATGACAATCTCTCTATCATTTTCAAATGCCTCATTCTCAAGATGACAATGTGTATCAATATACTTCATTTCCGTTGAATTGGTCATTTTTGGTCTGTATAATCTGAATTTCTTCTCAGATTTAATCCTATTTCGAAGAATCAAAAATAGAGGAATGAAGGTGGAGTTTTCCACCCTCAAACTAAGTGATAGACTATGCGTAGTAACAATTCAACAACATGGTAGTGATGTGGAGCTGATATGGATCTGCTACTGTACACCATACACGAACAGCTACAGTTTCGAAGTCACCGCAGTCCATTGGTGCCATGGAGTATGTCTTGAGCTGTTGCATGTTAACAGGCTCCTTTGACTCAAACATGACTTTCATTGCCAAATGAGTCATCCCGTTGATGGACAATTGAGATACATAATTTGATGGATTCGCACCCAAAAGACCAATCTGGCAACCAGCTACATGTAGTCGCAGGTTTCCCTTTTTTAGAGGTAGAGGGAGTCGAAACATCATCTGATATGCAGTGCCATCGACATTGCTGAATAGTGGTCCTCCCATCTGAACCTTTCCAGGGGAGGAACTAATTTCAAATATACATGGATACCAAGCTTGATCAATCATGATTTTTCACAACCAACTTCAGCTGGATTTCAATTGATATAAAGAAAATTCAGATAGGTTTTACCGAATTATGATTGCTAATTATCGAAAATTCAATTGTTTTCTTCATCTGAATCCTTAGCAATATCGTGAAATGAGTGTCCTGCGATAAACTGGTCTCTCATCTCTGCTCCAATATCAATATGCTCTTTCAACTCGGGTCTAAGCTTTTGCCACTTGGCAAAGTACTCCTTCGCGTCAGCAATCTCTTTTGTATCTACTTCAAATTGTTCAGCCAGAGTTTCTGTTGCATTTAACAAAACGGAGTAAATTGGTAACCAGAATATGTGATCTTTTGGACTTGGTACATATTGGTATGGATTTCTCTCCATACTAACTTCTTGTGATGGAGCCCACATGATGAAGACTCTATCATAAAGATAACCCAGGATTAGAAATGAAAACATGAGGACGGCTGAAAATACAAACGGACCCAATGAACCCATGTCTGCAAAAAATGGAATATAACCAAAGTACGATATTGCAAGCAAGAGGATTCCATAGAAAAGTCCCCAAATTCCACGGATTTGTACAATCCGCCATTGCTGTTTCATCAACCATTTCTTTAAACCCATTTCTTCATCTCCTAAAATTTCACATCGAGTTCTCTTCGTAGAGCTCTTGCATCTTCCATATTCTGATCCACTGAAGCATCATAATGCTGATACTTCTCCAAATAGTGAATCATATTCTGTAACTCAAATCTGTCTAAGTTCTGTTTCTCGAAAAGAGAACTTAGCGTTCTCAAGAGAACCAAAAAGAATGGTATCTCCATCACACCATTTCTTGGATCCGGTACATACATGTATGGATTGCGTTCGAATTTGACAACAGTATCTGCTGACCAGACTCGCAATCTCTTATCATAATACCATCCCGCAGCTATAAGGCCGAGGAATAGGGGAAGGGACAGGAACAGGATTCCAAGGAACAGGTAATCAATTGGCACTAGCCCATTCTCAGTTACTTGGTCAGGAAAGAGTATAGTTACGTAAAGTGCTCCAAAGACCAAGACGTCTTGAACAAGACCTGTTAATGCTTGAATCCAGTTGAGTCGGAGAATTTCTGTTTCAAATCCTAATTTCAATCTGGATGTAATTGGAACACGCTGTTTTTCAAATTCCTGACCTTCAACAAAAGGGTGTCTTCTATTGAAATTGAGTGCTTCTGATTCTGCTCCAAAAATATCTGAGCGCCGAACTTTCTTGTCAAAGAATGTACCAATATGTTTTGAGATATCATCCATTGGTGTAGAGTCAATCCCTGTTTTTCGTAGGATGTTTCTCATGGTGGCAATTATTGCATAAAAGGCTTGATAGTCATATGTCATCGACTTGTAGTTTGGAATGTACTGGTATGGATTCCGTTCTGCAACAGCTTGCAGCTTTGGACTCCACATCCTGCTTTTTTCATCATACCACCAACCGACTCCCATGAATAGAAGGACAAGGAGCGAACCAAGTATCAATGCACCCATCAGACCAAGATTCGCAAGAATTGGAATATATTTGTAGTATCCTCTTCCAAGGACAAACATTCCCAATACAAGACTCAGCAGTGCTCTGATTTGACCAACACGCCAATACTGCTTCATGATCCACTTGGTCTTAGTCACTCTGTACTATCCCTCTTTTCTTACTAGTCTAGCCTCTGCAATCCAAATATAATCTATTCTACTTGAAGCATTGTACTATCACTGATTTCTTGCACGAATCAGATTTTTCAATCTCTGTAAGTTTTCTAAATCTTCACTGAGTAATACAAAATCGGTCTTTGGAGTTTCTAATGTAATGGTAGACGCTGGAGGTATTAACGCGACAATCTTCGCAAGTGGAAAATCACCCTCAGTAAGAGGTTTGTGAACATCGGAGCGACTTGAATAAACTCCATCTCCAATATGTAGCATGAAAGGTCCGAGGTCAACAAATCTCTGGATATAGTCCAGTGCATCCACTTGATAATGATTAGCACTGCAAATTGTGTGACCAATGTCAATACAGATTTTAGATCCTGTATCTTTCACGATCTTTTCAAATTCATCATGATGAGAAGCAATAATCCCCCTATGACCCTTGATTGGTTTCTTAGGCATATTCTCAAGTATAATATCATAATCTTGGCGCAGTTCTTTCAGTGTAGCTGTGATATGCTTGATGTCATCTTCTCCTCTTTCAAGTCCAGGATGAAATATTACCATTTTCTCTCCCAAATATTCTGAGATTGTTTTTAGTGTATTCAATGATTCTTCAAATACTGGATTTCTCTCCCGTAGATCAAAACCATGATTTATGTTTGGAGCATGAAATATGATTGGAATTTCCTTAAGAATGTCCAGGGATTTCTTATCAACCACTCCTGGTACAATATAGAGTTCTACGTAGTCTATTATTTTCTTCTCATAGAACTCCTTCAGTTTACCAAATGACTCCTGGTTTACTGTGAATATCTTAACGCCTATTCTATAATGTTCAAGAACCCTGAACAATCTCATATTCATCTTGTCATTTTCTGGTTTTGTTTCAACAAAACCTGCTTTCCCAAAGACCTTCATTGATCTGATGTTAGATTCCTTTATTTCCGCAATGATTTCGTTAACCTCATTTTCTTTAGAGAGATACAAGACACAACACTCTTTGAGGAGTGATGTGCCATAGCCTTTACCATGAACTGAAGGAGAAACTGCCACACTGATGGTCGCTTTGTCACCAGTCTTTTGGAACCGAACCATGCCTATTCTTTTTTCAGAATTGTCATATCCGATGAATATACTTGTATCAGGGTTTCGGAGAGTTTTTTCAAACCAACTCTGATGTTGGTCTAATGAGATCTCACTTGTATTGAAAGATGCTTCTCGTACTATCGGGTGGTTTCTCAGATCAAATAGAAACATGCTGTCAGCTTCTGAGGCAATTCGTATTCGCAATTTCAATTGGCTTCACTTTGTACATTTTTTTGTTGTTCAACATGAGCATTCATTGTAGCAAGTTCAGGTCTTGCCTTGATCAATTCCAGTATGTCATTTGTTCCGAAATCTGCTTTTTTGTGATATAGCTCTTCGTAAATTATCTTGATGAGTTTCAAATCATCTTCTTCATCGACTGTCCATCGTAAATTCGAGAGGTCCATTTCCTGTTGGATATTCTTTGTTTTGAATAATGTTGGATTCTCTCTGATACGGGTTGTCACATGTTCTCGTTCCCTTTTCTCTTCACATGATTCCCACATTTTCTTCAGTACTTCAAATGAAAACACTTCAACATCTAAACCACGCGGATATGTACGCTTTGTTAGCACATTAGATATATAGTCAAAATCCCCGTCAACAAACTCGTTGACCATTCTATCAAGTAATTGCCAATCAATGAGCGGACAATCACTGGTTATTCGAATTACAACATCTGAATTGCTCTTCATTGCAGCTTGATAATACCTGTCTAAGACATCCTCCTCCGACCCACGAATTACAGAGACTCTATCATCATCGAATTCATTGATAAGACTCACAACGCTGCTGTCGCTTGGATTTGTTGTTGTCGCTACTATCACATTATCAATCTTTGTGGCTCTAAGAACTCTCTCTACAACGTGAATTAGGATTTCCTTTCCTGACACCTTAAGCATGATTTTATTCGGTAGTCGAGTTGAGCTAACTCTTGCTTGGATGATGCAGGATATTTTCATTTTTCAGACCTTTTCTAAAAGGTACATCATGTCGACATTTTCTGTTTCTATATACTTGATTTTCATCTGCTTTACTTCTTTCAAATCTGGATGACGGTCTTGATAAAGCTGGAGAAAATTATTCTTCCACAAACGATCCTTATGACCTCGGTATTCAATTGCCTTGCATTCCTCTGAGAAGTATTCGAAACCCCAAATATACCGTTTTGATACTCGATATATCTCATCGATGATTTTTGGTAAGTTTTCAGGAGCGATGTGTATTAAGACCCCGCTTGTGAACACCAAATCAAAGTATCTGTCTTTGAAAGGAATGTCAAATCCTGATCCTTCAATGATATTGAAATGTCTGTTCTCTTTTGCGATTTGAAGTGCTTTCTTATTAATATCAATACCCCATAGATTCTCAAATCCTTGCTCATGCAGAATCATTAACTGATTGGCTCTGTTGCATCCGACTTCAAGTATAGACGCATTTTTGCTCAGTTTCGAGAGGAATTTATTATTTAGTTCAGTACGAGTTATTCCCCATTGTTTCTTGTAAAACTCATCCCAGTCACCAGTATTGCGTGAAGTGTACTCATCACCAAACTCGCCTTCCCAGAATTCTTCCTGCGTTGTCTTCACCATGCAGTATTCCTCATTTATCTATGATCTGTGGTGGTCAAGGCTCAAGTTTCTTATCACGAATTAAAGCTTTCCAAAAATGACTGTTTCTATTTCTCCTTGATTTACATTTCTTTTGAGAAAACTATAAATCAACTCCTCTAACGGATGCTTAACAGAATTGAGGTTTGATGAATGAAGCACTGCAGTAAATGTGGAATGCCTGACACAAGACCAGGATCAATTTTCGGCTCAAATGGCATTTGTCAAGCTTGCCTGAACTATGAATCTCGCAAGGACGTAAATTGGCAGGAGCGAGAAGAAGAGCTCAGGAAACTGTGTGACAAATATCGAAAGACTGATGGTTCATATGATTGCATTATCCCAGTTAGCGGTGGAAAGGACTCCCATTTCCTAGCTCATATTATGATTGAGGAGATGAATATGCATCCGCTACTTGTGACTGTCACGGACAGTTTCACTCACACAGAGGCTGGTGCTCACAATCTCAGGAATATGATAGAAACCTTCAAGCTCAATCATTATCAATACACAATTAATCATGATTTGTTCAGACGAGCCACAA
Source organism: Candidatus Thorarchaeota archaeon (assembly GCA_048882385.1). Classification (GTDB taxonomy): domain Archaea; phylum Asgardarchaeota; class Thorarchaeia; order Thorarchaeales; family Thorarchaeaceae; genus SMTZ1-45. The sequence goes on along the minus strand of JBHLRQ010000047.1, from coordinate 14,558 downwards.
GGATTGCTTTTGAAACAACTGGTGAGGCTCTGAAGTTTGTGGAGTATGCTATCTACACCATTCCCACACTCCTTGCCCAGAAGTTTGACATTCCATTCGTTATATATGGAGAAAACTCTTCATTCGAGTACGGAACAGTTAGCGAGGACTTTTTCAGTGCTACTCCGGTAGTAAAAGCAATGTCTGACAAGTTAGAAGAAGACAGGCAATGGTGGATTGACCATGGACTGACAGATCCAGAGGTTAGTTCGATACAACTTGACAACAGCAAACCTCTGCCCGAAGTAATCTACATGAGTTATTTCTATCCATGGAGTAGTATGAGGAATCTAGAGGTAGCTCGTCGATATGGCTTCCGAGATCTCGCTCATGAATGGAAGCGAGAAGGATGTATTGAGGATTTTGAACAGATGGATTCTCAAGCCTATATGGTTCATTTATGGCTGAAGTACCCCAAATTTGGTTTTCAAAGGACTTCTGATATAGCTAGTCGGCGAGTTAGAGAAGGATTAATCACACTTGATGAGGCAAAACGGCTGATCAGAGAGATTGATCCAAATCTGGACCAAATTGCTATGGTCGATTTTATCAGCTTCCTCGGCTATACCCAAAAACAATTTTGGGACATTGTTGAAAAAATGTGGAACCGAGAAATATTCGAGCAAAAAGATAGTAGATGGGTACTCAAGAATCCACTATAGTCTAATTCACTGAACCAAACACCGAAATCATATGTTAAGATCAAACAAGAGAAAAGAATCACAACTCATTCAAGCATATCCCAATTGAGCGGCGTTCCTTTCTTGAGGTCTTTTGTTGCTCGCTTACCTAACACCTTATCCTGAAACTTGGGATGAAGACCATATCCTGGCCTGACTGACCTAACGTTTGCATCAGTAAACATTTCACCCTTTCTGATGTCCTCTGTAACAAACAATGAACGGGAGAACTTACGGCTTCTCTTCATCTTCTCAGTCAATGTGTAAGATACTTCACCCAATGCTTCCTCAACTTCTCTGATTGTTTTCACCATACTCTCAAACTCATGAGGTTCAAGTGAAAACTCAGCATCAGGTCCACCTAACTCTCTCTTCAGTGTCAGATGTTTTTCTATCAGACATGCACCTAGGGAGACAGCTGCAACTGGTACAGAAATTCCCAATGTATGATCTGATAATCCTGTGAGAGTGTTGAAACGAGTAGAAAGATCTGGCAGTGTTTGAAGGTTGACATCGGAGAGAGGTGTTGGGTACGCAGATGTGCATTTCAGTAAGATGATCTCATCATTTCCTTCCTTCTTGCAAGCTTCAATTGCTGTTTCTATGTCACTAGGCTCAGCAATTCCAGTTGAAATTATGACTGGTTTCTTTTTGGATGCTATATATTCGATCAAAGGAATATCAGTGATTTCGAAAGAAGCTACTTTGAAAGCTGGAACATCAAGACCTTCCAAAAAGTCTACTGCAGTTCTATCAAATGGCGATGAGAAGAAGATCAGTCCTAAGCTTTCAGCATGTTCTTTTAACTTCGGTTGCCAATCCCATGGTGTATATGCTTCTTTGTAAAGTTGGTAGAGAGTCTTGCCTTCCCAAATCGTTTCGTCAAGCTGAAAATACTTACTATCACAATTCAGAGTAATAGTATCAGCTGTGTAAGTCTGCAGCTTCACTGCATCTGCGCCAGCTTTTTTTGCGGCATTGATTATTTGGACTGCCAGATCGTAGTCTTGAAGGTGATTAGCAGATATTTCTGCGACAATGAAAACTGGGTTCTTTCCCCCGACAAGTACGTCCCCTATCTTAATCACTTTCATCAGTTCACCAATCCTCTTCTTTTGGGTGCAATTATAAAACTTCTCAACTAATAACTTCTAATCTCGAATCTATGATTCTGGATTAATATAAGAAGGTTAAAATCCTGTCATTAGAATCTCGGAACACGACTATCCGAATGAATTCTGAGAGTGAATCGATCTTGAGCAAACTTGAAGACAATATCTGGGAATGCGTACAAGACAAGGTAGTTCTAATCACCGGCGGTACTGGATTCTTGGGTAAATCTCTTGCATCCCGGTTCTTGGAATACGAACCTCAGTCTCTGCGGGTTTTCAGTAGGGATGAAGTCAAGCATTATCATTTCAACAACTTATTTGGGAACAATGAACGTATTCGGAATCTAATTGGAGATGTTAGGGATTACCATAGAATCTCAAGAGCACTCGAGGATGTTGACGTTCTTATTCACGCAGCAGCTCTGAAACGAATTGACATGATTGAATACAATGTCACTGAATCAATCAAGACGAATATTCTTGGAACAGTTAACGTTGCCAATGCAGCATTGAAAAACGAAGTTTCAAAATCACTCTTTGTTTCAACCGACAAGGCATGTTCACCCTTGAATTCCTACGGTGCCTGCAAACTCCTAGGTGAAAGAATTTTCACAGAGATAAATTACAGTAAAGGATTTTCTAAATCTATTTTGAGCTCTGTTAGATATGGAAATGTGCTAGCAAGCACAGGATCTATAATTCCTTTCTTCAAAGAGAAAATTATGAGTGGAAATCCAATCCCTCTGACTCATCCAGACATGACACGCTTCGTTATTTCTGCTGATCAAGCAGTTGACCTAGTTCTCAAGGCTTTATCCTACAGTATAGGTGGAGAAGTCATTGTTCCTGTCATTCCATCATTGAAAGTAGTAGATTTGATTGATGCAATGAAGACAATCATGAATGCTGATAATGAAATCGAAGATATTGGTATTAGACCAGGTGAAAAGATTCATGAGGTTCTCATCAACAACCTTGAGATTCCTTTGACCTATAGACTTGAAGATATCTATGCGATAACCTCACTCATTGAGCGTTACATCGAAGTCGAAACTCCGCTGTATCAAAAAGAAGGAGAAAAGATGGACAACACCAAAATGGAGGAATATTCTTCGAAAAATCATCTTCTCTCAAAAAAGGAAGTCCTTGAATATTTCAAGAACTCCGATTTGTTGTAGGTTGGGACAATGAAGATTCCTTATGGCAAACAATGGATCTCTGATGAAGACATAAAACAAGTGATAGAAGTCCTTCGATCAGACTATTTGACCACTGGTCCAGTCATTCCAAAGTTTGAGGATGCCTTTGCAAAATATGTAGGGTCAAAATATGCAGTTGCTGTTGCTAATGGGACTGCAGCGCTTCATCTGGCTGCACAAGCATTGGGTGTTCAAAAAGGATCTGAAGTTGTAACAACAGGAATGTCTTTTGCTGCGACTTCAAACTGTGTGCTCTACAATTCAGGAATTCCTGTTTTTGCAGATATTACTGAAAGGGGTCTTATAGACCCAGAAGAAGTGAGGAAGGCAGTTAACTCCAGCACCACTGGAATCATACCAGTTCATCTCATGGGATTACCTTGTGACCTCGAAGAAATATCAAATATTGCTAAAGAGAACGAACTGTTTGTAATTGAAGATGCTAGTCATGCAATTGGAGCGAAGTATAAAGGGTCCTCCATTGGGAGCTGTAAATACTCTGACTTGACTACATTCAGTTTCCATCCAGTTAAACACGTTACTACAGGTGAGGGTGGTTTAATCTCCACGAATAATAAAGATCTATTCGAAATGCTGAAGACTCTTAGGACTCATGGCATTACTAAGGATCAATCCAAATTCAAGACCAAACACAATGAGCCTTGGTTCCAAGAAATGCAATATCTGGGATTCAATTACAGGCTGACCGAAATACAAGCCGCACTCGGCCTAAGCCAACTTTCCAGAATCGATGAATTTGTCAAACGCCGAAGGGAAATAGCAAGTCTGTATTCAAACTTTTTTGAAAGTTATAATAATCAGGTGGAAATCATACCTGAAAGAGAGGATGAGTTTCACTCCTATCATCTCTATGTAATAAAACTGACAGATCCAAAGAGAAGGAAGATCGTTTTCGAATCACTTGTGAAAAAGGGGATATATTGCCAAGTTCATTACATTCCAATCTATTGGCATCCGTATTATAGAGAGTCTGGATACCGAGATGTACAACTTCCGAAAACGGAGAGATTCTATGAGTGCATACTTTCCTTGCCAATGTATCCTGCACTTACTGACAATGCGCTTGATTTTGTTTTTAAAACACTCAAAGAAGTCATCATATAATTCAGTCGACCAATTTTAAATTAACCTGCTTTGGGCCATCTATGACGACCAATTCCAAGTACTCGTTGCATTTTTGACCGAATCCTATATTCCAGACTGTAATAATATCGAATATCTCGGTCACTGCAAATCCATGTGCCCCTCAGGAACTCCTGAAAGTATCCCCTCAAATATTCAGTTCCATGTCGTCTTTGTATCAAACGGAAAAATGCTGTCTGAAATACCAAGAGTGGGTGCTTCTGTTCATAATAATTCACTCGCCCCAATCTGAATAGTCCTTTCTTCGACATAACCTGTGAAGGTGCCGCTTCAAGAAACAAATCATCAAAAACTTTCAATCTCAATCCCATCCGAGTTGCTTTAACGTTCAAGAACGAATCTGCATCCAAATCCCAAAATTCATCGAATGATTCAATTACAGTCCATCTCGTCACCTTGCCTGAGCCTCTTGGCCAATCAGTTGGTCCTCGTTCACCTTTGATTTGGGCATTGATGCATCCTAAGCTTTTGTCAGAATCCATTACATTGGTCATATGTTCAAAATAATTCGAAGGGACTCTAGTATCGATGTCAATTAGTCCCAAATAACCCGGATTCAATTTCGATAACTCTTCTCTATGCTCTTTGAATGCAAAGGAATATGCTCGTCCGAGTGTATCTAGATTTCCTTTGGTTTTTTGGGGTAATTTTGAAATCAATGCTCGAATTCCTTCTTTCTTCAGAAGCTCAATAAATAGGTCGCCACCACCATCAGTGCTTCCATCATCAATTAGCAACCATCTTATGGGTTGTTTTGTCTGTTGTGCGATGTTCTCAACTATTCCGGGAATTCGTTCAAGTTCGTTCCAGAATTTTGTCAGCAATACGTATTCACTCATTAAGAGAACATCCTAAAACAGTTTCTTTGCTACGCTGGACTAGTGGTAATATTAATTTGTGGGATTCATAGCTTAAAAAAGGTCAGATGATGGAGGATAATTGATGGAATCGCAGTCTGAAAATCACGAAGACCCTCTTTCAAGACAAGATGTCATCTATTTCTTCTTAGTTACAGTTTGCACAATCGGTTCTATTGCTGTTGGATTTCGTCTCTATTCTAAGATTTTTCCAGACAGTGAAAAATACCTACTGCTTGTTGACTGGTTTCACGGACAGATTTCTACCTCTGAACTAATAGCTCCTTGGAGTTACAGACCCCTTACATCATTCCTTGCGAGCCTTGTTCCTCTCGATCCTGTACTATCGTTTCTTATGGTGAACACAATCCTCCTCTTATTGTTGAATTATATCATCTATTTGATTTGTCGAGAATTCAGGTTTTCCAAACTATCATCATTTCTGGTCACTTCAATATACACCTTCTCGCATCCTTCGGTTGGGTATGGAGTAGCTGTTTTGGTTGAAGCAGGATCGATGCTTAGCATTGCATTGATTGCATATGTTTTGCTACAGAAACCTGATCAGAAACATAGATTGTATATCTTGCTATTGCTTGTAATGGGAGTCTGCTTTAGAGAAACTGTAATTGTGATGGCAGGGGCTTACTTGTTCTATACTAGAGATTGGAAGACTTTCATTCCATTATTCATAATATCTGGATCAGTCTATCTTTTGAATAGAACAATATTCAATCCTGGAGTAAGTGATACAGGATATTTCTGGTCGTTTCATCTCAATAATTTCATACTCACTGGCTCAAATACGATAAGAATGGTCATACTCGCATTCCAATTCATAATTCCATTTATGGTAATAGGGCTGTATGTCCTTAGAAACCGAACTCATGAAAGAAAGACTGTGTTAAATTGGTTAATTACCATTGGAGTTCCCCTTTCCGGTATCACGATATTCGGACTATTCTTTGCTTCTTTCACATCGAGATTCATATGGCCTCTGTATATCTCATTCATTCCATTGGTTGGAAAAGGAGTTGAGGGCTTCATCGATTTCTTCCGTGGAATTATTATGGGGTTAAAATTGAAAGATGATGAAATGCAAACAATATCTGAAACATGATTGTATTTGTAAAATTCAGTGAAATTGAAAGCTTCCTCTATTCTAGAATTGATTAAGAAACTCGAGGATATTCGGTACTGCATCACTTTTGAATATGCTTTCTACATCCATATCTGTTGACTTCGTTTCTTTATTGATGTGAATAAGCACTTCATTAGGATTTGATACCTTGTGGGCAAACCCTGATGCTATCAAGTTATCAAAAAACTCAACACTGGGAGCATCAATAAGAAAAGTTTGAAGTCCGAACGCAAGACCTTCATAGAGAGCAGTTGATGAAACTCCTATCTGTATCCTTGATTCAGAGAATAACTGATAGAGTGAGGTATCTCTTCGATTTATGATTGTTACATTGGTGTCTACTAATTCAGGATATCTCTTCTTCCATCCTTCAGTCTCTCTCGGATGTAGTTTGTACACTATATTGTATTCTTCACCAACGAGTTGACTAAGTTCAACTGCAAATTTCGAAATTGCGTTTCCTAATCCTCCTTGAGAAATGACCAGAATCTGGTTTTTCTTGATATTTGCAGAGAGCTTTCTTTTTTCTATATCCATGTGTGGATATCCAACGCTAACAATCTTGTCTTGGGTAATCGGATAATCTGCAACACTAGCCCAATATTTTCCAAAAACAAGCAAGTAGTCTGGAAATGTCAATTTGGTTACGTGTTCTCCAGAAAATGAATAACCTAGATGCATTGGATAGATTACTCCATGCTGAAGTTCAGCTACTGGAATGTTCAATATCTTAGCTGCTTCTATCAAGTCTTCTTTTCCGTAACCTACTGCAACTACGATGATTTTTGGAGAAATACGTTTCAGTAGAGCAAGGTAGAGCGGAAGAGATGCTTTGCGTTGCCGCAGATTCAACAATACCAGTCTTCGTATGTTCAGGTTAATATTGAATCTCCTGTGAATTTCTGATTGAATTTGCTCAATCACACTATTTTCTCTCTTAGTAATCTTGATTTTGCTTATGCCTAGTTTGTTCTGAATATCGCTTAGAAATATAATGAAATCTAGATATTTCAGATTCGCAGTACGCGAGGGTTCTTTATGAGACAAATTGAAATCAGGTTCGATAGATACATACGATCTGTTGAGACTTTCAATGATTGGATCTGTATAGAGATCACTCCAACTGCCATCATTATAGAGGACACGGCGAGGATGGCCTACAAACAGAATATCCTTCTTTCTGGAAAGGAAAGGATTCCTGAGGACATTGATGAGTGATGAAATATAGAATCTTAGTCGACTCTTCTTCCGACGACTCTTTATGGAAAGAGTTTCACCACCAGCTGTTGATTCATAGATTCGTGTGTATACTCGAAATCTGATTCGTTCCCAATACAGGATGCCATCTATCTTTTGGAAAAAGAGATTGAGGTCTTGTTCTAATTTGAGGAACTCTCTTGACATTTCGTTTATGCTACCCAATCGTTTCATCTCAGTATTGCTCTATTTGTCAATTCTCTCAAGTAAACTTTTTCGGCTATTATTCAATTTCTAGACTAATTTGTACGTATCCCTAATTACTTGTTCTTGTTTTTCCCAAACGTATCTCTCTCTAGAATGCATCATAATCTTACTCCCATCGATTGATTCTATTCGATTGAGTAATTCCGGGATCTCATCATATGTGTCGAACGAATGCACGAATGGGTCATCCTTGATAGGATGTATCAATGTTGATGTGAGAATCACTTGTAGACCTGCAATAAGATACTCGTAATGCTTGTTTGGTTCGCAATACATATGAAATGGATGAGGGCGCCATGGAGTTAACCCGAATCTATAATGAGTCAGTTTCTCCATGAGGGTACCATGTTCTAAACCTGAAAGAATGTCAAAATTAAGAACATCTTTCAAACCCTCCATATTACGATGTGGTTGGAATTTTGAGAGGTTGAAGTCACCACCAACATAGACACTCCCATTTCTTTCATCTGGGTTCTGGAGTTGTTCTGCTTCCAATAGTGTTGGATAATTCTTTGTGACTCCTACGTGACTAGCTAATTTTCTATGCTCTTTTGCAATGTTCTCACTCACTGTGAGTACTGGGTAATTCTCTAGCATCTGTTTTTCCCATTTTTGAATTCTGTTCTCAAGGGGGAGTAGAGCCACCTTTCGAATTATTCCTCTTGTCCCAAATCTGAAAGACTGTTTCCCCCAATATTCATGATCATCATAGATTACAGGATAATCTGTTCCCAACAACATTGATGCAGCAATTAGGTTATGCGCATGGATGATATCTGGTCCGATCTTGTCTATCTTCTTTATCCATTTCTTCTTGAACCTAGAATCAAGTACAAATCTCAGATTGTTGACCATGGGAATGTAATGGGAATCATTGAATGCAGGCAAGCTATGACCAGTGATGGGTCGTCCTCCTAGGAAGACAAGTTCGTGTCCTTCTTTCTGCATTGTCATTGCAGTCTTCTCTACTCGAGGATCTGGTAACCCAGTGTGAGAGGTGTGAAGGATTCTCAAGCTTTCTGTCCCCATTTGATTATTTATGATAGCATCACATGATTCTTGATGCGAATCTCATTCGATAGCAGAATATCTGTTATTTTCTCCGAAGCGTTTCCATCACCATATACAGAAGGATCATTGGATAATTTCTTTCCCCACATCTGATTAGCTTTAAGAACAACATCATCAGGATTTGCTCCAGCTAGTACATTCGCTCCTGCTTCAATTGTTTCAACCCACTCGCTATTGTCCCTTATCGTGACGCAGGGTGTATCAAGCAAATACGCTTCTTTCTGAAGTCCACCTGAATCAGTCATGAGAAGAGAAGACTTACTTACTAATGCCATCATCTTGGTGTATGGAATTGGGGGTGTTGCTACAATGTTATTACTTAATTCAAGACCCAAATCCGTAAGTTTTTGCTTTGTTCTTGGATGAACAGGAAGAATCACTTTATGTTGAAAACGCTCAATTCCCTCAAAGATTCCTTTCAATCTAGCAGGGATATCTACATTCTCCTTGCGATGAATTGTTAAAACTGCGAACTCATCATCTACCGCCCCAACCTCTTCTAGCACAGAATTCTGGAAAGCTATATTTGTGATCTCCTTCAACTTGTTCTTCAAAATCTCATACATCGTATCTCCGACTTTGTAGATACTTCCCCTTACATTTTCATCCTCAAGGTTCTTTACTGCAATATCTGTAGGAGCGAAGAGTGCAGCACTTCCATGATCGATTAGGCGTCTGTTTATCTCTTCCTGCATTTCCATATCGAAGCTTCGAAGTCCAGATTCCAAATGACAAGTTGGTATCTCCATTTTGAATCCAGTCAGGGCTGCGCCCAAGGCTGAATTGGTGTCACCAGGGACAATCAAGTAATCTGTCTTAGCTGAAGAGAGAATCTCTGACAATCTTGTGAGGATTTCTGTAGTATGGTAGACCCCTGTCCCGCTCCCCACTTCCAAGTTGAAGTCTGGTTCTTTGATTGCAAGCTCTTTCACGAATTGATCCGCTAACTCGAAATCATAATGCTGTCCTGTGTGAACAAAAGTGACCTGCAATCCCCTCCTTTCCAGTTCATGAAGAAGAGGTGCTGACTTTATTATTTGAGGTCGAGTTCCTGTGACAACTGTAATTCTCACGGATTTAATTCACCACCCTGGTTGGTTTGGTTAGAGATATCGCATCTGCCTTTTTTACATCTGTATTGAAAGTTGTGATTCTTATGGCGAATTATCGTTGCTCTTGCTAGAATGTTTCATTCTTCTTCGAACCAGCGTTTGAATGATATCGATTGATAGAAGAGGAAAGAAAATGATTCCCGCCATCAATAAACCATAACCAATGAACTCAGGTGACACAATTTCTTCCCAGGTAAATGGAGGTGGGTTATCGAATCCCGCCCATTTGTCTGCGTAATGTTTGAAGATAGTTACATTTGTGTAATCATATAGAAAATTACACATGTTAATGTGAATCCGATGATAATTCCTAGACGCCAGCTTCAAAGGATAACCAAGATGATATATTGACCATTCGTAAGCTGAATCATAAAGATGAATATTCTGAGCAGCAGATATGACACCAAGATTGAAAACTCTTTCAAGTCTACTATTGTTGAATATCAAGTTAGCTTGATAGATATGATAAAGTGCAATAAGGAATCCATTAAAAACGAATGGAGGTTTGTAATTTGGGTCGAGATCTGAAGTGACAATTAACTCCGGATACCATGACGTTCCATCCTCAAGAATATAGAGATTGCCTCCTAAACTAACAGGAGTTTCAAATGTTCCCGCAACTTGTTCTACTATTTCGAGATAGGTCGAATTTCCATAAGCCTCATATGCAAGTGCAAGAGTATGAATTGCTTTTGCATCAACCATTCCTGAAGTCCATCCCACAGGAAGACCATAGATAGAGAATTCATATGGCCAATTGCAGATGGTTTTTGTTCCATTCTCCGTTGGAACGTTGAAGACATTTATTTTCTCAAGGATAAAATCAATCGAGTTGTTGAAGAATTGGCCTGCTGTAGAATTACCCTCTAGCATCTCATCGTAATAATGAATTGCTTTATTTGATACAGCTCGAATTGTGATGTGTGGACCAATATAGACTCCCGTTTGATAACCATAATCTGTAACGACTAATCCTTCTTCGGTGTATGAATATTGTTCTTCATCGAAATTAGATAGGAATGTTCTGTAAATCTCAGTACGATTCACAAAGACGAATGGAAAAAACATGAGCATTACGATCATGTAAATCAGAAATCTTCGTTTTAATGTTGATCTATGTTTTCCCAATAAGCTGATACCAGCCTTAATAGAGGACCTTACTCGCATATCTGCACCTGCTTTTTCGCAATCTTTGGTCTATTTATCATTTCTGTCTGGTAAAGGAGTGTACAATGCTCATTTCATGATAAGAGTTAAAACAAATCATCATGGGGCGTTGTTTAGTGATTATTTTTGAGCGATAGGAATCTCGTTGTTATAGGCTTGGGATATGTAGATTTTCCAGTCGATGGAAGAAAGGTTTTAGACAAAGTAGAATGTCTCTCGAAAGGATTCATCTATAGATGTGTATGACAATATGCAGGCGTTGATTACATTTGACCAAGACAGTTCTATTAATTGGAAGCCAACCTGAAAGGATGACTCGATTGAAAAGAACGTTCAGCAGTCTGAAGAGTCTTGGAGTCAATGTTAAGGTTATGCGACCTTACACTAAACCGGATGGTCGCCCTCGTATACTAAAGGGGATAGTTCGATATCTAGTTCTAATCGTACAGGTCATTGGATCAAAAGCTGATATCTTTCACTTTTTTAATGTACCAGATGTTATCGGGTTTCCACTTCTATTCAAACGTGCGACAGTTATCTATGATGTTCGGTCTCCCTGGTTTTCCTCAATAAAGGAATCCCTCGGAAACTCCTTTCTCTCGAAGATAGGTGGGCTTATTGAAAGAATTATGACTGGGGGAGCTGATGTTGTTCTTACTGCAAACTATCCACTTGCCCATCGAGCACATAAATGGGGCGCGAAGAGAATAATAATGGTTCCCAACTATCCTCCGTCTGATTTTAGCCCTAAACAAGATTCTGAAACCATAAGAAAACGAATTGGAATAGTAGATGCCCCAACGGTGCTCTACCTTGGGAAAATATCTCTACTAGAAGGCAGTGAATTATTGAAGAGAATCATCTTGAAAACCACTCAAGAAATTCAAGATACTCAATTCCTTATAGTGGGTGATGGTCCACAGAAGAGGTCTCTAGGTAAATTTGTCAAAGAACATAATCTAGAGAAGAGGGTCAATCTAACAGGATGGATAGAACATGAAGAGGTTGCTGATTATATTTCAGTAGCAGATCTATGTGTTTTCCCAAGAGAGTGGACAACGTTTTCAGATTACACAACTAAGGAGAACATTCTCAAAATTGGAGAATACCTATCACTTGGAAAGCCTGTTGTGGCTCCAAGAATGGGTGGCTTCGTTAATGCTGAATTCCCAATCATTGCTGTAGACCCTTCAGAAATGCCAGAGGCAGTAATCAAGTTTCTTAAGAATCCAAGAGCGGTCGAGTTCTTCGAAAGACCAACTTGGGATATCAGTCATAGAAGACTGAAGATTGTCTATTCAGACCTTGGAGCACTCTAGATGCAATCTCCCAGCTGTTTTGTTGGGAAGTGGCAAATTGGCTGATCGTCGTCGTTATCCCTTGCCTTCAAATAATATTGCCGCTGTACCTGTGAGTATCTTATTAGGATTTTCCGGAAAAAGAGCCTCTTGCAAGACATCGTTGATGCAGAGTAATCATCCGTGGGCAGAAATAACATCAAGAAACTGGCCTTCAACAAGACATTTGCATATCACTTTCGAGCGATGTACAACAGTACACTCACCTTAAGGGCCAAATATAATGCAACTGAATCTAAACGAAGCCATCTCAGCACATTCATCAGTTTTGAGGTCATCCGGTCACCGACTGGATTAATCCCACTCATTTTATGATAGACATAGACATGAGTCAAATCATAGTGTTCTAGATCGTATTTCTTCAAAAGGCTCTTGATTCGTCCTCTTGTATAGGGCCAATAATAGATATAATCCCGTTTCTTCAATTTCCTGCTTACTGGATGCCAAGCTGACCGTGGAAGCCACGTGAGCAAGGGTATCAATGAATGAGGCTCAATCAATTGCCAACGATTCATTACGCTGATGTATATGATACCTCCTGGGAGCAAGACACGTTTAACTTCTGATAGAACCACTTCCATATCTTCATATGAAATGTGTTCCAAGACATCATTAAGAATCACTGTATCGAATCTTGAATCTTCAAAAGGGAACGTCTTTCCATCGTATAAAATGAACTTCACATCTGGGTAGCTCTTCGAAGCCGCTTCAACAAGAACAGGATTCACATCTATACCCGTCACGTCATATCCGCGGGTATGATAGTGATTAGCTATTGCTCCATATCCATGGCCGACATCAAGTATCTTCTTTGGAGTATGTCCAAACTCCTGTAAACATCTGTCAATGTCAAGTGTACGTAATTCTCGATTTCCGGACTTGTTTTTCAAGGAGCCCGTTTTTTCTCCAGAGTTAGTCATGATAGACACCTGATTGATTGCGACGACTTAATTCCGCTATTGAAATAATACTTTTGATGCCCATCTGAGGTTTAGACCTGACAATAGCTAAGTGGTCAGCTTATGTATCATCAATATTTATGCTTACGAATAACCCTTTATGGGACTTCAAATGACACTGACTAAGTGATACGGATTGACAAGAATTGCAGTAATACTGGGACGAGGTGGACATACTGCACAAACATTTGCTTTAGTAGACTATCTCGGTCCACAGTATGACTATCTGTACCTAATCGGAATCCTTGACTCACTAACACCTAAGAAGATCAAGATTCCCGGAAGAATACTCCCAGTGATTCCCCCAAGACTCCTCCCCCAAGACTCTAGATTAATGTCAATTATCAGAACGCTTGTCACACTAGTTCTTTCCTTCTTCTACTTGCTTCTTTTTAGTCCAACTATCATCATCAGTTGTGGAACAGGTCTTACAGTACCAATATTTTACGCTGCACGAGCCATAGGTATCAAGACGGTCTTTATTGAAAGCATGTCTAGAGTTGAGTCGCTCTCCATGACTGGACGCATTCTCTTGGGCAAGACTGATCTCTTCGTTGTTCAGTGGCCAAATCTCGCGGCAAGGATATCTGGATCGATCTATGGGGGGCAATTGCTATGATTTTCGTGACAGTTGGTACAGCTCATTTTGACCCTCTGCTTGAAAAAATGGACTATCTTGTTGAATCCGGAGTGATTAAAGAACCTGTTGTCGCTCAGATTGGAAGAGGTTCTTTCATTCCACGAAACTTCAGATATTTCAGGTTCATGAGGTCTCTAAAACCAGCATATGACAGGGCTCATGTTATCATCAGTACTGGTGGTGCTGGCACCATCATGGAATGTGTGAAACGAGGTCTCCGCCTTGTGGTCGTTGAAAACACGACACTCATGGAAGGTCATCAATCACAACTAATTGAAGAAATGTCACGACGAGGTCATCTAATCTGGTGCAAGAATCTAGAGAATCTATCTCTTTCAATCAATGAAGCACTTTCTCGTGACTTTGAACCGTTCATTTCAGAACCGGCTCTTGTTCCTGATATGATTCGCAAGATGCTAGAGTGAGAAACTCGTTTGGCGCCAAACACGATAAAAGCTTCATAGATGTTCATTGTGATGCTCCCCATTTCATACCCTCATTGGTATTGGGGTATTACGTACGTTAGACGGGGCTATTGTCTGGGTTTGATGATTACTTTATATGAAAACGAAGCATTTATTCCACCGGAAGTAAA
>JBHLRQ010000046.1:0-22972 GCA_048882385.1 Candidatus Thorarchaeota archaeon | reverse complement strand
CAATATTAACATTGCTGTTCGTACCGAAGAGTAGCACCGTGCTTATATCGGAGTATTAGAACTGAAAAGTAGTAGGGACTGTGGTAGATATGAGTGAGGACCAAGAGGAACTAAACAATAGTCTCGCTGAATGAATCAAACGAGAAACTGGTATCGATCTCACAAATCCAGAGGTTGTAGCAGATGCATTATTTCGGCAATAACATTCTTCTGCATTAATTAAACTGATGTTTGAAACATTCGAGATTATATTTTTAAACTAGTTAGTTTATAGTATAGACGGCCCTTAGAGATAGGGGTTAGAAGGGAGAGGATTCGGAAATGATAAGAAGGAGAACTATAGTGGTAATTGGGTTTTTGCTACTTGCATCCGGCTTGGTCTATGCAGGCCATGCTTTTTCGCAGAACTCATTTTCGTCTATAGTACACCAAGAAACCAAAACTGGTTTCGAAACGCAGAGTGCTTCAGCTATTTCGGAGGACAGCACATGGCTACCTCAGACATTTGAGGAATGGAGGAGCTTTCTCTTAGAATGGAAAAATATGACATATACAGACATCCAGCAGGCAGATCCTATAACGATTGAAACATTAGACAAACAGGCATCAGTGTACCAAGGATGGGCAAATGGGACATATACAGACGAAGAGAAGAGCCAGCTTCTCTCGGAGATACATATGACTCCTATTATAGGGCCAGTTTTAACTTGGTCAACGACCGACGTTTCCTTCTCCTGTGACTTCTCTATTGAGAATTTGGTCTTTGGAGAACACATATTCAGAGTATACGCGTATGTGGACTACGACAAGTCTGATACAAATACCGAGGGCGGAGACACCTTCATAGATGGTAGTGATATGAAAGGTCCTTACGGACCCTATGGCTACCTTGATCCATATCCCTATGAAACCTTACCCTATATTCCCGAACTCGATCAAGATTGGAATTTTCTGGGGTCTGATTGGGACCTTGGAGTAGGGGTGTGGGGACAGCAGCCATTACCGCTCGTTGTCTATCACGCTAGCTGCACAGGTGTGCCTCCAGGAGAGCATTATCTAGCTGTTCAGGTCTTATGGAGATATGATGAACTTTTGCTATGGCCCCCATTCACATACAATGCAAGATACCGTTACACGACAGTGTTCTTTAGCATATCCACAACAGATGATGACTCTACTCCACCAGTAATTCCTGAGTCAAGTATGGTTAATCCATGGTTTGAACCATTCAAATGTCCGAGTCTAATCATAGACAGTATGGATCAAATCCCAATAGAAGTCTGCGCTTATGATGATGATAGTGGCATTGATAATATGATAACGTTCAACGGCGTTAACTATGAGAGCGAATACGACCATAGTGAGCTCATTGGGTGGGATCCATATACTCTGGAGGACATTTACTCATACTGGTACAGCGCTAGTGTAAACAGTCCAAGAACGCCAGGTGATCACACCGTGGAGGTAAAGGTGTGGGACGCAGACAAAGACCGACCAGGAGACCAGCTTTCGACATCCTATATGTGTAACTTCTTCATATATGATGATGACACATCACCACCAGTTATTCAAGAGATTTTTTCAGAACCAATATATGACAGCGAGGATTACCTTCAGATTCGGATTCAGGCAGCTGACTCCTCTGGCATTGATCGGTGGATTGCATTCAATGGGATAAAATACTACGCGGACTACATTAATGGATACTATTGGATAGAGGTGCCAAGTCCTAAAACGCCGGGACTCAATTGTGCTGAGATTGAGATCTGGGACAATGACAATGATAGGGGCGGAGATCAGCTTTCAACGACTCAATCATTCTACTTCGAAATAATCGACGATGATTCTGATCCCCCTGTTGTAATACTTTGGGTAGGGAACCTTCAGATGTCTGGAGATCAGATACAGTTCACAATTGATATAGATGCAACTGACTCCAGTGGCATTGGCACAGTCCTAGTCCAGATTGATGGATACACATTCACGGACCTTAATCCGCACATCGCAGTTTTGTATCCGGGGATATACACTGCAACAGTATATGTTGAAGACAACGACAATGATCGACCTGAAGATCGTGAGTCAGTGTTGCTCGATGTTCAGATCATCTTAGATTTACAGGCCCCAGAAACTGGGTTGTTAATGGAGCCTTATTATACCGATGGATTTCTTTACTATGTCACATCAGGGACACTGTTTACGCTAGACCGGTCAGATGACGTTTCAGGTATTGCTGCAACATACTACAGAATCGACGAAGGTGAATGGATCGTTTATACTGATGGATTCAAAATAGATGGTCCTGATGGAACTTACTCAATCTCATATTTCAGTACCGACAACGTCGGTAATACTGAAGATACTCATACAACCACGGTTCAATTAGTAAGTCTGAAGTCTGAATCGTATGTCACGGATGGTGATGGAAACGAGCTCAGTAGTTTTCGAATTGTGATGTCAAAGACTAAATCAGGAGAATATAGGCTCGTAGCCACTAATCCTGGTCAATTCTTCTATCATGTAGAGCTTGAAAACGCTTGGCCTCTAGCTGTTGATGCCCTTAATGTTCTTCTAGACATACCATCAGACTTTGCTTTCCAGGGCACTAATCCAATACACGTTTTTCTTGACGATATAGAGATAACAGAACATTGCATAATTACTGACAATAATGTATATGTAGAGAATTTTGATTCGGGAAGTAGATTGCACATAATTGCTCATTTGACATATGCCCTAAGAGGTAATCTCTATGAAACCCTCTCGGATTTCATCATAAAGAGCTACACGTTCACTTCGGAGATTTCCGGATTGAGTGGGTCGTTATCAGTGCCTGGGAGTTCGCTTGCCGGATCATATTATACTTCGATTGGCTTAGTTGGAAACCTAAAGAAGACCACTGCAATTGCAGGCTATGTCAGAGATGCAAACGGGCTTCCCGTTCCTGGTGTGACGGTGAAATTGCTGGATGAACTAGGCCAAGTTCTCTTGGAAACAACAACAGACGAACAAGGTTTCTACTACTTCATTAACATCGAGGCAGGAATTTATCAAGTTGAGGTCATAGTGGAAGGTATTGCGTTTAGCAGTATAGTTGAAGCAATCAAAGGGATTGTTGTTGAAGCACACTTTCAAGTGTGAAGTTAACACAATCTCTTTCTTTCTTTTTTTGGTGTTATGTCATTCACCTAAGGTTGTAAATGTAGAAGATTATATCTGGAAAGTCTTGAGGAAATTCAAAAGATTTTGAAATCTGCATGGATGGAATAAAACCAGAATTAACAAAATCATAATCCCGGCGGCGCCATTCCTTCTTTCCTATTCTTAGATGCGCGTAGATATCGTCATATTGGTTTCTTTCTGGGGCATCATTGTCTTGCATCCGGAAATCAGAAAGTGCTAGGCTCTTATGCACGTCCATAGCGCCAGTGGATAGGCACTCGTACCTTTTTGCCATGGCTTTGGGCTGCAGCAGCCTCTCTTTGGTACCTGATTTCATTTACTCGTTCTCTTAGTATCCCATCTAGACTTGTATCTAATTCATCTTTTGAAACTGAGAGTCTTATTGATTCATCTATCGAAACGATGACCTTGAAAGGTACTATAATATCCACGTCTTCCTTCAGACCAAAAGCTTCAAGCTTCTCTTCTATTAGACCCCCACCAGCTATCAAGGCTGTACGACCGTCTAAATCAAAATCCACATTGATTGCACGTCCCACTTTGGAGCCGTTTTTATCAACAATCTCCAGTTTCTGAAGGTCTGAGAACTTTATCTCATCATCGGAGATTGTATCCTGGAAATCCTTTAGACCGTTCACAGAAGTATCAAGATGAATGTGGGTATCTATTTTCTTGATTACAGTAGATTCAAACACAGGGTCTTCATCTGGTTTTAGATTGATGGCTTCAAGAAACTCCTCCACTCTTGATCCACCAAGAATGAAATGTTTGAGCTTCAGTGAGCCTTCGAATGTAAATGTCAGATTCGAGATCTTTCCAATCGTTTTACCTGATGCATCCACGACGTCCATGTTTTTGATTTCTTGACAGCATACTGGTTTGGATAACTTCATTGTTTCACCACGAAAGGATTTCTTCTTGATGATGTTTTAACAATTGTTAATATATTTTGGGGTTACACTCTCACAGGCTGTAAACATGGAAGAACTTACTTCTCTTGGTTTCTTGACTACAGCATCAAACTTGATACCAGCAGCGCCATTTCTTTCTCAGTTCTCTCATCCTCAGGAACTAAGTAGTAGACTTTTTCCTTCGCTTGTAGAGTTCTAGTGAAATGTCACCGATCAGAGAAAGGGAGAGCCCAGCGAAGATAATCATATACTCAGCTGAGAATGAATAGCCAAACAAAATGATAGGTGTGAGCGTGAAAATCCACATTATTGAAGTCAGGAGAGTTTCGATGATCAGTTTTTTCGATTCTTTTATCATCGTGTACCCATCCGACTGTGTGTTTCGGTTTCCAACCTTTTGTTGTCATTAATATATTGCGAAAGCTTTCAGAATTGGACTTGTGATACCAGCAGCGCCATTTCTTCTATCAATCAATTTTCTGATATCGAATAATCTGACAGTTCTTACATCTATATCCTGAAATCGTGAATGGATTGACCCAGCCCTTGGTTAATTTATCACCACGTCTGATCCATGCGCCTGGGGGGTTAGTTTCATTGCACCAATGTATGTTATCACCTGCTGCCAACCATCCTTTTTCCATATCTTTTCCACAAGATGGACATTTCTCAACTTCTTCCGTATCTGGGTCTCCTCATTTGATGTGTATTTCTTTGAAGCCACATCAATATTTGCTACCAATGGTGCCACTTCTCCTTATGATAACAATCTGCCAGAAATCCTCATTTTGCTTCAAGTCTACCTTCTAGACGTAGTGTAGGTGTGGAAAAGATTGAGAGTTGAAGTTGATGTTTCTGATCTGACCGAGCTTACTTACTTCATAGATAAGAAATGTGAAGAGATCGAAAAAATACTGAGGAGGGATTCAAAATATGCTGAGTATGCAGTCAAACGTCAACACTTTGGAGAAGATTGGCAACTCGATCCATATGTAATTCAAGATCCAGGAGGAGAGGACTTGGTCTATCTTGATGTTTGGGAAATAGATGCTCTGAATGAGTTCGAACTCTTTGCCTATTCAGAGGTCCAGATGAACAAAGAACGTATTCGATCAAAAGGTGCAGTTTCTTTCTCTGTGGCAGTTTTGGTTCTCCTTCCCATCGCGATTTTTCTCCCAATTTCGGATTTGATTTCTCCTTCAGGCTCAGTGGTATCGTTCACATCGATCGCAGCACTCGCATCCTTTCTTGTCATTCTCCTTTTGGGTATAAGGTTCTATAAGAGCCGAAATGATGCAACATCCAAAAAGCGTGTAATAGATTTGGTAGCCGCTAGAGAAGATTCGACATTTCTTGATGCTCTAAGAAGACTTGCTTCCCTAACTAATATCGATGATTGGAAAAGAGAAGAATATATGAAAAGACTGCAATACATTGAAGATTCATTCGAGGAAGTTAGTTCATAATATCGGCAGCGCTACTTTTTATCTAGTCTATCAAATAACGAATAATCCGACAACTCTTACATCTATAACATGCGATACCAGAACATGTTATCATTCTCTTTGATAACGCTGCTCCACATCTACAAATTAAATTGGGTAAATGGTCACACCAGAAAATTGCGCGGCCAGCAATAAGATAACCAGGTTCCATAGCTTTTCCACAGGACGGACATTTCTCAATAGTCATATCAAAAACTCACTTCATGTGTGACTTGACTTTGAAGACACATCAACATTTGCTAACTGTTTTTCTTGGACTGTTAGAAGATAGAATTGGAAAGATTCTGAAACGTGTGAGCAGAATACTGAATGGTATGACCGAATAGAGTCCTAATGAAATTAGACTGAAGGGAACTATCTCTGTCATTGGAATACTGTCAGTGACTAGTCCTCCAACAATTGAGAATCCTGCCACAGTGCAGACGTAGACAACAATGATCTCGAAAATGACTCTGAGAACCTGACCAAGTGTGATTGAATCCAAATTTGGTAATTCATTATGCTCTAGGTAACTGAGAATCCTAGCTGTCGCATACATAGCTAGCAGAACAGAAACAACCAGAACAGAACCGATTATCCCTTCGCCATAGAATGGGAATATTTCCAGACCAAGACTCAGACAGATGGATATACCAAAGAAGAATGCTGTGCCCAATAGAAGCGGACCAATGAATACAACTAGAATCGAGTGCAGCAAAAATTCGAGATAGCCATTCTGATTGCTTATAGTCCTGTATGAGTTATCTGATATCAGGTATGTGAGATATACAGCAAGAAGACCTCCGAAAAGAAACAGGCTGCCGAAGTCATTGAATAGGAAGACTTGGAGGTAGGGTAAATACTGCAGTACTTGACGAGAATCCATCGAGAAAAGAATGAGAAAAGACAGCACGATGATTGGAGGAACATGAACCAATCCTTGGAGATTTGCATTCCTAGTTCGGAGATCATTGAGAATCAATATTGACAGAGAAACGAATCCAGCAATAGCAAAGTAAGTTGTCTGAATTGGACTCCATGTTTTGAATGGACTAAATCCATTTCCAATGAAGGTATAATCCAGCGATAAAATGACAACCGCATATAGTGCAATTGCGATGACTAAGACGAGAGAGTATACCAATCGATTATGGATAGCTTTCATTGATGGTTATACCCTCCATATTAGCACAAATGACCTACTATCTATAAAAATTGGCAGAGCATTCAAGACTTGTACTATTCTGTAACGCAAAGAGTTACTTATTCAGGAGATGGCTATATTGCTGCTCGAGTTCTCAGATTCCAAGAATTGGGATTCTTATTAGAAAGTACGCTCTAATAGGGTCAGAGTCATGGAGTCATCATCATATCGTTTTACCCAATCCAGAGAGTAGAGAGATTCAACAAAATCTGTCTGATATGTCACGAAGAAGCTCTTGCATCCAGTGTCGAATGTCATCTTCACCTGGTGTGCCAATTGGTCGAGAAATGTTGAGCCATCTTTTGCATAGATTGAGAAACTCCAATGAGAGCCCGATTGGTCCTCACGAGTGAGTCCAAGAGAGATTGACACAATCTCGTCTCCCATGATTTGCATCCAAAATCTCGAATCCTTTCCGATTTTTTCAAGACTCTCACGAGTGACATCCAGAGCTTTCCAGTCGTAGATTATTATGTTGTGTGGAAATAGTTCAGTATTGAGAACACGTGGATACAGTTCCGCCACAGACACCTCTCTAACAGGATTCTGTGATACAGACCAAGAAATTTCATTATCAATATCTTGCCAGTGAACAGCAAGATCGAACTTCCTTCTCATCCCTACTGATTCTCCTAGATGGAGAGATGATTCATTGTCAGCCGCTGTTGTATAACGGATCCTTTCAACCGGAATTTCTTTTGCCATCTGAACAACATGCTGTGTTAGAAGTTTTGCAAAACCTCTGCCGCGATAGTCTGGATGAACTCGAAGGCCCTCCATCCAGCCTGTCTTTCCATTCTCTATCACTCTAAGATTTGCGAGCGCAACCACATGACTATCTTGTTCAATTGCTGCGGTGTATGAGTGTCTATCATTTAGCCAGGTATCAAAGAGGTACGGAATATAGTCATGTCCTTCCCAGATGTGTCGTGCTATCTCCAGAATATCCTCTCTGTCAGACAGACGTAGTGATCTAATCTCGTACATTGCAGTAGTTATATGAACTTTCTCAGATATGAAATAGACTCTCAGAAGTATTGAGCTATTCCAGAGTATCACCAAGTTTCATGATTGAAGAGCAAGCCAAAACAATGAACTAATAAACTAATAATTTTATAATAATGGAACTAATAATTTCTTAATGATGAAAGAGTTAACGTATGTGAATTCAGACTCTTACAAAAGATGTGATAGATATGGAGCCACTAGGCACAATAACTATGTGTTTTCCTTATGTGGATGAGAAGTCAAGGAATACGCTTGAATTGGTGATGAAGGAGGCAGAGAATTATGGCGACTTCACAGAGAAACTCTGTGATAAGATAATCGCTGAACAATCATCTCCATTACTGGAGTATTTGGCAATCTCATTCGCATACTGGGTAGAGAATTTCAATCTGATTGATAGACTTGAAGCAGCAGGGAAGGTGTCTGACCTGGCCAAACCTCTTCTTCTGCATGTCAAAGTGAATAGAGGCACAAACATCAGTTGGGATGAGGTGAGAGCCTCTCTTAAGACCGCCCTTGATATGTCACCCAATAACTGGATATCAAGTCATCTATACCTTACATGGAGAATGTCTACTCAGTATTTCTTTTCTGAGGCCGATGTTGAGATTTGGCCACTTGATACAATCGCAGCTGCTGTAAAAGACAACAGCGAGTTGCACTTTTTTGAATCATATCTTCTCTGGATCGAAGCTATGGCTCTACTGAGAGAGAATGACAGAAAAGCAGCAATAGCTAATTTCAGACGGGTACTGGCAATAGCAAGAAAATTCGATGATAGGGTTTTTGCCGCCTGTACTCTTGGTTTTCTAGCCAATTTGATTAGACAGAGTGATGTTAAACAAGCCATAGATATGTTATTGACCACAAGAGAACTAAGCGAAGAAATTGGGTATTTCGTCCAGATTGGGTATATTCAGCAGAGTATGGGACAAATCATGGGAATGAGGGGGGAGTTTGATGCCGCAATCGATTATCACTGCGAATTCAGGAAATATCAAGTTTCACTTGGCCATCCAACAAAGGGCATAGACTCCCTTATTGCATTCTACTATAACATGAGTGGAGATGGAAATAGAGCGCTGGACAGAGTAAAGAGGGCAATCTCTCCAGAAAATGCACCACATCGTCAACTTGCATATACTCGAGCACAACAAGCTTGGGCTCTGATCAATCTTGAAAGGTATGATGAAGCAAAGGAAGTGATAGATATCTGTCATACGCATGCATTGAAGTCTGGGGATGTGAATCATGTGAACTGGTACTACATGGTTGAAGGATTACTCGATAAGGCAGAGAACCGATTTGAAAACGCTCAAATGAATTTCCAAAGAGTACTTGATTTTATGGAGAACAGTCCGACTCCATTGTTTCAAAACATATGCCTTCTGAATCTTACAGAGATGGAAATTGACATGCTCGAGGATACAACACTACACGAAAAGCAAGACCTGTCTGGAAACTGGATGGAAAAACTTGAGAAGTATGTGCAAGATAATGACTTTCCTGGTATTGCAGCCCAATCAATGATTCTCAAAGCCAAGCTTCGATACAGACAAGGAAAATACGACGATGCTAAGAAGATACTGAAAGAAGTTCAAAAAACTGCAAAGACTCCTAGTATGAGGTATCTCAAAGATATCATGATAGCGAAATTTCCAGATGTGATTGTCACCTAATCTGCCATTAATTTAATTGGACATTATCAGAAATCAATATTCGAGTATTCTTTATTCTCATCGGTCCATAGTTAGACCTATTCATTATAGTGATTGCTGCTACTATGGATGGGTAACCAACTCCATTCAGCGCTATATCTTCTTTCAACTACCAATTACCCACGAAGATTAGCTAGCTGCTTCTTTAGATATTCGAGTGGTACAAATTGTTGGTGTATAGAGAAAGTCATTGATGGAGAGAGATAGAGATTCTTGACTGCTCCAATGGATCCGGAGAACCGCTGATCATATTCCTCCTCCCAAGTAAGGTGGTCTCTGAGTCTTGAAAAACAGCTGATTGCAAGAAGGTTGTACTTTCCTGCACCAGCTTTAACAATTAGAGATGTATGGGGATCTTCTGTCAAGATCTTAGATATGTGATCTTTTTGTTTCTTCAGTTCAAACAGTGATAGTACAATAAAGTATCCAGGTGGGGCCCACATTCGCGGAAAACGGGATACAGGATTAGAGATGATATTCTCTTCAAGCATTAGGTCAAGTCTTCTTTGAACTGTCATACGGTGAACGTTAAGCTCCCGCGCCAATGAATTCGGATTTGTCCACACACTCTTGCCCAGTATGAGAGCTTCAATTAGATCCAAGTAGGTCTGGTCCATTGAGAGCCCATTTAGCTTCATCTGCGGGGAGTTACGGAAATCCGACTTTAGGAGTTCAACTGAAGCAGCAAGGTCATTCTTGATTATCGCCTTGGTGCTGAGATAGATAGCTTCAGAGGAGATATACTCTCCTTGAAGGATGCAGTTTCTCCATACCTGATATGCATGAAGATCTTCATGGAGCTCGATCAGCAGAGTGTTGTATTCCTCATCTTTGACGAAGAATGCCGCCCAGATATGCGGGTTCTTCTCTATCCACGTGTTTGTTTTTCGATCGCGAGGTAGATTGGCTTTCTCAAAAACAAGAAGAGGGTATTCTGCAAAAACCATAGGAAATGGATGAAAGGGCTTATCGATGATCTTACTAGAGAACAGATTATCCAATCTCGAAGCAACAGTGTTCCTGTGTTTCTTTAACTGCTCAGAGAGCTCGCTAATGTTAATATCAACTCCTGTGCCAGAACAGATTAACTGCAATAGCTTGACGTTGAGTAAATCATTCAACACCTGACCCACTGATATTCCTCTCTTTAGTAATCTTGTCAAAAGCTGTCATAAATATTCTTGATGATTGGCATTTGTGATATTCTATTGCATATGCTTCAACCGGAATTAACAGCTGTTTTTCAAGACAGGCGCATATATCACCCATTTTATTCATCATAGTGTTTCCTCTTAATATATAATTTGGTGACACTAATTTTAGTATAGAATGGCATAATGTTATAAATGAATAGTGTAATATTGTACTTGGTGATGTTAATGACTGCCAATAATGACAAACATGTACCATTTGTTCAAGATGGAGCAGTTGATGGTAGTAGTTCACTGAACCACTCAGATATTTGCGAAAATAGAATACAATCAAAACATATGCAATCTGAAAAAATGAGCGACCTGTTAAGGTGGCGGAAACATTCATTCAACGTCGTTCTTCCTAGGAACCTATCGGAACATACTGAAATTGATCTTAAGTTGATGCGAGTTTCCCTGAAGAACGCAATAAGTGTTTCAACAGTCCATATGATGAGGATTGAGAAAGAACTGGAAAGACGTGGATGCAGTCTAACGATATTAGGGTGAAGTGACGTGGTGGTTCTATGAATGGAATAGATAGCGAACTCCAAATAAGTGATGAACTTGACCCTACAGAAGTTGCCTTATTGTCAGTAATAGAAGTCAGAGGCACTGGCGCAGATGGGTGTATCTTGTGTGGTCTATGTACAGATCTCTGTCCATGGGATGCGCCTGTGATAATCGACAAGACCATACATGTGCGTCAAGAGAGATGTAGAGGCTGTGGTGTTTGTGTTGCAGCCTGTCCAAAAATGGCAATCAACATGAAAGTCTATGGAACTGAGGAACTTCTGGATTTGATACGCTTTGTGCTGAAAGAGGATAGAGTATCAGAGTATCCCAAGACAGCGTACGGTCTAATTCATGAAGCAGAAGAAGCTCTTCTCACCGTTGAGAGAATTTTGTCGCACGGTAGTTTGGATGATGATCTTGAAGGAATGCTAAAGACACTCAAGAGAATCATAGAAAGAATTGGAAGAACCGAGGAGAGAATTCGGAGAGAAGCCACACCAATAAGTCAGGTGCATTGATGCTTCTAGATATCCGTTAGGTAATGTGGCCATGCAACAAAATAGCGTAGTTTTTCGTTTGTAGGACTAGTCTCCAGTTGGAGTCACAGTCTTGCCCTCGACCATGAGAATCGAAGTGCGCTGAGGAGCTCTGGTTCGATGAAGGACTCCTCTTGGAACCATAAATCCCTGTCCAGGATGTAGGACATATTCTCTCTTCTCTATCTGAATAGATAGCAATCCATCGATAACATAGAAGAACTCGTCCTCGTCATCGTGTTTGTGCCAATGAAACTCCCCATGAATGACACCAAGTCGAATGACACAGTCATTTACTTCACATAGTGAAAAATTCTGCCATTCTTTCGTGGATTCCTCAATCAATGTTGGAATATCAACAAGTTGTAGCGGACCAAACTTCACATTAGTGTTGATGGAATATCTTTCTTCTTGGTTATGATTATTCATCGACCTCTCTCCGAGATATCCTGTATACGACTTGATGTCGGTAGTCAGGACACCCAGTTGTCATAAAATCACTTCCATCTCCTTCATCAGTGAATCTTCCACCGGATTGCATCACCATTATCCATGGATAGAGGACATAGAAAGAGCTTGGACACATCTTCCCTCTGTCTTCGGGATAGTAATAGGTGTCACCAATCTTCTGGTCCATTGAGCATTTTCCAGTTCCTTGGATATCGATTACCTCGATTTTCACTTTGTATTCTGGCATTGAAACCAACACGCGGATTTCTTAGTATTATTAGACTATTAGAAAGAGCTCAAGCACGCAATACTGAAAACAGGAGAACGTATGTCCATCTCATGTCATCTGATGATAACCGTGTTTCAATGACAGTCTGGTGCACGTTAATTCCACCAGATGAGATTGAGAAATTAATCAAGTTTGAGGATGATTTGCGTAGTGTCAATCAGACATACGAAGACTGGCTTGTTTCAATGCGAGGAAAAAGCATCATAGGCGGCGATACTGGTATTATTCTTGATAGAATCAGGATACTCATGATCAACATTGGTATTGCATGCGGAATGAATCGCGATCTTGCTGAGGAAATCCAAGAGATTCTCTCAGCCCACCTTAGAGTAAGAGCTTTAGGTCTTGTAGATGAATTGCCTGAAAAATCAACTGATGATCTTGCCACAAAGGAGGCACTCTCAAAATTCTTTTCGGACCTACGGTTTACTCGGGATATCTTTCCTGAGGAAGAGATTGCGAAAGTGACTCCAGAAAAAATCAAGGCACCAAAAGGACAGACAAAGGTTCTAAGCAAGTTCCTTGGAGGCGGGTCAAAAGAAGTGGACAAACAAAGGATAACTAAAAGAATCTTGCTAGAGAGCTCCAACGTTCTGAAACGAATCTATATACGACTTCTTAGCCCAGATCCATGGGGAGAATATTAAATTCGAATGATTTTGTCATCCTGTTTTTCAAAATGTGTTTCAGATTCTTTCACTACTCTCCAGTCAGTATGGAACATTCTTACCTCAAGTTTGTCCTTCTTCACACTCAGTTCAATGAAGCTAGCATCAGTCTTTCCACCCCATCCACCAGTGGCTCCAGACACAGTTCCAGGATTCAAGAAGAGTTTGTCATTGAACAGGTCAATTGATGCCTTGTGTGAATGACCATGAACTGCAATATCAGCTCCTACCTCTTGCGTTATTTCCCAGAGTTGTTTGATGTTTCCACGTGGGCGTAACTGGGTTCCGTGAAGAAGTAGAAGATTGAACTCATCCAGTTGAACTTGTTCATGAAAATTATACTTACTTCCATAGTCCATATTACCAACTACTGTGAAAGAGCGAGGCAATGGAGGAAATGCTGAATACATATCTGATTCTCTGACAAGATCACCTGTAATCAAAACCAAATCATAGCTGGTCTTCTCTATATGGTCATAGAATGCTTTTGGTATTGAATCTCTTCTTGAGGGAATATGGGCATCCCCAAAGACTAGCACGCGATGACTCATTTGGTTCGTTCCCTTGTGAGGTTCTCTAGAATTTTTGTGTATACTTCCTTCTTGGGACTTTTGGCAAGCTTCGAGAGGCGTTCAACTATGAGCTCAGGAGTGCTTCTTGCTAGAACTCCAAACCTAGGCGTTCTGTCCACGACAAGATTTAGCTCCTCATCCAGACCTCTTGCTTCTATACCATCGATTCTTATCGGTACATCTGTGACCTCTTCAATCTCTCTAGCAAGATGACTGCATATGACCGTAGAAGTATTGGGATCGCTCTGCAGGATTTCGATGAGTCCTGCAATCACATTTGCAGCACTACCCGGTTCCGTTATTGCTTCAACCTCATCAAAAAGTGCCAATTTCGATTTGTCTGATACAACAATTTCTGCAAATTGCTTAAGGGTCGTTTCAAATGCACCAGCACTCACCATTCCTCGACTCTTATAGAAGAAATACAACTCCTCAAAGACCGGTAGATAGGCTTCTTCTGCAGGAACTGGGAATCCTGATTGAGCCAGTGTGACGATCTGGGCAAGAGTCTGTATAGTTGTAGTTTTTCCACCACTGTTAGCTCCAGACAGTATGGCACAGTTCTCACCATTAGTGCCTTCAGGCTGAAATGGCGTCTTTCCAATTGCATAGTCAATTGGTTGTACAGGACCATGTTTTCCTTTGATGTTGCTCTCAGAAAGGAACAGATTGGTTGCTCCTCTGACACCAACTCCGCTATACTCTCGAGAGATATTAGGAGTCCGTAACTTATAGTCTGCTGAGAATAATCCAACTGCAAGGAACAAGTCGAACTCAAGCAGTGTCTGGACTGCCTGTGTAACAACGTCTTTCAACTCATCTAGTTCATTCGCAAACTTCTTGATGAGTTTAAACTGCTTCTCAGCGAACAATCTCCTTAACCGGTCTTCAAGGTCATTTATCTGAGTTGTAATCATCTTGACTGGAAGGGATATCTCCTCACTGATGATGCCCGTCACCCAATCAGCTTCACGAACTGTTAGTCCTAGCATCTGCACTAGTCTGTCCTCAGCATCTTGAAGTGTTGTTGTGAAGGTTTCTACGATCTCAGCTGGTAGCATGTTCCTCAGAGCACTTCCATCTGCACCTTCCATATCTGCAGACTGAAGTATGCTGATGATTTGTTGACCTCCAAGAGTGACTTGGCTCTTTGAGATTCGTGTAGTTATTTCCTCATTGAGCCAAGCTTCGGTTTCAGCTACAGCTGTTGGAAATACCTTGACAGCAGTTCGATATCTATCAAGCTCCGAATCAATACCTTGAGCCAAATCGCCGTTCTCATCAATATTCTTTAGGATCGTACCTACTTTCGTGAGTTTCTCAAAGTCTAGCGCTGATGAGAATGTTAACACAGAGTCATTAGAAGGAATTTTGTCGAACGCTTCCACAATCTGACACGCGGCATCAATGACACGATAGTTGCGAGAGTAAAAACTGACTGTCATTTCTGGAAGGACATCTTCTATCGACCAGTCCTTTCCTAGAATCTCAACATTGTCCAGCATGTCTATCGAATCATCATAAACACCCAGTGGTGAGATGTACATGACCAGGTCATATCCCTGGGCATAGTCTGCACCACTCTCACCGTCAGAAAGAACATAGACAGGACACCATCTGTCAACGCTCTCCTTTATGAGTGTGTCAAAGACCTTGTCATCATTTGTGATTATGACACGACCCTCAATTCTACGAGGTTTTATTCTCCGATAGAGTCCTCTGACTTGGCTTAACAGACTTTTCAGTTTTTCACGCTGTTCTTTCGCAAGTGCGCCAGCCATCTCTCCAGCATTAGCGAAGTACTTCTGCCTCTCAAGAATGGCATCTGTCTTCTCCGGAGGGAGAGGGAAATAGAGGAATAGTTTGTCCTTCGCATATGTTGTGTTTGCATATCCGCGGATAATTTCGAGACTTGCTTCGTAGATTTTTCGGATGTCCGTGCTCCGTAGTAACATGTTGGAGGTCGCACCAAATTCCAGTTCAAAGGCACCCTTGACAAGATTCACAGCTTGCCTTGATCCAATGCCTGGAACAGCGGCCACTAGGTCGACTCTTGAGTCCTGAATCACTTTGAGTGCTACAGCCTCGCTTCCAAAGTGGTCAATCAATGACTGCTTAACCTTGTCACCTACACCGGGAATGTCAGACAGACTCTCTAGGGTCAAAATGTTGTCCCCCGAATGGTTGTTTCTTCTGCGATGAGTAATGTTGTCCTTAAAGTCTTGACTCTCTGACTCACTGAGGTATATTGAACGCGCCATGAGACAATACTCCCTATTACAATCTGATGCCATAGGAGGATTGAAGTTCTCCTACATTTTTGATGTGGAATGGTTAATAGCCTCGTTCGATGTCGATTATGTTGAGAGGAGTTTTGCCACGAATAAAGCTGAGAATGTTTTTTGCTGCAAACAGGAACAACTCACGCTCAACGTTCTCAGAATAAGCAGCCCTGTGAGGTGAAACCACGATATTATCTAGCTCATGGAATGGTACATCTGATGGTGGAATTGCTGTTCCGCGCCATTTAGAGGGATATCTCCACCATACATCAATTCCTGCACCATGAATCCGTTTATCCTTCAGAGCCTCATAGAGTGCCTGTTCATCAATTATCTGACCGCGAGAGATATTCACCAAAATCGAGTTGGATTTCATCAAAGAGAGAAATTCTCTATCTACAAGACCCGTAGATTCATCAGTCAAAGGTAAGGAGAGGATAACGAAATCTGATTCACCGACATGTGTTTTCACTTCTTCAATTCTTACTAGTTGGTCTACAAGGTGTTCATTGTTTGATGTCCCACTCCTCGTGGCTGCAGTGATTGTGACTTCAAAGGACTTCAGTTTCTTTGCTATATCAGCACCAATGTGACCCAGTCCAACGATGAGCACCTTCTTTCCTCGGATTTCGATATTTGGAACAGGACCACCCCATCTATGGACCCAATTTCCAGCTCGAAGTTCCCGGTCACTTGGAATGAGATTCTTTGCAACTGCAAAAAGCAGCGTTATCGCAAATTCAGCGACTTCTGCGGAGTTGACATGATTGTTGCAGACTATAATGTCACCCCGGTCTTTCACAGCATCAATATCGACCCTATCGATTCCAGCTCCAAATGTTTGAATCATTCGGAGGTTTGATGCTTTCCGAATGAATTCTCCTGGAACACTGACAGACGCAACAATTTCCACATCACCACCATGATCAAGCATCGACTCTGCTGATAGCTCTGATTGAACAATTTCAGCTTCATCACCCATTATGCTTTTGAAAATCTTGACGAGTTCATCAGGATAGGGAACTAGTACCTTCATCAGCTCAACTCCAAAGAGGTGTCAATGAATTTCTCAGATAGCAATCCAGAAAATCTCAGACTCCAACTCTAGTAGGATCTTGCTATATAAACGACCTCTTTGGCCACCTTCCCACATGCAACACAAAGACCTTCTGGTTCTTCGTTGATGTCCATCCGAGTGCCTCGAATCTCACCACGTGTGTTCTTCTCGACTTGTTCAGCGCAGGAATATGCATCCATTTCGATTGAACAGAAAGGTACACGAGCAATCTTTCCATGGTCAAGAGCATCATCTATCTCACCAAATCGCTCAGCATCCACAATGAGACCTTCAAACTTGGATTCTGCAGTTTTGAGCAAATATTCGTCGATTTCCTTTCCAAGAGAGGTTACTCTCTTTTTCAAATCCTTAAGATCGATAGTTACTCGCTTCATCGTGTCTCTGCGAAACACAACAACCTTGTTCTGTTTTAGATCACGAGGACCTGCCTCGATACGTATTGGTACTCCTTTCATTTCCCAGTAGTTGTACTTCCATCCAGGAGTTTCCTCACTCTGATCTAGATAGACACGGAAACCAGCATTCTGTAGCTTCTTTTTGATGTCCTGACAGTATTTGAGTACAGAGTCTGCACTCTTGCCTTTGAAAATAGGTATAATCACCACTTGATAGGGAGCTACCTTGAAAGGCAGTCTTAGACCCTTGTTGTCACCATGGACTGAAATCATCGCACCATAGATTCTGGATATTGCAGGACCATAGCATGTTTGCCAAGCATGGACTGTTTCATTTTCTTTATTCAGAAACTTGATATCAAATGCCTTGGCAAAGTTGTCGCCGAGATCATGGGTTGAGGGCAATTGTATTACCTTACCATCGGGCATCAATGTATCTGCCGCATATGTGTTGAGACCTCCAGGAAACTTGTCCCATTGTGTTCTTCGAAATACCATCACTGGTAGTCCAAAGTTGTCTGTACAGACCTCCTTCGAGATTTCGATATCTTCCAGCACCTGAGCTTTTGCTTCTTCATGTGTTGAATAGACATTGTGGCTCTCAATCCAGAGAAATTCTCTTCCTCGTAGAAATGGACGTGTGCTCTTGATCTCAGATCTGAATACCGATACGCGCTGATACCGTTTCAGAGGCAAGTCCCGCCAACTTCGCACCCAAAGTGAATACATGGGATAGATCGCAGTTTCACTGGTTGGTCTGAGTGCCAATCGCTCCTCTAGCTTCTCACCGTCGCCAATCTCTGATATCCAGAAAACCTGGGGAGTGAAGCCTTCAACATGGTCAGCCTCTTTCCTGAGGTTTGCTTCCGGAATGACGGTTGGAAATAGCATGGGCAAGTGGTCTTTACGTTGAAGTGCATCTTCTAGAATGTCAAACATAAGGTTCATGCTCATTGTGCTCCATGGGGGAAAAGGAGTGAACCCTTTGACACCATATCTGACATCAGCGAGTTCTGCCACTCGAACGATTTCAGTATACCAGTCAGGAAAGTTAGTTTCCTTGTCTATGTCGAATATGGCAATTTTATTGTCTTTCTGTTGACTGCTCATGATATTATCCTCTGTCTAAGTTGTGATACATGGTATTGACTAGGACTGAGAAGTAGTGTTCTATTGATATTTCGGAACGTGTTCACCTAGCATTTACGTTCACCAACACTTCGTCATCCCGTTTTGTATTTAAAGCATACCATGAAATCAGCGCTTTGTACGGATTTCGCCAACTTCACGAATTCTGTCATCTAATTTATGCTCCTTTATCAGAGCTGCAACACCCTCAGGGACAAGGGTTTCCCATTCCTCATTACCCCACCTGATTAGGTCACGGATATGACTGGCGCTGTATTGAGAACGCTCCAGAAGCTTAGTCGAGTCGGTCTTGATTCCGCCCTCTTCAAGTAGCCTCTTGACAAGGGGATTATGGCTGTACGCCTTGTCAAAATATGGTACAAAGGAGCGCATATGACTCACCCACAACGGATGGATGTTAATATCTGATAAGGGGACCACGGTGATACGATCCAAAGGGAGTTTCTCATCAATCAATGCACGTCTAATGAGCATCACTCTTTCACCGCCAGTGAATGGATTATCTGGGGTATGTGAGTATTGCGAGCTGCCAACAACGATGATTATGTCTTCGTTCTTGGCTAAGATTTGCTTCATTGTGTGGATGTGTCCCTTGTGAATTGGCTGGAATCGCCCTATGAATAGTGACTTCATCGTGACCGCATTCTGATTTGACTTGTGGCACAAATAAGGATTGGGACTGAGTCAAAATATGCCCTTTAGGAGATAGTTCATAACGGTGTGGACAATTCTCATACCTGGTTTCCCTGATGATTGTAATAGATGGCTCGTTTGGTGAGGGTGGCGGTCAAATTTTGCGTACAGCAGTTTCACTCTCAGCTCTGACGATGAAGCCAATCCGCATCACAAACATTCGTGCGGGTAGGCCAAAACCAGGTCTGAAGAAGCAACATATAGCAGGCATTGAATTGACTGGACGACTTGTAGATGCTACGATTAGAGGGCTTGATTTGGGGAGCACTACTATCGAATTTATACCAAATGAACGCCGGTCTGGAACATTCAGTTACGATGTCGGTACAGCAGGGTCAATCTCTCTTGTACTTCAGGCAGTCCTTCCTCCTGCTATATTGTCTTCAGAACCCATAGTTCTTAATCTGAGAGGTGGAACGGATGTAAAATGGAGCCCCCCCATTGATTACTTGAGTAACGTATTCACTGATACAATGAAAGGAATGGGAGCAACAATAAGGATTAATCAGAAGCGCAGAGGTCATTACCCAAGGGGTGGAGGAATGGTGTCTTGTGAGATTGTTCCTACCAGTGAGATTGAACCCTTGGAAGTTGTCAAATTTGGAAAATTGAAGAATGTCAGTGGCATTTCGCATTGTGTTCGATTGCCAGGTCATATTGCAGAAAGACAGGCCTCATCAGCTGAGAATGTAATTGAGGACCAATTAAACATACAAGCAGATATTGTACGAGAATCATATCCAAAAGGTGATGACCCACATCTTGGTCCTGGGAGTGGAATCGTGATTTGGGCTGAAGATGATTGTGGAAATAGACTGGGGTCGGATATGCTTGGCGAGCGTGGAATAAGTGCAGAGAGTGTAGGCAGTAATGCGGCCACACACCTTGTGGGTGAAGTTTCCTCAGAGATGGCAATAGATTCGCATCTGTGTGATATGCTTATTCCTTATTTAGCAATAGCATCTGGCACAAGTAAGATTGGTATAACGACAATCACATCGCATCTAACAACGAACATCTGGGCTACAGAGCACATACTAGGAACGCAATTCAATCTACAGAGTAATGTTGACAAATCGGGAATCTTAACAATAGTAGGTGCTGGACTATCTCTTTAAGAGTGTTGATAGATATTCATCAACAGATTCCTGAAGTGAAACGAGATCTACTTCTTGTACTGCTTCCTTGATCAGCTTCTCAACGCCTACACCCTCAAGCGCTACAATCTCATGACTTTGGGGTAGTTTCTTTCTTGCGATCTCAAGCTTTTCTGGAGGTGTTATGTCTACCTTGTTTAAGACGATGAGGAGGGGATTCAGGGGGAACATCTTCTGCACTTCACTCAAGAGATTAAGCTGGTCCTCAAATGTCCATCCACAAGCTTCTGAAGGATCTATCATGAAAATGATGACGTTTGCAAGGTATTTGAGGGCTGCAATGGCTTCTCGTTCAATCTCGTTTCGTTTAGCCATTGGTCGGTCTAAGATACCAGGAGTGTCTACTATCTGTACACTGTGATTATCAATACGGAGATGGCCTATGATTACACTCTTTGTAGTGAAAGGATAATATGCAACCTCTGGTTCAGCAGTTGAGACTGCCCTTACAAGAGTTGATTTTCCAACATTCGGGAATCCTGCACAGACAATTGTTGGGGAATTGGGTGTGATGCCAGGAAGTTTTGAGAGCGTCTTCTTTGCTTCAATTATGAAGTCAAGATTTTCTGCAGTTGCTCTCAATATCGATGATATTCTGCCTTTTGCAGCACTTCTTGATTTTTTCATTTGTTTGAAATCATCAGCCAGTTTGATTGCTTCAAGATGTTTGTCAGTGATGGCATCGATAGGGGGTATACAATTATAGATTGCACCTAGAGATTGTTTCAGCTTGTCATTTCCAACTAAGATTTCTGAGAGCTCAATGTAGAATGGATGAAGTCTTTCGACAGAAGGAAATTGTTCGACCGACTCTCCGATTTTTGCCTTGACTTGCTTAGCGAACTCTTGAAGTCGTGTGATTTCTCTGATTCTGGTACGTTCTATCTTTTTCATTCTGAGAGAGCTTTTCATGCTTATCCGCATTGATCTATTATGTGCGTACTCGATAATCTCCTCTGCTGTCATGATGGTTGGAATATTTGCAAAGGGATTCAATTTACGCAATTCTACCAAGCTCCTTCAGGATGACAAGGGACAGTTCGCAAACGTTTTAAAAAGACCGGACGTGACCAACACAGACTAACTCCCATTCGGAGGCTCATTGATAATGTCACTTCCAACTGGTGCAACTGTTGTCGGGATAAAATGCAGTGATGGCGTAGTGGTAGCTACTGATTCATTGATCACGTGGGGTACATTTGTCCTAAGTGATACAGGAATCAAGGCTTTCAAGCTCACCGATACAATCGTTTTGGCTTCTGCGGGTCTGACCTCAGACTATCAGATGCTGGTAAATAGACTTCAAGCTCAAATCAAACTTTACGAGCTGAATCAGAAGAAGGAAATTACTGTAAGAGCGCTTTCTAAGATGCTGGCCAATACACTCTATGCTCGACGCATGGCACCTTTGTATGTACAGACTATTGTTATTGGTATTGACTCTGATGGGCCACAACTCTTCACACTTGATATGGGAGGGTCTCTTATCCCAGATGAGTTCACCGCAACTGGTACTGGAACAGCAACTGCCTATGGTGTCCTTGAAGAAGGATTCAAACCAGATATGACAGTAAAAGAGGCTGAAGTTATTGCCATCAACGCTGTCAAAGCAGGAATAGCAAGAGATGCTCAATCAGGCGGCGACATCCGTGTCATGAGTGTCACAGACAGCGGAGTTACAGAGCGAATAGTTAACTAGAGCGCGTGTAGCATTTGGCATCACACACCCTCGTCTTCAGGGCACATTCTTCTTCAAGATATAGCATAGCAGCTCTTGCCGGCGCTATTGAAACAGATCCTAGACTTGTTGATTTGAATATCAAAGCACCAATTGAGCATTCCTTGAAATCATTGCAAAAGATTGTCAGTCAAGGACCTACAATACTTGCTCATTCAGTGATGAGTACACAGACTGAACGGGTCTACAAAGAGATTAGTGAAATACGTGAGCATTTTGGAAAAACTGTTACTCTAATAGCTGGTGGTGCGCATGCGAGTGCACGTCCAATGGAATTACTTCAGAATGGTTTTGACTATGTGATAGTCGGTGAGGGAGAGAAGACATTTCCAGATCTTCTTTGGCATCTCACTAATGATAAGGACCCTCTGAAGATACCAGGAGTCGTTGGTAGTAACTCAGTTAGCTGTCCAATTCCTAGAGACCAGCCTCCTGTTGATCTAGATAGCTATCCTCCCTTTGCTTTGGGGCTGAACATAGTAGGACCAATTGAGGTCACACGCGGTTGTCCTTATTCGTGCAAATTCTGTTGTACTCCATTTTTGACTGGAGGGAGGGTGCGGCATAGATCTATCGAGGTGATTGTAGATTGGCTTGAGAGAGCAGTCGAGGTTAGTGGTTTCAATCGCACATGGTTTCTTTCGCCTAATGCATTATCATATGGTGGTCGAGGCAGAACTGTCGAATCTGATAAGATTGAAACACTGTTGAGAGAGGTTTCTAAAGTGGAGGGATTGGAGGAGGTCTTTTT
>JBHLRQ010000045.1:0-23955 GCA_048882385.1 Candidatus Thorarchaeota archaeon | reverse complement strand
GGTCCAGCCGCTGCCATCCCAATAGCTTACATTGAGATCCTCCGTCCCCCCAATCGTTCCAATATTAATGCATACCTCCTCATGACTCTCGTCACTATCAGCAGTATTCCAACTATACTCGAAATCTGCATCATAGTTCGTCACACTGGGGGAGCTAACTCCGATGCGGATATGATCTGCATAAACATAGTCCGCACCGCCACTTTTGTATAATACCAGCATTATCCGAAGTGAATCTACCTGAGATTGCGTGAAAGTTCCAGAGATGGGCAATACATCATATTGTAGTGTTGTGTGTTGCCCAACTCTTCCTATGAGTGTACCCGGACCACCAGATGTGTCATAGTATACATCAAACCCATCATCATTAGTACCATCTACATTCCAACAATAGATTGACACATTTACTGTTAGTTCTCCAGTCAATGTTGTATTGGGGAATTGCCACCATCCTCCTTGAGATCCTGGTGTTTTTGTGCTTACATAGTTAGTGGGATAATCCTGAACATCAAGGTAGGGGGAAGTGCCAACAGTTGTTAGACTAGACTCAACAAGTCCATCATACTGATCAGTATCAAGCCATGTAGATTGGTAGGGTGCTCCTGTATCCTCCTCTTGAAGCGTCATATATTGGAAATCAAGAGAAGATCCTTGTGCATTCGTAGGATTTGTTTCCGTTCCTACATCAGGTGTTGAGTCAACATCGCTAACGTAACTATCATAATCGTCCTCCGCATCAGTAGGAATCGGTTCCGTATTCTCTTCAGTGAGTACATCTACTGTTGCATCAGGTCCAGCTTGCTGGCTCGCGAAATTTGAATGAGTCCCTAGTGATCCCATACCATCTACATCTGAGAGGTTGTTTTCCACATATTGCTCAAGCGATGAAGACAGAAAGTGGTCTCTCTGAAATCTAATCAATCCCATGTCAACATAATTTGAGTACGAAACATTACCACCAAAACCTAATAGCAGGACCACTATATAACAGGTAGAAAAACAAAGTGTGAGACCTCTGCTCTTCATTGGAAATATTCCTCTATCAGTGGTTTGGACTCTCTCTAGAGGGAAATCGATTCCATGGTCACATTCAGCAATAACCGTATGTGTTTTGATCGCAATAGATTGCTTGACGAATTTCCCTCCCAAAATATGATAATCAAGTTAGCTTATTTGTCTTACTTCAGTCATCGCAGTTTCAAAAATAGTACATTGTGTCAAAAATGAGAGAAACGAGATTTTTTTCCGGTACCCATGCAATCAGACAGGTCTTTGATTTGATATAGCCAATTAAGATGTTCCTTTCATAATATCAGCAATATTACCAAAGAAATGGTCAATTGTTCTACTTTTCTCCATATAATCCTCAATTTTTGAGATGAGTACAACGTCTTGATCATATCCCCCGATCGAGTTTGTTGCAACGAGTGAATGAATCTCCTCATTAAGATCGAGAATGTTCTTAGAAGTACGAAGAATATGTGATAACATACGAACAAGAATCCTTGAGTTATGCATACTTCTTATGTTGAGGACCTGACTATAGAACTGAAATTGGTAACGATCCAACATCTCCATTTTGTTAACAAGTTCCACTAATGATTCAGGCTCTCCTTTTTCTATGAGCTGACCATGAACCTCCTCCCAATAATACTGATCCTCCAAGAGTTTAACAAGGTACGCCTGAACTGTTTCAAAATATGAAGCCGATTCATCAATCTCATCAAGTTCCATTTCAGTGAAGCTAATAGCTACTCTCTGAGAAAACTCATCAAGATAACGTTTGATTGATGCCTGGTCTTGAGCTAAGACAAGTGCAAGGAGGATTCCATAGATGCAGGAGGCACAATCCACTGTGATTTCAGTCGGTCCTAGAGAGTAGAGTTTAATGGACTGTTGAAGCATTTCTGAGGTTATATCCTCCTTGTGAATTTGAATTTTATTTCCTTGAGATGAACAATATGTATAACCATCATGCGTGTAAACTGACGAGTAACAAGTATGACCATCCTTTATTTCAAATTGTTTGACTAGTTCCAAAGTTGCTTCCTGATTTAGGATATCAGCTGCAAAAATCGAGTGTTCAATGTCACAAAGACTGTCGTCATTTAGACAAATTAGTTCTCCCTCAAAGTCTTTGAAACAAGGACAGAAGTTGTATATGCTAACTTCTTTTTCCACAACTGAAACCTCCTATTGTTAGAGAGTTTTTTGCTAATATGAATTAACTTCGAATATATCATTTAGTTTGACAGAGTTGTATTTACACCTGATTCCACTCAAGAAACTCTTTTCACTGTCTTAAGTGCTGTAACTTGTTACGGATTTGGGTCACTATGCAAGGTAAACAGCGAGCAATGGTGAAAGTATTGGTACTTGTACCTCTTGCTGTATTTGCCATACTCTTTGCTATTGGTCCAGGAGGAATTGTTTCATATACTCCTGAAACCCGAGTAGGAGTTCACTCTCTTCTAGCTTTCTGGATATCCATTCCATTGGCACTTGTGTTACTCGCATTTCAAAAGGAAAGACTTAGATCGAAAATCTTGTTGATTTCTGCTTTTGTCTATACCCTTGTAATTCATATTGGAAGTGCTGCAAAAAACATGCTTGTACTTTCAGAACCGTATATTGAAAGAGTACTTTCTGATACCGTTGGTGATCTTCTCGAATTTTCCCTGATTGGTGTTTCTTTTATGGGGGCTATTATTTGCATCCGAAGAGAATCGACTAATGAAGCTCAGGCTGTTTCCAATAGACTGCTTCTCGTAGGTTTCCTTTTCATTCCATTGATTCTTCATGCTATAGTATGGATGAGTATTCCATATCTTTCACTGAGTCTGGTAATTTCGATTAGCTACATAATAGGCATAGTAGCTGTTGCAACCTATTTGCTATCGTCCATTCTTGTCTTGGGAATTAAAAGAAGTTCTATTCCGATTGATCAAGGATACCTTGCAAGTGCCACACTCTTACTTGGTGCGGCTTCGGTAGCTAGTATACAAAACTTGTCAAATCCTTCAATAAATTGGGAATTGGCTGAAACTTTGCAAATGGCTGCATATCTTCTGATTTGTATTTCTCTAGGTGTGTCTTTTCTCAAAATGTCTGGTTTTCGAAGACGATTTGCGTATACCATTACTATTGGTCTTCTGTTGATGGCATATCTACCATTCCTGCTTACAATAATATTCGAGTCATTGGCACTAATAATTATCCTCCAACCTCTGAATTTTCTTGCCTATTCGATTATCCACATTGGAGCGGCATCACTTTCTGCCACAATGGCGGTTCTTCTCTATATCTATCCAAAAAAGGAATCAGTTTGGGTTCATGTCCCTTTAGTCCTGATTTTCAGTCTTTGGGCTGTGGTGTCATTCTTACTTGTTTTTGTCTTTGCCTTTCCATCCGTAACTCTTCGAGGAGAGCCAATAACTCCAGTTGTAGTTGGGAGCGCATTAACTCTGGTTTTGCTTATACTTGCAATCCGCTGGACAATGTATCCAAGGACTGGAAAGGAAACACCTTCGCTCCTCGATTATGCTGCCTATACATCGGTATTCACGATATTGGTTGTAGCTGCAGAAACAATGAATCAAATCACGTTGAGCGTGTATCCTGAACTGGAAGAGAGTCTCTACGGAGCTAGTCTCATATTAGGGACAAATCTTGTCATCATGTTTGCATTCACCTATCTTATCTTCCTTCTTTCGGATGGCTCTCGAGGAAAACCGCCAGTTGAGATGTATGTTGTCTTCTTTCTAGGGATGTGGGTTCTTCCTAATATTCTGAAAAGCTACTATACAACTTGGTCTACCGGGTGGTGGGTATCAGAAATCCTTCTCTTCATAGGGCTTCTTGCTGGACCTCCACTTCTAATCTGGTTGTATGTAAGAGCGATGAGGGATGTACAATACTCACATAATCGAGCGAGCTTGTACGCAGACCTGCTTATGCACGATGTTAGTAATTACAACCAGATGGTTATGACAACACTCGAGCTCCTAGGATCCGAGGAAATCTCGGATGATCAAAGACAACGTCTAGCTGATGATGGTTGTCAAGTCATCACATTCTCAGAACAATTGATTGCCAATGTCCGTCTTCTTAGTGAAACCGATAACCTTGAACAGTCTAAACTTGAACCAACTAATCTTGTTTCAACCATTGTGTCTTCATTGGATTTGTTTACCCAAAGAGTTGGATCTGGAGAGTTGACTATAGAGTTTCACCCTGAACAAGCAAAAGCATTCGTCATGGCCAATGATCTCCTTGTGCATATTTTCTTGAACATATTTTACAGTGCTTTGGAATGTCGTCTAAGAGGAGAATCTGTTAAAATCGATCTTGAATCTGTCAGAATATCAGGAGAAGATTACTGGCAGATTGAAATCAAAGCTATGGGAAGAAACATAGAAGCTGAACAAGAATATAGTAGTGGAACGCTAGGTCTTACAGCAGCTAAACTTATGACGAAATCTCTGAATGGTCATTTCAAAGTTGATAGATATGAAAGAGTGGATGAGTGTGAGGGTCGCTTATTCACCATTCGTTTACAATCAGCAGGTATGTGATTCACTTCCTCAAACCTCTTCTGGTCGTACCAATTAGTGACAATTCGTCTTCTCACAAGCTTTATTGCTCTGAAGCAGTTGTAAGAAAAATCTGGAGTAGTGGACCATTATGAGCCGAACTTGTCTCTCGCCTGAGCAACATAAGAAACGGATAGAGAATCTTCAGACTCAATTGTATGAACAAGATGTGGAAACCTTCCTTGTATTCAACGCCAAGAATATATTCTACCTTACAGGACTCTCATTTATTCCTACTGAACGACCAATAGTTCTCATTCTTCACAAAGGTGAAATAAGTTTCTTCGTTCCATCTCTCGAGATTGATCATATTAGACATCAAGTTCCATTTGCTTCGGAGATCTTTTCATATTTTGAGTATCCTGACGAAACCCATCCAATGAAACATTTCCAACGTGTTCTCATGATGGAGATCAAAGCAAGTCCCGCAAAGGTGGCTTCTGAAGCAGCAGGTGCTCCAGGGTATTGGGGATATAAAGGACCCACTCTTGAAGAGATTACTGGATTGAAATTCAAACTCCTCCCTGATATAGTCATGGACATGCGGGTGATTAAGGAACCTGAAGAAATCGAGTTGATGAAAGAATCTTCAAAGTGGGCTGACAGAGCTCACAAGTATCTCCAAGAATTCACTGAAGTTGGTGCAAACGAGATTGACGTGACTATTCGGGCAAGTACACGTGGGTCTCAAGACATGGTGTCGGAGCTTGGTGATGACTATAGACCAACAGGGTTCTCATTATTCCCTGCTATTGCTCTATATAGAGGTCAGATAGGTCCAAACTCATATTTCCCACATGCATTATCAAGAGGACTCATTTTCAATAAAGGTGACACTCTTGTCACAGGTGCATCATCTGATGTCTACGGAGTTCAGTCTGAACTTGAACGAACAATGTTCATGGGTGAGCCCGATAAGAAACAGAAGAAACTGTTTGAAGCTATGTTATCTGCTCAAGATGCAGCGCTTAAAGCAGCAGGTCCTGGTGTCTATTGTTCAGATGTTGATAAAGCAGCTCGACAGGCATTCAAAGATCATGGAGTGATTCATCTTGTCAGACATCATACCGGACATGCTTTGGGAATGGAAGGTCATGAGCGTCCTTTCTTGGACCTGGGTTCAGAGGACACTCTACAACCTGGTATGATTTTCTCTTGTGAACCTGGAATATATGAGAGAGGTTTGGGCGGATTCCGTCATAGTGATACATTCGTTGTAACTGATGATGGAATCGACGTCCTCACAAAATATCCTCGTGATTTGGAGAGCCTTATTTTAGAGTAATCCCCATCAGTTTGAAAACCGAGGTTGAAATCTTGATCATCTCATTACTAGGCATTGGATTTCTTCTATTCCGCATATGGATAGTCGAGGTCAAACTGAGAAAAGAACTTGAGTTCAGACGTCGGTACTTTAGTCGTTTCTTCTCATATTACGCATGTCTTGCCCTAGTCTTCGAACTTAGATTTTGGCCATTCAATGTAATGGTCATGGTAGCTTTTCCCATTCTGCTTGTTACATCAATTTGGGATGTTAATTTCATGCGTAGGTTCAAATCACAGGATCACTGGGCTAATAGTTGGCGTTGGGGTTTTATTGAGAGACTTACCCTTCATCCCCCTGTTGTTTTGTTGGCCATTTACATGATCTTTATGGGTGCCCGGAACTATATTGAGCCGCCCTATCTTATCCTTATGGCACTGATTATAGTTATACTGTATCTCCCGTTCTTCTTTCTTGACGTGAGAGTAACCAAACGATACAAATGGCCCCAAGCTGTTCTTATTATTGGGCTCCTTGTTTCTTCAGGAGTTTCGCTACTAATCGCTGAAGCGTTTATTTGGGGTGTTCCAGTTTGGTGAAGGATCACTTTGAAGCTAATCCGTCTTTCATGGATTACTTCAGAAGTTCACGCTTGCTCAAGATTGGTCTGGCCTTCAATCTCATCTACTACATTGGTGTCATTACAGGATTTTTCTTCCTGTTTCTTCAAGGAACTTACTTAGATACAGTCTTTACCGTTGATTTTCGAGTCTTCTACGAAGCAGGTTTGGAGTTTGTGAATTCACCTGCGGATATCTATACTGTAAATCCCAATGGACTACCATTCAGATATTTTCCATCTTTTGCTATGTTCACAGCACTATTCGTTGGTGCACCAATGGTTAGTCTATATTTGGTCAACATTTCCTTGATGATGCTTTGCAACGTTGGAATAGTTTACCTTATTTTCCAAGTAAGTCTACAAAGAGGAGTCACAGCAACGACAAAGAACTTTGAGAAAACACTCCTCTTTGTATTCATTGCACCTCAACATATCGTCAATATCATTTTTGGACAGATCACTCAGCTGGCAATCCTCTTTAGTCTACTTGCACTATTTCTCCTTCAATCTTCACAAAAATCATGGAAATGCTGCATTCTGACAGGTTTACTAATTGGAGTGGCTACTACTCTGAAACCTT
The DNA here is from genome assembly GCA_048882385.1 of Candidatus Thorarchaeota archaeon. GTDB lineage: Archaea > Asgardarchaeota > Thorarchaeia > Thorarchaeales > Thorarchaeaceae > SMTZ1-45. The sequence goes on along the minus strand of JBHLRQ010000045.1, from coordinate 16,897 downwards.
TCTTCCTCTTATTCCTCCCATTCTTGTTTCCATTAACGATGACGGGTCGCTTTCAATTCACATTCCCTGTCAAACAATGCACAGGAGCACTAGTTGGATTTCTCCTTAGCATGGTTCCCAACATCCTGTATTTCATTGTCTATCCAGCATCATTCAATGGACTCATTGAGGTGAATCTATTCGAAGAACTGACAGGACAGCATAGTACGAGTCTTACAAAACTCATTCTGGTGTTTATTCCATTAACAGACACCTTCTTTATCCAAATTGGCATCATCGTAATCCTGGGTGGGTTCATTTTTCTGAGGAGCTATACTAAGTTTGTAAGAACACCTTCCGGAAAGAAGAACTATCTTCATCATTTCACAGACATGACTTTCCTCATACTTTTGGTCTATCCAGATTCGTGGTTCCTATTTCTAGCAGTCTGGTATGCATTTATGGCTCCATCAATGCTCGAATTATTTAATTCTAAGGCTGATGATCGAAATATGGACATTCTATGGTCCGGAGCAAATAATCTGCTTGCTTTCTTTACGATTGGAATATTGATCCACTATCTACTCCTTGGTTTCGATCCTATAATTCCAATTTGGCTAACGATTCTCTACGTTCTATATCACCGATATCAGGAATATCTTCGGGATCCACACTAGCACCTGATGTACCTAGCTTTTTGTCGGTATATCTAGTTTTCCAAAGAGATATTTCGAATTTGAATAATTATGAAGCGTCATAAAGGTTTAATCAACAAAAAAGGGTTTATGAGCCGACTTTACGATTAGCGTTTTATTAGTTTGGTTAACATACGTTATATACAATAATTTTCACACTCATAGCAGTGATTCAATGATGAAGCACGCTACGATTAACAAAGTCATTCTTGGAATGCTCCTCTTTATGCTGGTAACAACAGCAGTCAATGTCAATGCGACAACGACCACTGATGATAATACCACGACCGAAGAGGATGATAATACAACCACCGAAACTGAAACCCCTGATTCAACAACAACAGAGGATGACGGTCTCAACGATCGAGAAGTATCAGTAGTAACATCACCCTCGCTTGTTGAAATACAGTCCGAACTTGAGTCTGGAGGAACCGAAGACTCCTTCAAAATTGAGGTTGCGGTTGGACCCAATGGTGCAGAGTTTAAGGTCGAGTTTGAAACTGAAAGCACAACTAATGAGACTGAGCGAGAATTCGAGGTTCAATTCGTTGAACTTGTTGAGTATCTTGATGTCAATGGAAATGGTATCTATGATGATTCAATTGACACTGAACTTCAGACAGTGGAACTTGTCAGCTTCGAACCACTTGTTTACACTGTTGAGAACACTGCTGATGGACCAGTTCACATCATTGATGTGTTGACCACTGATGGTGTGTTCGGTGCAAGGGTCTATGCTGTTGGAGACTTCACTGAAATCAATGGCTCGATTATCGTTCCAACTCAAGTGAAGATTGATGTCATGATCATGAATTTCAATTTCACTGATGGTTCCTCACAGCTTGCTCTGAAAGTCGAGCTCAGTACTGAAGTGGAAACCTCATTTGATGATTCAACTGAGGATGAAGATGAGGGAAGAGCTGTCAGTGAGGCTGAGATGGATGTCTTGCTAACAGATATTACTGGATTCTTCTCTTGGAAGGAGTTTGCTGAGATTGATGGAACCACCTATCCTGTCAATTCAAGCATTCATGAAGTCACTGCAACTGAGCAGGAGATATTCTTGAACTATCCTCAGGGAAATGAGATTATACACGATCCCAAGATTGGTTTTGAGAACCTTCTTCTAGTAGGTGGAAACCCACTACCAATTCCCGAATTTCTTGCGGATAATCTTGTGCCAATTTCAATTGGAGCTGCAGTTCTCGTTATCGGTTTAGTAATAGTCATTAAACGTAGATAATTAATAGGCTAGCAAATAGAGAAGAGATTCTTTCTCTTCTCTTCTAATTTTCTTCTTTACTCCCACCTGTTTTCTACCACAGCTTTGAGTTTCTCGTATGTGTCACCTGCTTTTGAAAATGGACAGACTTTGACACATACAGAGCATCCCATTGTCTTCCAGAAGAAATCAAAGCAAAGGTCTCTGTCAATACATGTCTTAAGCGATCCAACCCCAGGTACATCTTCAATCCGGACTACTTTGTCACTATAGATAGCCTGTTGAGGACATTCCTTTTCGCATCGTTTACATAGCTCGCAGTACTCTTCAATCCAATCATGGTCTCGATTGTCAGTGTATTCGAAATATTTGTGCTCAACAAAGACTGGAGCCAAGCGTAATCGCTGACCATATTCAGGTGTAATCAGGAGACCGTTGCGGCCTTGCCATCCCATCCCAGCTTTTCCAGCCAAAGAAGTTGTATTAGTAAGACCTCCTAGTGGATGGTTGCTCTGACAACGCACTCCCCTCTTTCGAAGCCAATGAGCTATGTCATTAACAACGATTCCAAGGCTTCCATAGACTCGCATTACTTCTTTGCCTGCTTTATATCCTGGTGCATAGTCGATTTCCTTCTTCTTCATCTCTTGTCCTACGACCAGTGCATATTTGAAGAGAGTCGATTTGCCCTTGAAGATCATCTGTTCAGGGAGTTCGGTGAAGGCCAGAATCACATCATTCCATTTTCTTCCCACCCATTCACTCAGCTCGGACCACAATTCAGGTTTGGGCTCAAATGGTATAGGATCCAGATTATCCAGGTATCTGTTGGTTTCTTTCCAACTTGTGCTCATTCCTCTCATTATTGTAAGCATGGTTCTTATGAGAGCTGGCATAGCACGTCTTGGCATCCCTCGTTCTCCCAACATTCCAACTCTTCTTATGGAAGGTCCACCATTGGGCATTTTGTCTGCTCGAGTTGTGAAGAAGTACTCAAACCCTTCCTGTAGTGCATCGGGAGGGGCAGAATAGACCTGATCTGGATGATCTCTTGCCCATCTGCGAAATTCTCTCTCTACTCTTGAGAAGAAAGGGTTGGAAATATCAATATCATCATCCATTGTTTGAACTCCTAAGTCATCTATTTGTTCTGGAGAACTTCATGAGCTTTTTCTAGCTGGTTAATGATTTCTATGTTTTGAGGACACTTCTCTAGACAATCACCACACTGTTCACATGCTGATGCATCTTTTCCTGCAGCCCATGGAGCTTTTCCAATCATCGAATAGTAGCGCTTCGCTTTCTCTTGATCACCATAGATCTGATAGCGCTGAAGTTGCTCGAAAATGAAGCTGATATTGACCTCGTTTGGACAGGGCTGACAATACTTGCATTGTGTGCATATGTTGTCACAGAGTTCTTTGAATCGTGCTGCAATACTGTCAATGGACTCCCTCTCTCTTTTAGAAAGTTGATCATAATCTTCTCGTGAATTAATACTGAGGTTATCATCCAGCATCTCTTCAGTTCCCATGCCTGATAATGCCACAGAAACATTTGGATTGCTTAGCACAAACTTGAAAGCTAGGTCTGCAAAGTTTGTACGACCAGGTGTCAGCCATTTCTTCATTTCTTCAGGAAGATCCTTTCCTGCCAATCTACCACCACCAACAGATCCCATCGTTGCCACCGCGAGACCTTTCTCCCCTGCGTAATTGATCATATCATGATTTACCTGGTCAACGATATTGTATTGAACTAGCATTAATTCGAAGTGGCTAGAATCAATGATTTCTTTCAAAGCTTCTGTAGTGTCATGAAAAGAGAATCCGATATGCTTGATTTTCCCATCTTCCTTTGCTTTCAATGCCCGTTCTATTAGATTTAGACCCAATACTTTCTCCTCAAATGACTTTTTGTTTAGAGCGTGAAACAAGTAATAATCTACATGGTCTACATCCAACCGTTCAAGCTGTTCCTTGAGATGTTCATCATAATGTTCAGGTTCTGTGAATTCGGAGCGACCCACTGGGCATTTTGTCACCAGAGTGACTCTTTCTCGATAACCATCTTTTAATGCTAATCCAACAACGACTTCACTTTCCCCACCGTGGTAGGTCCAGGCTGTGTCCACATATGTTATTCCATTATCAATTCCTTTGCGGATGAGTTTGATTGCTTCTTCTCTATTGATTTTTCCATCTTCAAGAGTTGGAAGTCGCATACACCCAAATCCAAGTGCAGATACTTTGTTACCTGCTTTTCCTAGAGTCCTATACTGCATTCTCTTTCAACTCACGATGCGATGTTTACCTGATGATTTGTGCCTGTTAAATTCACGGGTCTAAGTTTGAAAGAAAGAAGGTATGTCCCATGCTAATTCACTGGACTCTGTTGCATAGTCTATACTAACTTCCACTCCTCATCCATCGCAATCTCGTGCTCTGACCTTGATGATGCCAGTTGGTATGCAGGTTGAATCATCTCAGCAGAGCTTTTCTTTGTAAACCTGAAGGGAGCTTTTGTCTGTCGAATGAATCCCTTTTCGACGAACTCTCTCATGTCCACTGGTAGCCAGATGTCAATAAAGTGGTCCTTTAGTTCATAATGTGTTATCTCTTCCTTCTTCTCGAGCAAGCGAAGAACAGGTTGTATGAATTGCTTCAAGTGTTCATCCAAGTAGTTCTCCATCTTCTCTAAAACATCGCTAACGACCTCACAGGTCTTCTCAGGCGAATGAACCATATCTAGGAATATGGTCTTGAAGAACTCGGGATTGTACTCTAGTGCTTGTACTGTAGACTCTCGTAGTGGAATCCCTCTATTGAGGAGCACTTCGATATTAGCCATTCTCCGAATCCCAGACATTATGAAGTTCAATGCAAAGTGAGGATTATCCTTTACATAGAGTGCCTTGTGTGCCTTGTTTATGAGATCCTTACAGAAGATGTAGTTCAGTAACAGAAGGTCTTCCACATCTCGAGAACCCATGTTATTCACATCTTCATAATAGTCCATGATCGAATCATCTTTAGACACAAGCAGTTTACTCTTTGAAAAGTACGAGTGGAAGATACTTCCGTCTTTTACCCTATTAGTTCCTCTTCTGAAATAATCACGAGTCACAACCTCCCCTTCCATGAAGACATCTTTCTCAACAAAACCACGACGTCTTCCATACGGTTCGTCTCTAACGACTATCATGAAATCGATATCGGATTTTTCCCATACTGTGTCATAGGAGAGGCTACCGGATACCATGAAGTTGAGGACATATTCGTCCCTCTCACATTTCTCAGTAAGTTCATCTAATGCGCTCTGATAGTCTGCATGAACACGTTCTCTCTCAACATCAGCAGGTCCAACTCGCGTTGGTTTAACAGCATCTGGATTGAATGAGTTCCAACTAAAGTGATAAAGTGGTTCGTTGTATTCTACAACACCTTTTTTCGTGAGCTTTACTGGGGTGACTGTGCGTCGTAGAATTCGTCTTCGATGAAGATGTTCTGCCTCGAAGATGACCATTCCTTTGAGACCGAATCTCGTCATGATATCTGTCTGTGATGCAGTTCCTCCCTCATCTGAGATGAAATCAAGGACTGGTTTGTGAACCTCTAGGTCTATGGAGTCCATGTATTCGTAGGCTGTTCTAATGGCTTTGTCTAGAGACTCCTTTGTCACCTCGGTGTCAATGAGGTCGTCAAAGAGCTTCGGGAACAGGTCTGGGAGAAACTCTCTCCCCTTCAGAATTACTTCTCGGGGTGGCCAGACATCATTGAGATAACAGAGTAGATACCCCAGTTCACTGAGTCCATGAAGGAAGAAGTGAAAGCTATGAGCAAGGTCGTTTTTGATATAGAGATACTTCTCAGCTTTCTGCAGGTCGAATTTAACAGCCATAAAGTACAACATCTGAAGATACCCTCTGTCCCTCACTCCGACATTCTTACTCCGGTTCTTATACCAGTCTGTGAATGAACAATCTCTGGAGAAGACCAGCTTGCTATAGGTGAGGACCTGCCATATTCCTCTTCCTCTCGTATGCTGAATTCTTCTCATGAACTCATTCTTGTTATAGATCCCAACATCTATTGGAACACCATACTCTACGAGTCTTGCTGTCCGATGTTGTCCCTCGTCGACAATGACATAGGCATTGATGTTCGATCGTTCGGTGACCTCATCATATGCCATACTACCATAGATGATGATAGCGAGGACCCTACTATCCTCCTTTGCTTGTTCGATGAAGCGACTAAGTGCTTCATCAAACATCTTTCTAACTTGTGGATCTTCCATGTACAACAGCTCCTGTTGGCCTAGGAGGTCTCCACAACATTCTGGAGGAACTGACCAGTGTATGACTTCTCACACTTGATGATGTCTTCGACAGTTCCTTCAGCAATGACCTCACCGCCTTCAGCTCCACCTTCTGGACCCAAGTCAATCACCCAATCCGCTGACTTAATGATGTCTAGATGGTGCTCGATTACGATGACAGTGTTTCCTGCATCCACAAGCTTGTTGATAGTCTTCAGAAGCATCTGGATATCTTCCATATGCAAGCCCACACTTGGTTCATCCATAATGTAGAGGTTGTCTTTCAGTTTCTTGAGTTTTCCAAGTTCCTTTGCAAGCTTGATACGTTGCGATTCTCCGCCGCTCAATGTTGGTGCTGGCTGTCCTAGTTTGAGATATCCTAGACCGAGTTCCATCATGGTCTTGGTCTTGTGGTAGATGAGTCGAGTATCTTTGAAGAACTTGTTAGCCTCTTCGATAGTCATGTTCAGAACGTCACCGATATTCTTACCCTTGTACTTAATCTCGAGGACTTCTTCAGAGAAGCGAGCTCCTTTACAGATAGGACAGATGGTCTGAATATCCGGCATGTACTGCAGCTCGATGCGAACGAGACCTTCTCCGTTACACTCTGCACAGCGTCCTTCAGTTGAGTTGTAACTGAATCTTCCAATCTTGTAGCCACGTTCATTTGCCATCTCAGTGTCAGCGAAAACTCGTCGTATCTTATCGAAGAATCCAACATAGGTTGCAGGTATACTCCTGGAATGTCTTCCAATGGGTGACTGGTCAACAATCCGTACATCCACTACATTCTCCATACCTTCTATCTTGTCCAGTTTGCCGTGAATGACTCGAAGGTCTCTCATGTCATGGATAAGCTTCTTTCCCAGGACATCCTCAATCAGTGTGCTTTTCCCGCTCCCAGAAACTCCTGTAATGCAGATGAAAACTCCGAGAGGGAACTCAACTGACAGATTCTTCAGATTATTCTCCTTCGCACCTATTACCTTCAAGAATTTACCATTGGGCTTTCGGGCTTTCCCAAGATATGGAATCTGCTTCTTCCCTGTTAGGTAGTGACCTGTGAGGAACTTCGGATTCTCAAGGACATCATCGTACACTCCCTGCGCCATGATCTTGCCGCCATGTACACCCGGTCCTGGTCCTATCTCAATGATATTGTCTGCCTGTTTAATAGTATCCAAGTCATGTTCGATGACAATAACGGTATTTCCTGTATCTCGCAGTCGTTTGAGGATGTCAATGATTCTGTTGCTATCACGTATATGAAGCCCAATCGATGGTTCATCGAGCACATACAACATCCCCATGAGTTCTGAGCCCAATTGTGTTGATAGCTTGATTCTCTGAGCTTCTCCAGCACTCAAAGTTCTGGCACGACGATTCAGCCTTAGGTAGTAAAGACCGATGTCATCCAGGAGCTGGATTCGTTTCCTAAGCTCTGAGATGACCTGGTTTCCTGCCTTCTCTTTGCCTTTGGGAATCTTGATGGAGTCCACATACTCGAGTAGATGGTTGATGAAGTATTCACCTAGCTCATCGATATTCCTACCGTCCACTGTGACAAGCAAGCGCTGGGGAATGAGCTTCTTTCCCTGACAATCAGGACATGTATGTTCAGTCATCAGTTTTCGATACCACTCGTATCGCTCTCCCTTCTTTCTGTCATTCCTATAGTGTCTGTCAATATATTTACAGATGCCCAGAAATCGGACCTTCTGTCCGACATTGCGATGACGATACTTGTTTGGCCAGTCTGGCGGTTCTTGAAGGATGAACTCCTTTCTTATGCCAAATAGGATCTGGTCCTGGATATCCTTTGACAAGTCCTGCCATGGAGTCTTCAATTCGAACCCTAGGTGCTGACTTATGCTATATGCCCAGTACTTAGCCCACCACTTCAGTGCACCATCGTTCATACCCTTTCTTGGGTCGACGACTACAAGCCGTGCGTCTGCCTTCATTAACATACCCATACCCAGACATGTAGGACATGCGTTGTCAGGCAGGTTTGCAGAGAAGGCTCCTGGTAGCAGGGTGTGCATCACAATATGGTGGTCTTTACATCCAAAGTTCTCATAGAACTTACCTAAGATATCCTCAGGAATCTTCTCATCTGAGAATTCGAATCTAATGAACCCACTACCTACTTCTTTTGCATTCTCAATTGATATTGCAAACTGATGATAGAGATCCTTCTTGATGATGATACGGTCAACAACGACTTCGATTCGATAGTCTTTCGCTTCATCGAGGTCTATCTTATCGCTGATTGTGAACGGTTCTCCATCAATCTTGATTCTCTTGTATCCCTTTGTTCGTATATCGTCGAACATGTAGGGATAGTCCTCATCATAGATCTTGTTCACGGGTGCAAGAATCTCGACACGTGTCCCTTCGGGAAGTGTCATGAGGTGATCAACAATTTGGTTTGCGTTACGTGTGTGGACCTTCTTGTTGCAGTAGGGACAATGTGCCTGACCCAGCACTGAGAAGAGGATTCTCATGTAGCTGGAGATATCAGTCATGCTCCCGACTGTAGATCTTGGATTCTGTGTTCCAGTACGTTGCTCAATAGCAACAACAGGGGAGAGTCCAAGTATGGAGTCAACATCAGCTCGTTCTAGCATTGGTAGCATAGATCGAGACGTTGCTGACATAGATTCGAAAAACTTACGTTGACCTTCTGCAAAAATAACGTCAAAAGCTAGCGAAGTCTTTCCGGATCCCGACACTCCTGTAATCACGGTGAGCTGGTCTCGCGGAATATCCACATCGATATTTCTAAGATTGTTAGTCCTAGCTCCCTTTACACTAATGTGTTCTCTCATGCATTCATGCCTCCCTACATCAGTTCAACCGCTTGCCTCCGTTCCAACATGAAGGGGCACAATGGCCTGATGTCAGCTTGAGGTTTCTCACGATATGAGAAAGTAGTGCGACACATTGTCTGAATGAATATACATCCTTTGGTCTCAGTAGGAATATCTCAAACACCCAAAAACGAGATTGCTACTCATAATGACTTTGAAGAAAATGTTATTCTTTTAGAATCGCTAGATAGATACTAAGGTCAAGAGTCATTGACCGACTGGTCAAGGAACGTAGGATTATATCCCTCCAATACCACATCTGTCATGAAGAAAAATGACCTCGGATGAAGTGTTTGAAGCGATTTCTCATCCAATGAGAATTGCGATTCTAAAAGAACTCTCAAAAAAGCCTAGACGGTTTGCAGACCTTAAGAGAACACTCAAGATTAAGAGTGGAGGGCTCTTGGATTTCCATTTGAAGAAGATGGAATCTGTCATAACAACTGACAGTGATGGATTGTATACACTCACCAGTAGAGGATATGCAGCGCTAAGAGCAGTACATATTGTATCTAGCTATGGGTGGCAGAAGAGGTCGTGGATAATGAATGTGCTAATGATGATCTTCTTCAACATCTATTTCTTTTTCGCAGCTTTTGAGTTCTATATCTTTGTAGCAATTCCAACTGTTGGATGGGCTCTTTTCTACACTTACTGGACATTTGTGAAGAGAAAAGTAAGTCTTAGAAACAGTGGCGTTCAGACTGAAGATCTGGAGGTTTCATGAAAATGAGTTATCGCGTAGTTGTTAAAGATTATATTTATTCAAAAAGACTACTCACATCCAAAAGTTGCCTCATTATTAATTGGGAGTAAGAGTTGAAGTGTCAGCAGTAAGTATTGAAAATTTGGTAAAATCATTCGGAGAACTAGTTGCTGTTAACGACCTAAGCTTGACTGTAAGAGAAGGAGAAATCTATGCACTACTTGGACCCAATGGTGCTGGGAAAACAACAACCATCAAAATGCTCATGGGTCTCCTAGATCCAGATAACGGTAGAGCTAGTGTATTTGGCGTTAACTCTACTGAGGATCCAGTAGAAGTTAAGAAAATGGTCGGGTATGTTCCTGAAGAACAGGAGCTCTATGACTCACTAACTCCACGAGAACTTTTTGATTTCATTGCATCAATTCGAAAACTACCTGAAGAGAAAATAAACAAGCGGATTCGTGAGTTCGTTAAAGCTCTAGATTTTGCGCAGTATTATGACAAGATGATCGTTACACTCTCGCAGGGTAACAAACAGAAGACTATGTTAATTGCAGCTCTCCTTCATGCACCAAAACTACTGATACTTGATGAACCATTTTCAAGTCTGGATGTTCGTTCTGCGAAAATTATGAAGGACATTGTAAAGATACATGCGGAAAATGGTGGATCAGTCTTACTCAGTACTCATGTTATGGAGGTTGCCGAAGGGCTTTGTGATCGAGTCGGAATCATCGATGAAGGTGTCTTGATTGCTGAAGGTACACTAGATGAACTCCGAATTAAAGCCCATAAGGAAGGAGCAACTTTAGAGAGTTTGTTTCTTAAACTCACAGAGCAGGAAGAAGAAGTTGCTGAAGGAGTATCTGTCCTCAGGGAGGCTCTTACGGGATGAAAATCTCAGAGAGCTGGAAACTAGCTGGAGTTATTGCAACGGAGTCACGATTCCAAGCGTTCCTTGAAATGAATCCATCTAACCTAGCTCGTGTAAAAGAGAATCCCGAGCGAATAGCTAGGTCTATCAAATCATCCAGTCGTATTAGTTATTTCATGACTACAATCATTCTAGGAATGATAGCAATCATCGCATTGGCAGCATCTGCTTTTGATGTATCAATCGGTAGCCCCGATGCACGCCTAGCGGTAGGTTTCACAATATATCTAGCACTAAGCTTTGTCGTTGTTTTTTTCCTAAATCTAACAACAACAACTGGACTAATCTCGTCAGGAGCTATGAAATTACCATCTATGCTCCCATTCACAAAAGCGGAATTAGAACATCTCTCGTTTATGACATTTGCCAGAGTATTCTTAGCACCTGTTTTACTCTCTGTCACTATATTCCCCATTGGATGCTTACTTGTGTTTGGCCCTTTGGTGGCGGCCATTGGTTTAATTGCATGTGCAAGTACGATCTCCATATCAATCGGTGCTCTTATAGCAATGGCAAAATGGTTTCATAGGAAATCTCATTCATCTGATGAATCTAGAGGTTCAGCTTTTGTTAGAATAGCGGCTTCATTTGGAATTGTCATTGGCATGGTCAGTGTATATGGTCTTAGTAGTTATCTCCCAGATATGATGAGGTTCATTATTCAACTCTCGAGTGTTTGGGGAGAAACTGCATTCACTAGTCTTGCACTAATTTTTCCATTTTCATATGGCTTTCTTGCCGCATCGGTAGCTTTTTCCATGCCGACAAGTACAATCTTGGCTTCGGTAGGAGGAGCCTGTTTTTACACCCTTGTTGCAGTAATTCTCTATCGTCGAAGTGGTACAACACTGAGATTAGTTACTACTGGCGGAGTCATTTCAACGCAGACTAGTGTTCTAAGAGAAGTCAGTATTGACACAACTAGTCCAATTAAAGCAATGATTAGGAAAGATCTTAGACTAGCGACAAGAAACATTGGTTCAGCTTTTGTATTTGCCATACCGATATTCTTGGTTGTCATGCTTTTCCCAATGATACAATATTGGAAGGATGATTTAGGATTGCTAAGGAGTATGGCTATTTTGACAGCAGTTGAATATGGAAATCTATTCGGTGGAATCTCTCTTGTTTCTATCCTGATGTTTGATACTCAAGGTGCTTCAGTTCAGGAAGGTCTACCGGTTAGTTCACGAATGGTTCTGAAGAGTAAGACATCAATTGTCCTTGTTCCATATATCTTGAGTATGGTTGCCATAGATATCATGATTCTACTTAACAACCCAATTACACCTCTTCTCCTACTTATCCCACTTATTCAGATACCCTGCGGATATGTTGTTGGCATGGCTGTTGGAGGAGCGGTGTTTAGGCTACGCGGTGGCGGCAGAGCTGTAGCAGTCAATGTGACATCTGATCAAGCAATGGGCTTTTTCGCTGCTGCTGTTGGTGCATTAACAGGAATAGTACCTCTACTGGCATATGGCATCACGATGCTCATAGCAGGTTCCCAAATTATCAGTCTAGTTAGTCAAGGCGTTCTGGTCTTTGTATCAGTACTGATTGTTTGGTTATATATACCCAAATTACTAAAGGATTGACTATTTGAAACAACCCACTAAACCTTACATATCTACTTTCACAACGAAAAATGCAGAAAATTTCAAACGAGCGGATAGTATGTCTGATGATGAAGGCGAACAATTAGAAACTTCAATATTCCGAAGAGTTCGTCATATTCTTGTAGAGCCATCACAGGCCATTGACTCTGACGTTATTCGCGTGAAGGCTAGATTATTGTCTTTTGCACTTCTATTGATAGTAATAGTGCTTCCTACTATTCAAATAGTACTTGGGATATTGTTTGAAAATATTACAATCTTCATCTTTGCAACCTCCATCTTCTTCTTCATATACATCTTGAGTCGGACCAGGTACGTTATGATTGCAGGAATTGTCATGACATTGTCATTAGCAATGATGCCCTATCTCTTTCTCCTAGTTGAATTCAACCAAACCCCTGTGAGATTAACAATGAATCTTATCATCTGGCCTGTTATTGCTGCGTTATTTGGTAGTCAATGGCTTACATCTCGATTTGAAACAGTACTTATTTTCGGGGAAACTGCTGGACTCTTGATTTATTGTGATCTAAATCAAGCAATAGAACTCACAATAGCCATAGAACCAATCATAGACCAAGCTGCACTCTCTTTAGTGGTATTGTTCTTCAGTTGGGCTCTTAACTATTATATCGCAGAACTTGAAGAACACAAACAATTCTTGGAACAGCGACAACGAGAACTTGAGGTTTATACATCAGTCCTGACACATGATCTAGGAAATGACATGCAGATTGTCAAAGGTCACATTGAACTTCTCAATGAAAGGATGGATATTCCTGCGAACTTAGAGTCGTATTTGTCAACATCAATTGCTGTAAGCGAGAGGATGTCTAGTGTTATCAAGCTGTTCTCTGTCGTAGGACGGAGCAGTGAATATGACTTTCTTGATACGCTCACAACAATGGCGAAAAACGCTAGAAGAACTAGAGATGGTGCAGACGTTAGTCTTATGTTTGAACCTGATGTTAGATCTGCAGATATTCGTCCAGGAATATTGTTACCCCTCGTTCTTGAGAATCTGTTGAGGAATACACTCGATTACGCCGGTGAGGGAGCAGTCGTTACAATTCGTCTTGGTCTTGTTGAGAAGATGTTGTTGATTACATATCGTGATAATGGGCCCGGAATTAATCCTGAAATTCGACCAAAAATTTTCCGAAAAGGAGTCACAACACGCGGTGAAGGAAAGGGTTTGGGTCTATACTTGTCAAAGAGAATTGTTGAATCATATGGTGGTACGATTGAACTATTAGAAACCAAAATAGGCACTGGGGCTGCTTTCCTTATATCTGTGCCAGTTCTCTGAAGCACTTAGTTTGTGTTACATCGTGTCAATATCGGCAGTGACTTAAGCAGCTCTGATTCGTCAAATAAAAAATTCGAGGCTATCATATGATTGAAGACGGTAGGCAGAATTCGCCAGAACTCAAATCCTCTATTAGTGATTCACGTCCTGGCCGCCTTGGTCTCAGTCGAAATCTTTGGAGACTCGCTGCAGTCATTGCTATCGCTCAGTTTGCGACCGCTCTTTGGAAGTGGGAGTTCGGAATCTTTCTTGAGGGATTCCTTGAACCATGGCAAATTGGCTTGGTTTTCTCGATTGCTACTTTCACCGGTCTAATTGGGAGTATAGGATCTGGATATATTGCAGATTTTATTGGAAGGAAATGGACTATTTCAATCGGTTTTCTCCCAATTGTGATTGGACTATTCACTATGTCCTTCTTTCCAATTTGGCCCTATGTAGCAATTCAATATGGTCTTGTATGGTTTGGAATGAGCACTGCAAGACTCATGGCCAGAGCTATTCCAGCAGATGAAATTGCCGCGGATGATGGAGCGAATCCTGCACGTAGACTCATGATGGTCATGATGCCTCTTTGGTTTGTTGACGCTCTTGGCCCTACGGTTGGAACATTCCTCCTCAGTTCTGGTTATCAATCAGGAAATTTACACTTCATCGGTTCGTTCTGCGCTTTCATTACGTTCCTTTCTTCAATCATTCTACTAAAGGAGTCATTAGGAACAGAGGTGATAAAGAAGGCTCGTTTGGGACCCAAAATCTCTCTCAGGAAATTCGGTCGAAGCTTCTGGCTCCTCGCATTCGGTATGTTTGGGTTTGTGTTTTCTTGGGCCAGCTCAATTCCATTCATAGGAAACCTCAGTGTCGGACCATGGGGAGTGGATACCGTGACTTATGGGCTGACATGGAGTCTCTTCTCCCTCACCAGTGCTCTCTTCATGTATCCTGGGAGTGTTCTTGCTGATAGAAACTTGAAAGCAACTCTTTTTGCTGGTGTATTTGGAAATGCATTAGTCCTTCTATGGTTTAGTGTAGGGAGTGGCGCGTTTTGGTTATACGTCATCAATTTAGCATGGGCAATTCCGTTTGTCCTATGGACAGGATCCGTAAAGAGTATCATTGTTTTGGTTGTGTCTGAAGAGGTCAAGGGTCGAGCTCTAGGCACATATGATCTTTTGATGGGAATTGTTTCAATGATTGCACAATTTGTTGGAGCATCCATTTGGGAACTCTCTGGAAGCCTCAGGATTGTCTACGGAGTTGCTGGAGTGGTTGCGCTTGCTACATCTTTACTCATCGTCATACTTCTTCGGTTCATTCATGTACCCGAAAACAATAATGTCATTTCCTCGATGGATATTTAAGTAAGTAGAAGTCTACTGCGTAGAAATCTTCTTAGTTGTGTTGGATATGAGCAAGCAAGTCAATTTTCAATAGATGATTTTGAGTATAATAATATTGCAAAGCATAGCTATCCACATAATCTCAGAATCCGTGTTCCTAATGAAATGGAGGCTAATCTTAAAGTTTCTAGAGTTCTTGAGGCTGTTGATATGTTGACCAATTTCAATACCGTTCTACGATTCCTTGCGAAGAATGTTCTAAGATTGAAGCCTGGATACTTTAGATTACTCTCCAATTTTGAACTTGAGGTAACTCATGAAGGTCAGAGACATAAAGAAACTGGTTCAACACTTCATGAAATAGTATTATTCAAATCTGCTGAATGAATGGTTGTTTGGTGAGGAGTATGAACTTCAATGTCCACCCAATAGGGTATGTAGAAAAGAAGGAAGGTGAACCAGTCCAACTCTTGATTGATCCAAAGTATTGGGATGCTACATTAAGGATAGAGGAATTCTCTCATCTGCATATAATCTGGTGGGCTGATGGTCTTGACAACGAGGAAAATCGTAGTCATCTAAAGGATGTACCTCCCGTTGATGGTGCAGAGATGTCCGGAGTTTTTGCTAGTAGATCACCAGTTAGACCGAACCTACTCTGTCTATCGATTGTGAAACTAATTGAAGTAAAAACAGAATCAAAGAATTTGATTGTTGATCAGATATCCGCCAATGATGGGACTCCAATTCTAGATATCAAACCATACATGCCATCCTCTGACAGGGTTGATGATGCTCGAGTTCCTAAGTGGTTCAAGAACTTAGAGAAACGTTACACCAAGTGAATTTACTATGAATATTCATCTGGTGACACACGGACCTCTTCACCAAGTTCTGTTTCAGCCATTCTACCAATTCTTGCTTCTAGATTCTTCAATACTTGGCAGGTTCCTGACTTCAGAATCTCCTCAACTGTTTTTGTCATCGAATCATCTATCATTAGGTGCTGTTTCAGCTCACATGCATTTTTGAGTTCACCAAGCTCGTTCACGCCGCGTTCGATTCTTGCAGCAAGTTCCCAGTAAGGTTTTACAGCATTTCTTGGCATTCCGAGATGCATACTCATCCGAAAGACGATATCAAGTAAGACTCCCAAAACGAGATTGTTTGACTCATGCTCATGAGGTATTTTATGTCGAACTGTCCGGTCTCTAAGTCCATGCTCTTTGCATATTTGGTGTCCGATGGTCATTACATTAACAGGAAGACGCTTCCAAATAGGTTGGCCGTAAGTGTTGTTGTTTTCGTAAATCCTTTCAATTGCATTATAGTTGGTTGAATATTTTCTCTTGATTACACGCATGAAATAATCTTTCTGCCTACCTGGTTTCAAAGTCATTCCACCAAATTGAATGAATTCGCCATTAGCATTCTTTGTCTCCTTTACAAGTTGAGTCAGGTTCTCATAATTATCTCCAATTGTTGGTATGATTGGAGTAGCCATGACACCTCCATAGAGGCCTGCTCGCCTGATCTTTTTGAGCGCGGCAAATCTCTCTGATGTCGTTGCTGCATTTGGCTCAAACACTCTCTGCACATCATCATCTGCACATGTAATTGTGAATGCAATACTTGCAAATGCTTGATTGTGGATTTCCTTTAGAAGGTCCAAGTATTCAAGAACAAGACTTGATTTGGTGAGGATAAAGACTGGCATTCCATAGTCCAATAATGTTTCTAAGACTTGGTACGTCACTTTGAATTCTTTCTCAGCTTGCTGGAAACCATCACTGACTCCGCCACAAGCTGCAATGACCATTTTTCTAGGGACTTTTTCAGCTATTCTTCTAGCGTCTTCTTTGTCTAGAAAAGACCAGAGTGTTTCCGTTTCGAG
>JBHLRQ010000044.1:4405-24123 GCA_048882385.1 Candidatus Thorarchaeota archaeon | reverse complement strand
GACATTCAACCAAAGTACCTTCTGTTAGATGGTGCACTTTCTGTGTTCATGCATTTTGTGCGTCATTATCCATCTATGCCTAGTGGGTTCATGCTTAGAGATGTTTGCGCATTGGCAAGACAGAAGAATGTCGTTCTATGTGCTGTTAGTAAGAATCATACAATCCCCTTTGCCCATCGCATTGCAAATATGGCACGAGATGTATTTGGTGAGAACGCGAAATGGTTTTGCCATCTACCAAGTAAGGATGATCCGGAAGGCGGACTGCACATCTATGAGGATCGAACCTACATACCTCCGATGCTGGCCGTCCCTTACTTGTATAGCTTCTCACGTGACAATAGACCTTCCAGGATTGATTTTGATCGGATTTGGTGGCTGGAGAATATCTTTGTTTCAGGTGATCCTAGTGCTACTCGAGCAAATGAAAAAGCCCTCTTTGCAGAGTTGGAGTTCATGTCTCGAGATGCCCGTTGGTACGGATATCCTGTGCCGCTGGCATTAGCACATGAGGCATGCAAATTGAGTTATGAAGACCTTCGCTTAGCGAAAGAAGTCTGTATGGATGTAAGATCTGAGATGGGTCTCGAAAGAAGAAAAGCCCAAGATCTCCGTGCTGATTATGATATGTAGTCTGAGGAATGTAACATGAGTTTAGACAAAGACAAACTTGGAGAACTATACGGAAAGGTTGGTGTGGGTAATCAAACTACACTTGGTATAATGGGAAGCAATCGAGATATCAGCGTTGGAGAAATTTTCCTGATCTATTCCTGCCGCGATAATCATGAGAGAGTATTCTTCTTCAGAGTCCTCGGTTTGGAAAATTATCTTCGTCAGGTTGATGACCTAGCTCGAGTTGCTGGTACGCTCATGGTGGAAGGAGATTCTTACCTTTCAGGTATTGAACGAAATATGTTGCTCTCAGTTGGTGGTAGAATGTTGGGCTATGCTGAGAAGAAAGGCGATGAATGGGTTTTCAACTCCCCCAGAAGACTCCCTGACCATCTGGCATCTGTTTATCGTCCAGTTCCCGGTACATCTGACCAAAATGTTAGAACAATGTTAGAGTGTCAAATAGATGGAGAAGTCTATGTCGGAGACCTTCAGGTTGGGGAGAAAACACTTGATGTACCAATTAAAATTCCCTCAAAATTCTTACCAATGCATGTTGGAATATTTGGTTCTACAGGAGCTGGAAAGAGTAACCTGATGATGGTGCTAATCAAGTCAGTTATTGATAACAACCTGAACGCTTTTAGAAACCCGACAAAAGCCTCGCAAAAAGTGTCCGCATTCTGTATTGACCCACATGATGAATTTGCTAAAGGTGTTGACAAGTATGGAATTCAGCATGTGGTTGAAGACATGAGTGCCTCGACACGGAAAGAGGTCATCGGTGATTTCTACTACCTGACCACTCACAAAAAGGCAACCACAAGAGACATCCGAAAATATGCTCAAGAAATCCGAATTCTATGGTCTGAGATACAACCTCGAGACCTGTACTCGATACGAGAGTTTACTGCTGAGATGACCTCCTTTATCGATGCTCAATACTCTTCTCAACAGGAGAACTGGATAGCCTCAATCCTCAACATGAGTGAGGAAGATGCCGATACGGCAAACGTTCAGAAGGGTACACTCAGAGCTGTGAAGCGTAGACTCGGTTTTCTCCGAAGATCACCAATTTACATTGAAACAGGCAACTCAATCCTTGGAGATATCTTTGTGGCAATGGAAACAGGCCGAATCTTAGTTGTCAATACAAGCTTGATGAGCGATAGAGAACAATTTCTACTAACGACAATTGTGACTCGGACTCTATCTGACATGAGAAGATCGCTCAAGAGTAGTGGGACACTTGGCGATTTTGTTCGACAAGGTGAGATGCGGCTTCCCTCTACTTTCTTCAGTAAGATAAAAGACCGAGCTCGTTCATTTTATGGATTCGGTGGAGTCGATGATGACACACCTGTTCAGGATCCCAAACTACTCCCGGTCATTCAGGTAACAGTTGAGGAAGCACCATCTATCCTGAATCCCGAATTGATGCGAGGCCAGTCAGTCTTTAAAGACATCTCTCGACAGGGTCGGAAGTTCAACATCGGTCTCCTAGTTGTCAGTCAACAGGTGAGTGTTCTTGATAATGTCATATTGAGCCAAATGAATACTGAGATAAATCTACGACTTGGAAATGAACGTGAGATACGAGCATGTATAGAAAACGCCAGCGTGAATATATCTGGATTTGAGAATGAATTTCGTGTTATGTCTCGAGGTGAGGCAATTGTCACACAATCGTATAGGGAACTTCCTTTGCCAGTAAGAATTCCTCTTTTCGACGATATCTATGAAAAGGATAAACATCTGTACAAGGAAAAAGGTTCAAAGAAGGATGAAGAACATATTCTCTGAGGATGAATAGATGAAGGCAAGAATCGCTCACATCTCTGATACACACCTTGGAACACGCCCTAGGACTGGCATAAGACACAATGTATGGGGCGAAGAGATGCGTTCTCAACTTCTTGAGAATGATTTCTATGAGCGGTTCCAAGAACTCTTTGATAAAATTGCAGAGCTAGACCCCCCTGTTGATTTGGTAGTTCATTCTGGTGACTTGTATAATTCTCCCTGGGAGGGAAATCCTTCTCAGCCCCCTGTTGTCGCTCAGGAAACCGCCATCACAGTCTTACAGAAATTCATTGAGAAGACTGGAATTCCTGTTCTCATCATTGAAGGAAACCATGGTCTTTATAGACTGCTGGAGGTTTCTCTTCTAGATACTTTGAAACTTGCTGTTCCTGGTCTTGAAGTGGCTACCCAGCAAGATCTGAAACAGGCTGTTAGAGAAGGAGAACCTCTCGTTCGATCTTTTGAGAAATTAGATGTCTACTGCTTCCCTTTCATGGATTCGGTCGTACTCAGATCTGCAGGAATGATAGCGGGATTCGATGATTGGATTACAACAAATCAGAGCCGCGTTCGGACAAGACCTTCTATTGCAGTAGCTCATGGTATGGAGCTTGATCAGACTCTATTCAAGAGTATATTCTCCATGGACTATGACTACATAGCATTAGGACATGATCACCATCAGCATAAGCAGTCTAATGGGGCATGGTATGCTGGCTCACCTGAACGATGGAGATTTGATGAGATTCGTCACGAGAAAGGATTACTTGTTGTGGATGTCGAAATTGGAAAGGAGCCAATAGTAACACCTCTGACTCTCAAATACGATCGACTAGTTTTCAATGAGAGAATCACTATTGCCATTGATGATACTGTCGAATCAATATCTGATAGAGTGTATAAGATGCTTGATGACAATGGTGTGAAAACAGCTTGGAACCCAAAGACCGCATCGCGAATTCGTCTTGTATTTGAAGGGAAAGCAACTCGTGTAAGTTCATTTGACTTGGGTATGGCACTTGAATCTCTACGAATCAAAATCCTATCTAAAGACTCTGAATATAATGTGGCTCAGTTTATCTGGTATGTCAAGCAATCTGTTGATGAGGAATTCACGTCTGCCTCATACCCTGAAATCGAGTCTGAATATCTCATTCAGGACCCAGAGGAGGACTTCCAGGCTTATCTTGATACGCTTGAAATTGACAAAAGTCTTGATCCAAGTGTATTAACAAAGATTGCTGTTCGCTCTCTCGAGCATGCTGTAGGAAAGAAAGAAGGTCGAATGATTACTGAATCTATACTGGAGGATGAGAAATGAAAATCCTCCACTTGCAAGTTCGCAATTTCAAACCCTTTGGAAATCTCGTGCTCCCTGATGGGGATGCTGATCTCCCTGATGGACTAATTCTGATAAGAGGACCAAACTCTACTGGCAAATCATCCCTTTTCGAAGCAATACTCTGGGGTCTCTGGGGTGCAGATGCAGTAGGACTCACAAATGACGAGCTTATCAACTTCAGATCAACCTCATGTCAAGTTATCCTATCTTTTCAAGTAGCAGGAACTCAATACAAAATCGACCGGTCGTATGATCCCGCGAATGGCATGGCTGTTGTGATGTTCATAAAGAGAGAATCTGCATGGAAACGAATTGCAGACAAGAGTCGGTCTGTAAACTCCAAACTCGATGAGATTTTGAGTCTTGAGCTCAAGCAGGCACTAAGCACACTACTTGTCAGGCAGGGAGAAGTTGCAGTTATAGCGAACGCAACTCCGTCTGTTCTAAGAGACCTCCTCGTTAAGGTCTACGATATTGATTTACTCCAACAGATGTCCAGCCATCTTGAAAGTTTTGAGAAAGATATTGATTCAAAGGTCAATGCATTGGAGTCTGATTATATTCGACCAGAAGAGATTGAAAAACAGATTGAAGACTGTCAGACACGCATAAGTCATTTTGAGTCGGGATTGAGCACAAAGAAGAAAGAGATTCAATCTACAGAAAGAATGATTCAAGAAATTCCTGGTTCGCAAGTCCTCAAGAAGGTCTATGATCTCAGTAATAAGGTAGAAAGTCTTCAGCGTGAGGTTGAAGTCAAGAGTGAAGGACTTGAAGAAGACCGTGCGCAAGCTGGAGTCGTTGATGCGAGCGCAAAGATTCTGAATGCGAGATTGGATGCACTTGAGAAGGGACGAAAACGGATACAGAATGAACGAAAGGGAATCAAGGGTAAAATTCAAGGTATTGATCAAGAAATTGGAGGCATCTCTCGTACCAATCTAGATCTGAAAGAGAAAATACAAACTCTAACAAAGGCTGGAGCAGGCGAAGTCATTGAATGTCCAACTTGTGCAAAGCCACTCTCATCAGATGATCGAGACCGACTTGTGGTTGAATACGAGGGAACCATCAAAGAAGGAGAAATTCGAAAACGCAAACTCGAAGATGAGAAAAAGGGACTAGTTACAACTTCAGAAGACTATGATGACCAGTTGACTCGGATGTCCAAAAGTGAAGATGCTGTCAAGAGAGTGAGTCAAGGGCAGAAGAGGGTTGATCAAGCCAATCAAAAACTTTCCAAAACTGAGGAGGATCTAAGTGCCTTTCTGAAGGAAAATGGAATCAAAAGCATTGATGCTCTACTTAAGAAATACAAGATGGAAAGTGTATTAGATCTTCAGAAGAAAGTTATCTCTCTTGAAACCACGTTGAAGGCACTTAGAAACGAAACCAAAGAAAGTGAGGACAACATAAAGAGAGAACAAAACAAGATATCAGAGTTTCACAATAAGAAAGCGGAAATGGAACGAATTGGATCTGAGATCGCTGAGCTCGAGAATATGAATGAACATGCTAAATATGTTCGAAGGAGACTTGTAAGTGGTTTCGTCACCGATTATGTGTTTCAGAAAAGACTGCTTGGCATCATTCGGGGAGCAACCAATCCATATGTCCGTTCATTTACTAACGGACAATACACAGCAATTGACCTTGAGCCAACACCTGCCAAGGGTCGTTCAGGTCCTGGATTAATTCTAAAAATTTGGGATGAACGGGATCAAGCTTGGAAGAAGACATCTCAATTGAGTTATGGCGACAGAACTGCTATCAGTCTTGGTTTACGAATGGGGATCAGTCGAACCATGAGTAGTATCCGTCCTCTAAAGGACAGTCCTATTGTCACACCTCGTGTTCGATCTGTTCTTCTTGATGAACCACTTGGAGGTCTTGATAAGGCAAGACGAGAATCTGTTGTGAGGAATCTTGTTAACGACCAGAGTTTCGAACAGATTCTTCTTATCACTCATACTGATGTCCAAGGGTGGGAAGGAATACCAGTGATTGATGTGTCAAAAACTGGTGCTTCAAGTAATGCAATCCTCGAAATGTGATACTCCGTACGCGTTGGAACAAATATTAATCAGTGCGTGAACGTGCCAAGTCGGTATGCATGTCCGTGGGTATAGTAAGAGATTGATTGGTCAAATTAGTCGGACAATCGATAGAATGCTCAATCAGACCGGGCAACGCATCACAAGATTCCTGATTGAGTATCGAATTCTGATATCAGTAATGGTCATTGGTTTCATTGTGTGGGCAATTGTGTTCAATGCCGCTGTAGTCGATTACACAAGTTCTGTAAGCTGGGATTCACGCACTTCCTGGCTCGGTCCTTTTCCAGATCCTGACACAGTCAATATCTTTGGGTTCACGATTCAGTATCAACCAGAGGGATACAGCGATTATTCATTCTACTATGTTCATTGGGGATACAATTTCTTGTATGGAACAATGCCCTATTCTCCTGACTTTGGTTATCTGGAAATGGATGGAATCACTAATGAAAACGGAGCTCATATGTTTCCCCCTTTCACATCATACCTATATGCTACAGGAATCTGGCTTGGAAACCTGTTTGGTTGGGAGAATTGGGGAATTGGATTTCTGTTAGCTGGATTTGGATTTCTTACTGCTCTTCCAATCTATGGGATATCAAAGGAACTATCTTCCAATCGTCGAGTTGGAGAAATCGCTGCATTGACATACCTTCTGAATCCCCTTTTACTATACCACACAGATTTCCTCTGGTTCAATCCATCGCCCTTTGTCTTTTTCTTCTTTGCAGGGTTCTACATGCTAATTCGGGAGAAACGAACCATTGGCACACTCCTAATTGTCAGTGCTGCATTGTTCAAACAGAGTGCTTGGTTTCTTGGTATTCCATTGGTCGTGTATCTTCTTGTAAAACGTCGAAAAAGACCATCTGAGGATGGTAGATCCTCTTTGAAAAATGGTGATTTGAGTGGAGTAGTTGAAACACCTAATGAGAAGCCCAAACCAAAACCTGCAATAGAAGCACTTACTGACTATTTTGATCTCAGGGGTTTTGCAATCGGTGTCATTGTTGTTGTCCTGTTCGTAGGAGCTGTCATGTTCCCATTTCTCATTGCCCAACGCGATTTCCTAAACTACTGGGTCCTTGCTTTGGGCTCCTTTTCATTCGAAGGCAACTTTGTCGATGCTCCTCCGTACAATGTGCCGCAACGAATCCAGGTTCTACTGATAATGGCGGGTATGCCTGAACAAGCGGAATTTCTAGACGCTATCATTACATCTGGTGGTCCTATGATTTTTGGTGTGGTCCTCTCTTTTGGTCTAATGGTCCTCAAAGATCGATACATAGGAGAAGAAAAGCTGTATTTGCGTAGAATTCTCTTCATGACTTTTATGATGATGGTGCTTGTGAATCTTGTTGGGGCACGAGGAGTTTTCAAGTACTATTTTGTTGCTACTGTGCCATTCTTCTCAATCTTCTCTTCCGCTCGGATGATTCGAGGATCTGATGAACATGTTCCTTTCTCAGCTTCTATGGCTTTCTTGCCAATCGTATTCACCCTCATGATACTACTTCCAGACAGGAACTATTACTTAGCCAATCTCATCCTCATTTTCTCTCTCTATCTCCTTTCTCCAATTATTGATAGATTGTATGATCTTCTAAAACGTCAGTTAGGTAGACTAGCGAAATTCAATCCAATATCCTCATCCACGATATCCATGGGTCCCACACGAACTGAATCAAAGAAGGCTATCTTTTTGATCTGGTTATCTAGATTTTTGTTCATAGCATTAGGATTTTCTTTCTTCGTAATTGGACTATGGATCAGTCTCTTTGCTGTTGGTGCGAATCTCTTAGTTGGTCTTACTGTTGTTCTTGTTGCAGCAATAGCATTAACTCTTGGACCTCAGTTAGTTTCTCTTACTCTAAGTTTAAACGATACACTGAAACTGAATGACAATCTCAAGACATACTCTTTCATGACTGCAGCTGCAATCTGGATCTTTGGATTTGGTACATATATCCAGAGTTGGAATGTGACTCTCTTTTCTGAAAGACAGCTCTTGGTAATCTCTGGAATCTTTGTCATCATATGGGCTGGTTCACTTCTTATCCACTCGAAGTTATATGTTAGAATCTTTGCTGATCTGTTCTTATTGGGTGGAATTGGATTAGGACTGAATGTATGGGTGTCGCTGGGTAATCAACTTCTCCAAGTGACAGGAATTCTCTGTGTTTGTGCCATCATTGTTCATCTAGTGGTGGCTCTTTCTGTACTCATTCACAATCAAAGCGATATAGTTGAAACACAGGACCCAGAAAATTCAGAAGTAGCTGCACCAACACCTTGAGGAGTAGGTATGATTGAGTGAACAAGAACAATCTCTCAGGTTTCGTCTGAAGAGTCTTGTTCGTGAAAATTTGGTGCTTCTTCTAATTCTTGTCCTGGCAGCAATTGTATGGACAGTAGTTTTCTCACTCGCATCATTCTCTTTTCTATCGGATGGAACTCCTCCCCTTCGGTCTGCTTGGAGCGGATCTGGTAGCTTAGACATATTTGGTTTGACTGTCTACTATGAGTTTGAGGGCTGGGCGGACTATGATTTCTACTATCTGTCTTGGGCAGATAATTTTCTAAATGGATTCATGCCCTATACTGATGACTTTAACACCTACTATTTTGACGGCGTTGATTACGCCACTCCTTATTTCCTGCCTCCGCTCTACTTGTATCTATGTTCATTTGGAGCACTGTTTGGTCCTCTTGGTCCTGGGGCTCTAATCTCAATTTGCGGATATGTGACTGCGTTCCCAGTCTACGGAATAGCTGCCCACATATCAGATAACTCAAGAGTTGGGGAGATTGCAGCTGCAACATATCTATTCAACCCGTTGGTTCTCTATCATACGACATACAAATGGATGAACCCTGCTCCATTTGTGTTGTTCACAGTTCTCTCATTTTATCTAATTATGAAACAACGAAAGATTGAAGGAACTCTAGCCATCATTACCGCTGTTCTATTCAAACAGATTGCTGCATTCTTCGCTCTCCCGCTAATCGCTTATCTAATCAGAAGAAATCCTGAAACCATTGCCGCAGAAGAAGAACCGCAAAGAGACAAGAAGGGAAATCTTCTGAGTGATTCTTTAGACCTTAGAGGATTCTTGAAAATCTCAATCATCGCACTAGTTTATCTTGTTGCTTGGTCCTTTCCCTATATCTTAGATCCCCGTAACTATATCTATTATATGACCGAAAAACCTGGAGGAGTAATGTATGAAAGCGTGGCGACACTCCCGGATTCAACTCAACCAATTACCTTCACTGTCATCTTCATCCTGTTTGGGGCACCTGAATGGTTGTCTGAGATCGTCAATATTGGAATTTATTATACCCTCTTTCTTCTTCCAGGAGTTCTCGGAGCAATGGGTCTGAGTCTTTTCGAGGAAAAGGATGATCGGAACCTCAGAGGATACTGGCGGAGAATCCTATTTTACACGCTAATCTTAGCATTTTGTGTGCACATCTTCTCTCCTAGAGGGATTTACAAGTACTATTGCATTGTTCTCATACCATTCACCTCTATACTGTCATCAGGAAGCATGATGTCAAAGAGTGCAGAAAGAATCAAGGCATCAGTTCCAATGGTATTCACACCCACAGCAATCGGTCTGATTATCCTGCTACCAAACCGCAACGTCTACCTATTTATCGTCATTCTGATAATGTTGGTGTATATATTTCACAAGGAATTCTCTATAGTCTATGACATTGTACGTACGCGTGTACAACCTAAAAGCCGTGGTATGAAACAGTAATTATTCTGGTGTAACTAGCTCTTCAAGATCCTTTTGTCTCTTGTCCATCTTCTTTTTCAAGCTCTTAATTCGTGCATCCAGTTTTGCCACCTGTTCGGAGAAGGTTTCCTCTGGCATAGCACCAGATTCGTGACGCTGCTCGATATGTTTTCGTAGCTGTTCAACAGACTTGAGTTCTTTCTTGAGAGCTTTGATGTCAGCTTCTATGGCTGAGGTCTGGGTTTCATCTGCAGTCTTGAATTGTTTAGCAGGAATCATGACACCTAATTGTTGTTGCGTCTTTTCAGCAAAATCTTGGAACTGGTCTCGTAACATCTCTACATTCTTGTCTACATTTGACACCTGTTCCTTGACCTTTGAGATGTCTTTCTGGAGATCAAAAACAGCATTAACCAATCTCTTCAGAGTTTTTTCAAGCTCTGCAGATACTGCAGATTCAGCTTCATTTTCTCCCTTCTTTTTCTCATCTTTTTCCTGTTCTTTAGCAACTGCACTAGGCTTTGCCATCTGTATTTCTCCACTAAGCCACTTGAAGGCATTCAGAGCAAAAGTTGCATTTCCTTTGTGTTTTAACCCACCACCTTTGCGGAAAACCTCGTAGCTTCCAACACACATGATTCGTCCCTTACCAACCTCTGCTATGGCAACCACTGGTACTTTACCTGGATCCGCAGTTTCTGAGGTGATGGCAATTGGTGCGGCTTTCCCCGTGAGCTTGAGACTACATGCAGAGGGTACAAGAAGGTCCTTAACATCTTCAGTAGCAGCATGAGCGACAATATCAGTAATGATTGGCATCGTAGGTAGTCCAGCATTATTTCTATCATCTTTAACTGCAGTATTTTCGAATGTTATTCCAAAGTCTGATGATATCTTGGACATGTTGTTCATAAGTCCACGGTCTCCTCCAGATAGAGAAAGAAGCAATAAGCCCCCGCCATCCTGAACGAACTTCTGGAGCACATCTATTTCTGCAGGTCTAATCTTCGAACTGTTAGGACATCCGAACACCATGACAGACGCATCTTTGATGTTCTTCGCAAGAATCATGAATTCTGTGTAAGCTTCTACATCAAAATCATTATCCTTTAACAGCTGGCCTAAATCAGAATATGTGCTTTCCAGTCTACCTCTTTCATTCTGAGTCTGATCGAAGAGGATTCTCTTTCTCCTTCCGCTCAAGCTATACACCTTTTCTACCAATCATTATCAATGCACTGATTTTGCGTTAATGAGACTTCCGTCGATGTGCTTCGAATGCTTTATCTCATTATATTATTGATAAAGCCCTATGAGCGATGAGAACTGTATATTCTGTAGGATTGTTCGTGGTGAGATGCCAGCATCTCTCATATTCGAGGATGAAATCTGTATGGCATTCATGGATGTCTTCCCAATAAATAGGGGACATAGTCTACTAATTCCAAAGAAGCACTATGTGAACCTACTCGATGTGGACAATGATGTTATTGCCCATTTAGCAGTACGACTTGCAGACCTGACAAGTAGAGTAAAGAATGCTACAGGAGAGGATGGAGTACTCAATATTGTGGCAAACGGAGAGGGGGCTGGACAGGATGTTCCTCATCTACATATCCATGCAATTCCACGAAGCAAAGACTCACCTTTTGGTTTCAGATTCCCGCCAGACTATCGAGATTCCATTGCCGACAGAGAGGAACTCGAACAAATGGCTAAAAAGATTCGAGAATCTGTTTAGGCGATGTTGAGTAGGTTGAGACCTGTCCTCTGATCTTTTGCTCTAGTCAGTTCTACAGATGTTTCAACAATCACTAATTCGATTGTTACTGAAACCTTACAACCACGCATCAAATGTCCTCCGTAGCACTTTCCGTGTTCATCTGCTACAATCATATGAGCATGGACCATTGGCTTTCCATTGAGTGTAGAGATATTTCCCATACAAGAAACAACTTCAACATCTTCTTGGACAGCAAAGTCTCGGTATTCATTGGCTTCAAGATGGAAATAACCAAGTTTAGCTCCTGAAATGGCTCCAATCAAAGTTATTTGTCCGGATTTCACTCTGAACTCTGAAGCGACTGATTCTATTGTCTCTAGAACATCCTCACCTGGCTCCATACGTGAGAATATGACTCGTTTTGCTTCGGTCTGAATTGAACGCACCATAGTTAGGCCTTGAGCATCCTCATTAATGAAGGACTCGGATTCACAATAGGAAGTGCTTATCAAGGATAATTTGACACCTTAGACTGTGTGTGGCATTGCCCATGGATGAGAAACCTGTAGACAAAGGACAGTCTTCTCTAGAGGATTTCTTTTCTGAAACAGAGGAATATGAGTTCTCAGACCCAGAAGAATCTGAGGAGGATAATCCTGCTAATTCTAATGAATCCGAGGACCTCTCTATCGATGATGAACCGGATGAAGATGATGTGATTCCAGTCAAAGTCGGTAAACGTGAACTTCCTGAGAGCTTACCACCATCATTTCTCCTTACGGTCGATTACTCTGGACCAGACAACAAAGCAATGGCTCGTCTGTACAGACCCGATACTAAGGAAGTATTCTTCTGGCTTGATAATACTGGCCATAAACCCTATTTCTACACTGACTGGCCAGCCCAAGTGGTCCAATCAACAGCTGGTCGTCATCGTGGATTTGTAGGAACAAAGACTGTTGAACTACATGATCTTCTTCGTGATGAATCAGTAAAGATGACCAAAGTCCTTGGTGACAACCCTCTGTCGATAGGAGGTCGTCAAGATTCTATTAGGAATCTATTCACCGATAAGGCAACAGGGATTAGTCACGCATGGGAGGCTGCAATTCGTTATCAGCTGTGCTACACTTATGATACCAATCTAGTCCCAGGATTGATGTATAAAATTGAGAATGGTAATCTTGTTTCAGTTCCTCCCAATGTTGATGCAAAGACACTCAAGGAATTCAATAAGATAATTCAGGAAGATGAAAGCTTAGAGTCAATCATTACAGAATACTCTCCAATGTTCTTTACTGAAGTTCCAGAAATCTGGCGGATTGCTGTGGATATTGAAGTCTATACTCCAATCCTCAATAGAGTGCCCGATCCTAGTACAGCAGAACAACCAGTGACAGCAATAGGCCTCTCAGATAATGAGGGATATAACAAATGCTTTGTTCTGAGAAGACAAGGACATCCGGAGGGAAAGAAGAGTAAGGATTTTCCTGAACAGCTTGAGATTGTCTATTTTGATGACGAAGCTGAGATGCTGGTTGAGGCATTCAAGATAATTGATCAGTATCCCCTCGTATTGACATTTGTCGGTGATACGTTCGACCTCAAATACCTCCATAATCGAGCCAAACGACTACGTATCGATATGGACCAATATTGCCCAATAACACTGAGAGGAAATCAAGACCCACGACGTGAACGAGCAATCCTTGATCGTGGAGTTCATCTGGACTTCTACAAGTTTTTCACAAATCCATCAATCAAAATCTATGCTTTATCAGGCGCTTACCAGCGTGAGAATCTTGATTCGATTGCAGAGGGTGTTTTGGGAGCCAAGAAACTAGAATTGAGTACTGACATCGTGAACTTGGATTACCACGAGTTAGCTCATTACTGCTGGCTTGACGCAAATCTTGTGATGCAGTTCACCCAATTTGATAATAATCTCCTGCTCCGTCTAATAGTGCTCTTGATGCGTATCTCGAGAATGTCTTTGGATGATGTAACCAGGTTTTTCATTTCATCATGGATTCAGTCGCTCTTCAGACAAGAACATAGATCTAATGACTTGCTCATTCCCCGACGTGTGGACATAGACAGTGTAAAACAAGCGGATGCTCAGACAGAAGCCACTATTGGTGGAAAAGCGTTCAAGGGTGCAATTGTCATCGATCCAGTTGCTGGTGTTCACTTCAATGCAACAGTATTGGATTTTGCGAGTCTATATCCGACAATTATGAAGACACACAACATTAGCTATGAAACCGTGGATTGTCCTCATGAAGAATGCAAGACTGGTACTGATAATCAGGTTCCTGAAACAGATCACTGGACCTGCACTAAACGAAAAGGAATGATTAGCAAGACTATTGGTTTCTTTAGAGATGCGCGAGTCAAATGGTTCAAACCAAAGAGTAAGGATAAGTCTCTTGATGAGCGAACAAGAAATTGGTACTCTGTTGTAGAGAAAGCTTTGAAGGTGTTTGTCAATGCGTCATATGGAGTTACTGGCGCTCCTCACTTCGAATTGTTTTGTATGCCTGCTGCTGAAAGCGTAACAGCATATGGTCGTGATGCAATTCAGAGGACTAAGATAAAAGCTGAATCAATGGGAATACGAGTCCTCTATGGCGATACTGACTCTGTATTTCTTGATCATCCGACAGAGGAACAGCAGAATGAACTCGTGGCTTGGTCCCGTGATGAACTTGGAATTGATCTCGAGGTTGAGAAGACATACAAGTATGTAGCTCTTTCTGACAGAAAGAAGAACTACATTGGTGTATACAAAGATGGTATGGTTGAAGTCAAAGGACTGAGCGGAAAGAAACGTAACACTCCAGACTTTGCTCAGGAAGCTTTCAAGCGGATGCTTGAGGTTCTCAGTAGAGTTAATGATAGAGAAGGATTTGAAACTGCAAAAGAGGAAATAAGAGAGATTGTAAACTGTGTCATAGACCGATTAGAAGGAAAGGCTGATCCATACACTCCTGAAGAGCTTGCATTCAGGATCCAATTGACAAAACCACTTCATTCGTATGATACTGACATCCCCCATGTGAGAGCTGCAAAGAAGCTTGTTGAGGTCACAAATGATCCAACTAAAGCACTACCTGGCACGATCGTTTCTTACATTAAAACCAAAGGCCAAGATACAGTTATTCCTGTAGAACTTGCCAAGAATCAGAGCTACTGGATTGATAAGGACGCGTACATTGATATATTGAAGAGTGTGTTTGAACAGGTCCTTGACTCAGTGGGTCTCGACTTCGACGAGTTTCTTGGCTTCACGACTCTTGACCAGTTCTTCTAGAGCTGCATTTAAGACGAGGGTCTGAATAAGAAATTTCTATAAGCGTGACTTGGTACACGCAAGAAGACCGAGAGCACTCCTCTGACCTATCTCGACGGGGTACATGATAATGAAGCTGAATTATCGCGAATTCTTCATGCAGAAGATGCTAATTATGTTCAAACCCGAAGATATTGAGATGTCAGCAAAAGACTTCATCTCAACCTATGCTTCTTACATGGAAGATGTTGGAATCGTTGGGAAAGGTCCAGATGGGTATACATTATTCCCCAGCAAGACAGCACCTGTACGTGAAGAACACATTCCCTTTTTTGAAGAATGGGTCAGATTGAATGATGCTCTTGATATTCATGGTGCTGTGGGCATGGACTTTTACACTGATGGTTGGTTTGCTCGAGATCCAAAGTATCAGACCATGAATGATCAAAATGTGAAAATGGAGCACCAAATCTGTCCAAACCGTGAAGAGTTCTGGCAGTATGGAGCTGAAATCATCAAAGAGATTGGAACTTATCCTATCGATGAGATTCTTCTATTTGGAACTGGTTTCATTCGCGATCATTTTTGCTTCTGTGAACGTTGTAGAAATGAATTCGCTCCAATGGTTGACCAAGAGCCTGATCGACTTAGTTATGCGTTTTTGACTGAAAATCCGGAACATCATGAGAAATGGCATCAATTTCGTAGCAACAAGGTTCACGAGGGTCTACTGTATCTACAAGATGCTGCAACGGAATCAGATGAGTCTACAGGTCGTGCACAACCTCTTAGAATCTCGGTTGAAGTATTGCTTGATCCTGAAACCGGTCTGTCTGAGGGTGCAAGAAACGAATATGGTTATGATTATGCTCGAATCGGAGAGATCACAAAGAATGTTTTGATCAATCTTTTCCCATGGTCTCCTATTCTACCTTCTAAAGGCAGTTCAGAATACAGTGAGTTAGTCGAATCACTCTATTTTGTTAACGAGTTCACTCGACGAGGTGGTAGGGCTTCTCTATTTCGTTGGGGAGTAACGACTATTGAACAATTACAAGAGCTAAAAGCACTAGGCAAGGATGTGGGTATTGACAGGATTGTATCCACTTTCCATTATCCTTCAGACTATTCTCGTAGACGTGAAAGTGCAATTGGTAGCTACTAAGAAACTACTGTCTTGCACTGCAATATGGACATACTCTATTTCCTGATTTTATGCTCCGTCCACATGAGAAACAGAAGCTATATCCATCATTCTCTTCACGAGCATCATCAGTGAATGGGCTTAGCTCGCCCTGAGTAAATAGGGATCCAATTCCTTCTATAGATTCATCAGGCTGATTATTGCAGATTTTACGACTCTCATCCCCAAAGATTCGACTATCCCTACTCTGATAATGATAGGTTTCTGAAGAGGATCTCGAGTCGTCACGTGTATCCGCCCATGGGTCTCCATATTGCTGACTCAACGATTTCATTGTTCTATCAAGAGCTTCGAAATCCTGACGATAATCATCAGACCCATAACCTGGGTCGCGTGCTGGACGATTTGCCATTCTATCTTCGGATGCTTGCTGTGACCAACTTGGATCAAGATTTGATAGACCTCTTGAAGTTTCAACAAATCTAGCATGTGCATCACTCTTTAGACGTTCATATTCGTCAAATGTGAGTCCGAGAATCTCTAGAGCTCTGTCCCTTTCAGCACACCTTTTAGAGAGGGGACAGCAATACGAGAGACTTCCATGACAGAGTGTTGCCATTGCTCTATCCTGACGTGATTTGAATATTGGACTGATACGTCTGTTTCCAAGTACCAACGAATCACCATCAGCTCGTATTTCAGAATAACCACTCTGAGCAAGAGCTTCCACAATCTCTTTTGCCGGATAGGCTCTTCCTTCGATGATGATGTGTCCCTCTGTCCTGTCAAGTCGTACTGACCTTTCAGTGCTCTTGTTACCGTCATAGGTAGAATATCTCGTTTCTGCCACCTCACAGATTGCAAACTAGCTGTCATACGACCATGTCTTCTGAGCAATACAGGTGTATGTATTACCTCGGTCTGACGCATGATAGTTATATACAGGTCATCCAAATTCAAATGTAGAGGTTCTCTAGGAGGACAAACAATGGGTTGTAAAGCTGAAGGTGCAGCACAAGGCTATACTGTCTTGGGTGGTCTAGTTCTTCTGATATATGCAATATACAGAATCTACAATGCAATGATCAGTCCTGGTCCAGGAACTGTGGAAGGACTCGTAGAGATTTTGCTTAGTATTGTTCTAATCGTCATCGTTACTCTTGCGTTTGATGCTTGTGGGTTTGTTTCATGGAAGGTCGCAAAGTCTGGACTGCTCCTGACTTTATTCGGATTCATCGCAATCGTGATTGTATCCTATCCTGGAATCACACTAGATCCAATTGCATGGATGATGAGTCTTGATACGCTTGCTGGACTGATGATTCTATTAGGGGGGCTCCTGCTCCTTTTCAGAAAGTAGAATATTCACCGACATCACAAATTAGATATTGGGGCGCCAATCCCAAAACGACCGTTCAATCAGTGGACGGTCTTAGAGATGGACGAAAAACACATCCAAATACTCAGAGATCTTGGTTTCGATCTCGATAAGAAGAATATGACAAATGAATATTGGAAGAAGAGAGGTGCAGATGCACTTGCCCTAACAACTCAGGATCGTGAAGTCTATGGTTGTCTTGATCATACTGTTGGTGAAGGAGTCAAAATCTTCGATATAGAAGGAACAGAATATCTCGATGTCACAGGTGGTGTTGCAGTTCGGGCATTAGGTCTTAGATACAGACCTTATATCGAGTTTGAAGAGAGTATACTAGACGTAATCAAAGAACTTCCAGGAATGGACTTTGATGCAATTCCTCAGACACTACTCGCTGAACGTGTTGCTGGAATCACTCCCGGATCTCACAAAAAGCAAGTTGTATTTACTACTTCAGGTGGTAGAGCCGTTGAAGGCTGTTTGAAATCCGCAATGGACTTGTCTGGTAAACGAAGGTTTGTTTCATTTAGACCAGCATTTCATGGTCGTACAGGTTATGCTCTTGCATTGACTTCTTCAAATTCAAAACACAAATCGGGTTTTCCGCAGGGTCTGGATGTAAT
Source organism: Candidatus Thorarchaeota archaeon (assembly GCA_048882385.1). Classification (GTDB taxonomy): domain Archaea; phylum Asgardarchaeota; class Thorarchaeia; order Thorarchaeales; family Thorarchaeaceae; genus SMTZ1-45. Next base: position 6,400 of record JBHLRQ010000044.1, on the reverse strand, counting down.
TCGTGTTTTCTATCCCTATTGTTATCGCTGTCCATACAACACTAATGTTGATGACTGCAGTCTTGAATGTGTTGAAGCACTACGATATGCTCTACAAGTTGAAGGAAATGACATAGCGGCAACTGTGATGGAACCAATATCTGGAGAAGGTGGTTTTCTTGTTCCGCCTGCAAAAGCTGTTCAAGGATTCTATGATTTAACAAAAGAATATGGCGCCTACTTCATGTCTGATGAGGTCCAGGCAGGTATGGGTCGTACTGGCAAATGGTGTGCCATGGAGAATCATGGAGTTGTTCCTGATTATATTTCAATGGGCAAAGCACTCGGGGGAGGTTATCCCATGGGTGCTTCGATTGGTCCCTCACCTATGTTCACTAGTGGTTCACGACATTCTGAAACTTTCTCTGCAGAGCCTAAGATGTCTCTGCTTTCTCTCTGGATTCTAAAACACCTAGAGGATGGCGATTTTCTCAAGAAGAATGCAGAGAAGGGTACCTATCTGTTGAAGCGATTTAATGAATTAAAAGACAAGTACGAAGTTGTTGGAGATGCACGTGGAATTGGTCTGATGGCTGGAATTGAATTCGTGAAAGATAAGAAGTCAATAGAAAAAGCTCCTAAACTTCGTGATAAAGTCCAGAAAAATGCAGTACAGAAACAACACCTCTGGTTGCTTGGATGTGGTCAAAACGTTATCCGGTTCATTCCAAGTTACATTATTACCAAGGAACAAATCGACGACGCTGTTGACAGACTTGACAAAGCTATCTCAGAGTCAATATAATGGTATAAAAAATGGGTGAATGCTCAACATTAGCCTGATTTAGACTAGTGCTGAGCTTTCAAATACTATAGTAACAGTAGTATTGCTCCAATGATGACGAGAACGCCACCAAGGCCGCTGCTGAATAGGTACATGAGAATACCCATTATCAACACGACTAGCCACTTGTTACTAAATTCAAGTGCACTAATCTTCAAGAAACCACTGTTAACCAAGGCAATCAATGAGAATAGGATTGCCAAGATTCCCCAAATTAGGGGTCCTAGCCCAAAGTCACCAAGTCCCGGAAGAATGGTGAAGGGCATTCCTATGACCAATAGAATCCCTTGAATAAGTCCGATTATACCTCCAAGCAGAATCAAAAGGTCACCGATCTTTTTTAGATCTGAAGCCATTTTGGATATTTCTCCTTCTACGCTTTCCATGCCCTGAAAAGGGCTACTAAAATCTGGAAATTACTCCTTTATATTTGATTAGGACTATCGAAAAAATTCACCTCGAAATTTGAGAAGTAGAAGCGCCTTGTGAGATGCACTTTTCAGTAACTTCTGCAAATCAAGAATCAATGAGTGACACAATAGAAATTCAAGGTGACCTAGATCCTGATCTAAATATTCCAAATGGTGGAAGTATCCTAATCATTAGCAATGACCAGTCTTATCTCACGCACGGTATCCATAAGTTTCCAGCTAAGTTTTTTCCTGAATTACCACGCTACCTAATTCGGAAATATTCAGAGATGGGAGATATTGTTCTTGATCCAATGTGTGGAAGCGGTACGACCTTATTGGAATCAATATTGAATGAGAGAATTGGAATTGGGATTGACATAGACCCGATTGCTCGTCTGATTTCAAAGGTCAAAACAACACCGATTGAATCAAAGCCTCTCAAAGCCGCATCTGATGCCTTGATTCATCATATTCATGAATTCTCATTCTCTGAAAAGAATCAACCTAATATTCCTGAGTTTAATTATCGTGACAACTGGTTCCGTGAGTTTGTTCTGAGAGAGTTGGCAGTTATCAGAGATAGCATCTCTGCGGTGCTTGAAACAAATCATCAATGGATAAAAATTGAGGATTTCTTTAGAGTAGTTCTCTCATCAATTATTCGTGATGTTTCTAATGCCGATCCTCATTGCACACGAACAGTAATCAGAAAAAAAGTTGTCAAGAACATAAAGCCTGGAGATACGATAAATCGCTTCA
>JBHLRQ010000044.1:2724-4305 GCA_048882385.1 Candidatus Thorarchaeota archaeon | reverse complement strand
ATTTACGATAAAGATCCACGAAGGTCTTTCATTGTGTTCAAATTCTTCAGAGATATGGAGAAACAGCTACGTGAAATGTATCGAGTTCTAAAACCTGGGAGTCGTTATTGCATATCAATTGGGTCCAATCAAATACGCGGAATTGAGGTGCGATCAGACTTGATTCTTTCTGAGATCGCGATTTCAAAAGTTGGATTCAAACTGGAAAAATCATTCTTCTCCAAATTAATTCGTCACTTCATCCGAATTCCCCGCCCTGAACGAATGCAGGGTGAATGGATACTAGTTCTGACGAAGTAGTGTGATCGTTGCAAGGATAGGGGGTCCTACTTCTTATCCAAATCCGCATCAATGCTCTTTAGGAGGTCATCAATTAACGCACTAGGAAGGTTTCTAGCTTGCTTGACAATTGATTCAATCTCTTCTGGTGGTATTCCTCTTTCCTCAAGTTGTTTACGAAGATCTTCAATCTCAAAGTCACTAAGTCGGTCCTCGAAATCGACTTTCTCAATTGGTATTTCAAGCTCGGTGTCCTCTAGTGATTTCAGAAATTCCTGAATTCTTTCCTTTGGTGCCGTTTCAGCCTCTTTCATTATTACTTCAATCTCTTCTTTTGGCACCTTCTTACGAACCAATTCTGCGCGTAGTTCTTCACGTTCCTTCTTTGAGAGCTTCTCAATTTTCTTTCTGCGTTTCTTCTTAGTTGGTTTTTCAGGTTCCTTGAAAAATTCGAGTGCAAGTTCTCTGGGAAGGCTTCTTGCTTGTTCAAGAATTGATTCTACTTCACGTTCACTTGCCTTTCGTTTTATCAGTTCAGACCTAAGATTCTCAAGTTCATCCTCAGAGAGATGCTCGATCTTTTCTTCGACTGGTTCTAGTTTCTCTTTAGGCATAAAGCTTTGAAGAAGCATTTCAACGACATCTTTGGGTAGTTCTCGGGCTTGGCTTGTAAAGGATTCAATCTCGTGATCTGGAATACCTCGTTTCCTAAGTTGTTCTGCCATCTCACTTATTTCCAGTTCTCGTAATTGCTGTTCGAAATCGATTCCTTCTTCTTCAGTAACTTCTATATCCTCTTCATCAACTTCGTAAATTACTGGTTCGCTTGGGGTTTCAACTCCACCAATCCTCTTTCTCCTCTCTGCGACAACTTCTTTCAAAACCTGTTCAACAGATTTGTTTTGGATTCCTGCAACTCTAATTGCCTCCTGACTAATCACCTCTCTCACAAAGGTGGTCTGCTGGCTCATCTTCATCTTTGATATCTCAAATCTGAAATCATCGAGCTCTTCTTGAGTCATCCCAGTTAGTATTGCGAGGTCAATGACCAGTTCGTCAATTTCTGGCACTTCTATGATAATAGGCTCTGCAGGCATTTGAGAGGCTTTTCTCTTTACTCCCATTGGCTCATTTATCTCGTTGAATAGTTCTGCAATTAGAGCTTGCCTTGATTTCATTCCTTTAGCTGGTTTTGGCATTCGGCCTCTACGCAATTGTCGAACCTGACCACTGATTATCCTAATTATCTTTGGCACTCTCAGAATTCGTACCCAAACAACTCCGAAAAGAATTATGAAGATA
>JBHLRQ010000044.1:0-2624 GCA_048882385.1 Candidatus Thorarchaeota archaeon | reverse complement strand
GACCACTGATTATCCTAATTATCTTTGGCACTCTCAGAATTCGTACCCAAACAACTCCGAAAAGAATTATGAAGATAGCAAAAGCACTGCCAAAAGTAACTGCAGTTTGAAATGCGATTTGTTCAGGAGACGGACTAACTGAAACAGAAAGGGTCACTTCCTCGGCCTCATAGTATGTTTTGTTGAGAAGTATTGTTATTTCTGCAACACCTGATACTCCAAGCGCGGTGACTCTAAACTCATAATATCCTGGACGACTTTCATCAGGACCAAGATATTCAATTGTTGCATAATATGCCTGAGGATTGTCAATAACAACCGTGGCATCAGTAATTCCTTCTCCAGAATGTCCTAGCCATGCATCAGAATAATAGACCCAAAATGTGGTATTCACTCCCCAGTATAGTGACATCACAGAGGGTCCAATTATCTCGAGATTGGTCTGAATTTTGATGATAGTAATCTCGAAAACAAATACTGCTGTGGTGTAATTTTCAAGCATAAATTGAATCTGATATGATATGGTTGAATACAAACTCCAATTAAGTGTATTAAACACGAAGGAGTAATTGCCATTTCCGTGGTTCACTAAAACAAGAGGTTCTTCATAGACTCCGGGACCAGTAAAGAACGAGTTGTCAGATAAGGCATCAGGAATTCCTCTGGCACTATTTGTATCGTTATATTGTAAAGTGACTGTAATTACATCCCCATAAGGTACCTGCAAATTCGTCCACGAATCGCCTACTCGATATAGTTCAGGAAGAAGAACCGCAATTTCAGTAGGAACCGACGCAATATGAATTCTAATAGTTCTCTCTACATTTTCAAAGTTTGCCTTTTGAAACTCAATTGTGATTGTATATGTTCCTGGTCTTAGATTTGTTGTATTGATCGGAATGCCATAGATCCCTTCACCTAGATAGAATCCACTTCCAGATCCACCTGCCCACGAGTATACAGCCGAGTCAGCTTGTACACCTTGTGTATGATAGATGTCCTGATAAGTGACATTTAACAAACCTGCCCATCCCCAAACAAAATCAGGTGAACCTGGTACTAGGATGTCCGCTTCTAGATTCCTTACAAATATCGATGTTGAATTATCTGCTCTCTCGTAGTCTTCGTTGGGCGGGTTAGCAGATATAATGAACGTGTGGAGAGAAGCAATACCTTGACTGGTATTGAAGTCATAATAATAGAACCCTGAACCACCAATCAGAATTCCATTCGTGAGTGTTCCATTGGCACCTAGTTCGGGTGAGTTCCACGTAACGACCAGACCGTCCATCCCAGTCGAGAATGGGTTCGATATGTTGAGAGCAGGTGCAAGAACGTATACCCCAATTCTGACTACTTCTGACCAATAGAAAGAAGTGTATTCATAGGTCACTGTAACATTGTCAAGCCATACTACCATCTTTATCGTTGAAATTGCCATGATCAGTGTTGCAGATGCATTACCATAGTTCTGTTTTGAAGCATGTATCTGAATCTGATAACTTCCGGAATCAGCGGTTCCAGTTGGGATCAGAAGTCTGTAATGACCCGGCTCGCTTGGAATTTCAATCAGTGTTAAGTTGGAATCGTAGTTCCAGCTCGCCGTGATAATTGATTCAGTCACGAGGCTAGCATCAAGAGAGTCCTCCAAGTATACTATTACTTCAGCAGTATCTCCATATGGTATCGTGAAGACATATCTATTTCCCACAGGGATGACTTCCATTGGTCTTGGTAAAACTCTGAAAACAAGTTGATAGGATGCATCAATGTAGTTCGGGGAACTACCCTCAATTCTCACAATGATAGTATCAGAAGTGGTCCCTAGGCTGGTATCAAGAATCGCGGTGTAGTTACCAGGAACGCCTGAGGGTAGAAATGATCCTGTCCCACCAATCCAGTCATAGGTAATGGTGGCTACTGAAACAGTCTGATTCCGAAGAGTATCGTTGATTGCTGCAAATATTGTAAGCGGTTCACCCCAATGGACCTCACTGCCAGGTCCTGGTCCACTCCAAGTGACTATTAACTCAGATGGGACTGCAAGAAGGTTGATTTCTACATTAAGTGAAGTAATTTCGTAGTGCAGTGGATTCGCCTGTACGGTCAAGATTTGAGATCCAAAATTCAAACTACCAGTCTGAAGTGTAATGTTGTAACTGCCATCCCCCATGTCAACATAGGATGATGAATCTCCCCAGGTTATAATTAGAGTAGCTCCTGCAAGGGGATTATCGTTTGCATCATAGTCAACCAAGTACATCATAACTGATGTTGCAAAGCCTGCATAGTTTGCTGGTGCAATGACAGCAGAAAGTCCTGCGACTCTGTTTCGCAAGCCGAACACAACTGATGTTTGAGCAATCTGATATGTGGAATAATTGACAGTCACGGTGATGATTTGTAAGCCGACACTCAGAGAATCTAGCATGCTTACGGAAAGGTTGTATTCTCCACCACCTAGTGGGATGACTGACCAAGATGACGGTTCTGGTCCTGTTGAATCGTATATTATAGAGATTTGTCCTTCTGCTCCATTTATTGGCACTCCATGATCTGTGTCATCAAAATGTATCACAAATGAAACATCTTCATAGAATGCAACCACTGAAGGGGATGGTAAA
>JBHLRQ010000043.1:0-24253 GCA_048882385.1 Candidatus Thorarchaeota archaeon | reverse complement strand
TCGGCTAACCAACCAAGTCATCCACCACTGACCGTTTAGCGAATCGCAAATCTACTCATGTGTTGACACAGTATTACCTGTTGTCCACAATAATGTGAACATGATTATCTCTAATCATGCCAAGGAGTTGTTGTAGTAACTTAATATCCTAAATTTTGGTATATCCTACAATTCTTTTGAATCAGTGTACCTCCATCCTCTGCAGTCCACGCATCAGACTCTCCATGACACATTTCACCGAGTCATCTACGTTGACGGTCCTCCATCGGGAATGGCACCAATCTCATGGCCTGGTCCCGATGAACCTTTGTTCAGTGTTCGAAGACATCTGAACTCCGGACCTAACGCTAGCACTTCACTGTTCCAGCGAGTGCTCCGCCAGCCTAATTTGACGGCGATTTAAAGCTTGCTATGCGTCGAGGGTAATTTCCGTCACCGGTGTTACCAGAACAGCCTCACGACGTTCACGTCGCATAAGACCTTCTCTTCGACGAGAGCAGGATTATTCTTCAAGATTTGCGTATAAAGCTTTTGTCAGAGGCGGTATTTTTGAGCTCTATCACACCGACAGCGCCTTATATTGAGCTTCAATTAGTTCTGAGATTCCTTTTGTAGCATAATCCAACATCACATTCATGGTGTCACGATCAAAGGTAGCTCCTTCAGCAGTTCCTTGAATCTCAACAAACTGGTTACTATGCATGACTATATTCATGTCCACATCTGCTTGAGCATCCTCAACATAGCAAAGATCTAGAAGGATTTCACCATTGATCATCCCAACACTCACTGCTGCAACATTACCGGTTACAGGACTCTCAGAAATCATGTCCATGTCAATCATATACTGAACAGCATCACAGAGAGCAACATATGCACCAGTGATTGATGCAGTACGTGTTCCTCCATCAGCTTGTATGACATCACAATCAATCCTAATGGTGTTCTCACCTATCTTTGACATATCTACTGCAGTTCTGAGAGACCTCCCAATAAGCCTCTGAATTTCCTGAGTTCTTCCACTTACTTTGTATCGATTCATACGATCATCTGTGGAGCGTGGTAGCATTCCATACTCAGCAGTAACCCAGCCTTGTCCCTTACCATTTAGCCAACCCGGAATTCCCTCTTCAACTGTTGCTGTACAGATGACCTTAGTTTCTCCCGTCGCAATTAGGACTGAGCCTTCAGGATGTTTGAGAAAATTACGTGTGAATTGAACGTGTCTGAGCTCATCATTGGCTCTACCATCTATTCTGGGCATAGAAGTTGAATTGGTAATCGACTATTAATTAGTGTCGGGACTCGTATCAGATAGTTTTATTGACATCCAACACTTTGTAGCATGTTGACTGCACACAGTAGAGAACAGTGGTGGAGAAATAAAAGATGCCTGATATCCGTAAACGCTTCACAGATGCCCTGAAAGACACAGTGAATGAATGGAAGAACCATGGGAATGTCAAAGGCATCTTCGTGTATGGGTCTTATGTGAGAGGAACTGCCACAGCAAATTCGGACCTAGATATTTGCATCATCTGGGATGCAAATGAGGCGCCTGTTAGACTAATGTCTACACACAAAGAGGTGCTTGTGGACATGGTCTTCATGACTGTCGAGGAAGTTGAAGATGTATTTGATGGAGCTACAAAGGATGTCACCAAGATATCTGAAGTCATCAATCGTCTACGAAATTCCCTTGTGATGCATGACACCAAAGGATTGGTGAGTGATTGGCAGAAGAAGACTGTGAACTATGTATGGTCTGATGAGTCAATCTCACAGGTCAAGAACACAGCACTAGAATACTTAGACAGAGCAGAAAAATTCGCAGAGGAAGATGAAGGACCAAGTGCAATCTTCGAGATGCGTGAAGGAATATTCAATCTTGGACGAGTCATCCTAATGGTGAATAATAACTTCCTGATATTGAAACCCGCTGAAGTCTTGACTGAGGTCAGAATGCTCGATCCCATGATATATTCATTGTTCTTGAGAGCGTTCAAATTAAAGGGAATGAATGAGCCGAAACTATTGGCAGTACTCAAAGACCTACGTAATTGGTTGGATAATGCTGAATTACGAATAAGTGATGTAACCCTCGACGAGCAAGCCTTACTTGCTACGGGCCTCTTATCACAAGCCCAAAGAGAGTATCATGGTGCCTTAGGATTGACATATGCAGGGGACTATGAGCTGGCTGTGTTAGAAATGCGGCATGCAGCGTGCTCATTGGGTAGGGCACTAATAACACTCAAGGAATTTTCGAGCTTCGTAGATGGTGCGTTTATGGATCAACTCAGTGAAAGTGAACCGGTGTTCTATGAGGAGATATTGGTAGAGCATGGAGCTTATGATATACTACCAAAGGAGATAATGAGGATAATCAGCGAAGCTCGGTTTATAGCACAGCGTCTTTAGGTTAGATTGATTAGGCGAGTTTGGAGATTTCAGCTACAGTGGTGTCCATGTCGGATGTTGAGATACTGAAACTTCTGAGTGTTACATTAACGAGAGACAAGCAGGATATTCTCGAAGGGGAACTACAGAGGTATGGAATGGCAACGAACTGGACAATCAAACAGATACTGAGACAGCATCTAACATCCCCAACCAGAACCATTCAAGTCTTACAGGACACCTTTTTTGAAAAGTTCGATAAAAGAGTCCAATATTTTGAGGATGTTGCAAAGACCGCTCGAGTAGAAATTTCGAACCATCGAAGATTGGCAAAGACTGTTCGTAGCATGAGGGACAAGACTCCATTTTTCAAGCCAGGTAGACTGATTCTCTCACAGCCCATCATCAAATTGGAGAAGCAAGCGGTCATAGTATTCATTCCTGATGGTAGTGTTCTTGGAATACCATTTGATAAGAGAAGTAGGAATCGACTGGCAGAAAGAATCGAAGACATATTGAGGAATGAAAAGCCAGGTGAGATTAATCGGAATTATGAGCGGATTCGGATTACTTGGAATAGAGAGGGATTTGCAGATATTGATGTAAGATCGCTACAGTCAAAATGACCATGATGTCACAGAACCAGAAAAGTCAGCAGAATAAACAACATTTTCATGTGTGGACCATGCGAGTGAAGCAATTCCAGTGACTAATTTTCCAAGAGCAATTTCTTGAAAATCATCCAGTGACCAGACTCTCAAAGTAGTGTCCCAGCTTCCTGATGCCAGAAACTTCCCAGAGGTGTCGACTGACATTGCGCTCACAATATCTGTATGTCCGAGCATTTCGACTTTGTCATCAACATTTTCTGTACTAATTCTTAGTATGGTTCCATCGCGTTGCCCCAGGAACACATATGACCCATCACCTGATGATGCAATAGATCTAATACGGGATTTTTGCTCAACCAAGGTCATGATGGACTCGTAAGATGATAAATCCCAAACTTTGCATTCTCCATCATAGGATGATGTCACCATTTTCTTTTCCTCGCCTAGGATGACAATACCAGAAATATCAGACCTATGCGCCTGAAGATTTTTGATGCATTTTAGACTACTCAGTGAGAATACCTTTATTTCTCCATCACGGGCTCCAGAAGCACCTTTCCCAAATGATGCCGAGGTTGCCATAGCTTTAACTTCAGAGGCATGTTTCAACACAATTGGATCCTCTTTGCTTTTTATGTCCCATAGTCGTGTGGTCTTATCCCAACCACAGGAAACTATGGAATTGGATTTTCCTGCGAAAGATAATGCTGATACTGAACCATCATGACCTATGACACCACGTTTCGATTTACCTGATTTGGAGTGAAAAAGCAGGATCTGTCCATCCATCGTACCACAAGCGATTAATCGACCCTTTGGCGATACGGAGATACTTGTCAAGGGGGATGGAGCACTATCAGATGGTCGAAAGACAATGGATTTTTCCAATCTGAATCACCGTAAGACAAGCATCAAATTAGAATCAAAGGAAATTTGGTTAAAAGTGTGTAGCATATCATCTACGTTTCAGTATGAAATACACGAATGACGTTGCGATAATAGCTGCTACTCCAAGAGCGATGATGAGAGGCATCGATTCGTCAATTGGAAAAGTTGATCCATCATTGGCTTGTTCCACTACAAACACTTCTAACACATCACCCACTATTTGAAGGCTTGTCGAGCTACATTTGTCGGGTGTATCTTCTAGAGTATGCCAATACCAAGGAAATGGATAATGTATCAAATCCACAGCAGGTATTCCAGCATTCAGAAAAGGTCGATGATCATCAGTGATTGAAGCACCATAGTTTTCAAGAAATGTTTCATTGTAACCCAATTGATTAGCAATATTCCAGATAGTGTTCTGAAGAGACCTAGTTGAGCTGCTCTCCCGAGGTAGACGTAGACTCTCGTCACCAACCATATCAGCAAGGACCATTGCACGGATAGAGCTTTTGCGTTCTGAACTCAGCTGAGATACATAGTATGTTGCTCCTTGAATCCAGTCCCACTCATCAATTTGACCAGAATCTTCAGCATCAAATAGAACAAGTTCTACTGCTGATCTTACAGATTCAGGTAATGATCTAGCTAATTCCATAAGTACAGCAACACCACTTGCACCATCATTAGCTCCTATAATTGGCTTGGACCTATTTACAGGATCGGGATCAGATGTGGCTCTGGGGCGGGTGTCATAGTGGGCACCGAGTATGAGAGGTGAGGCTTCCGAAGAAGCCCATGTAGCAATAATGTTAACGCATTCCACTTCTTGGTAGGTAAAGTTTTGGAAAGTAACATTCCATCCTGCAGTTCGGAAAGTGTCTGAAATCATTGTTCTACACATACTTAGATTCTCAGAACCAGGAGGTCGAGGTCCGAAGTTGCATTGATCTATAAGGTGTTGATATGCATTAGTTCCACTGAAAGAGGGGACATGTGAGATTTGATGTGGACCCATCGAGTTAATGGACATAGTGAATATCAAAAATACGATTAGTATAATCCCTATCTCTCTCATGGCTAATTACGCAGTTGATTCAGGACCTAAGAAGCTTTTCAGTGTTGAGTGTTAATATGAGATTGAACAACGTGTTTTATTATAGTTGGTAATTCTCTGGGGAGTTTTCTAATAACTGTGTAAGGAATGTCTGAATATCCGATTTCTCCACGGGCAAGCATTGCTAGGATATCACCAGCAAGTCTATGTCCATTCATTCTGGGAAGGAGTTGATCCACGAATGGAGTTGCGCGTACGCCAACCTGTCCAGCAAATGTAAAGTTTGATGTGAAGTAATCACGACATTTTTCTTGGTACTCAGACAAAATTGCTTCATCGTGTCTGTTGAGGGAGATTGCTTTGGAAATGACTGAAGCTGCAAAGGCACCAGATTGCATAGCATATGCGATTCCTTCACCCATAAGTGGATCTACGAAGCCTGCGGCGTCTCCAATCAGTATAGCACGTTCTGTAATGTTTTTACTCCCAAGACCGTCGCCACCTATGAAAAAGGTCCTTCTTTTTTCCAATTCAAGGGGTATATCAAGACGGTTTTCAGTTGCTCTGCAAAATTCGTCAAAATCCGATCTAAGCGATTGCATATGCAAAGCAGCCCCAGCGATTCCTATTGCCAGATGCTCTTTCTTCGGAAAAACCCATCCATAACTGATTCGATTTTCAACAGGACATATTTCAAGGACTGATGGATTTCCATTTGTTGCTTTGAGAACACCGTCTTCTCCAACATGGAAGTCTGCTTCCATACCAAGACCAATTTTCAATAGATTCTTTCTTTTTGGTCTAAGCCCAAGTGATCTACTAACAATTGAATTTACTCCATCGGCACCAAGTAGGAATCTTCCTTTGAACTCTCTTCCATTTGCAATCATCACAGTCGCTGAATCTGATGATACTGAGGCATGCACTACACGTGCATCTTCAAGAAAATCTGCTCCAGCTCTGATTGCACGTTTTGCTAGAAATTCATCAAATCGATCACGGAATACCGTGATCCCAATTAGTTTGTCAGAGATGAATTCAGCTCCTTTGCCATTGGCTAGAAGAAACCTAAGCCCGAAAATTCTTCGTTCAATTAGGTTACGAGGCACTTTTCCATGAACCATTCGGAGCGCTCGATACATCACTGCTCCACCACAGGGTTTCTCACGTGGCAGTTTGAATTTCTCCAACAACAGCGTGTTAAAGCCCATTTCTGCGCAATTATGAGCTGCAATTGTTCCAGCGGGACCTGCTCCTACTACGATGACATCATAGATCAAAGGTTCTGTACTCCTCCATTTGAAATCGAATCCCCACTTTTGGTTGATCGCGATGTACGATAGTAGACCATTGACTAAAACACTAATTAGCTTTGACTTTTTCCAATGATATATTCGAAGGAGTCTTTAGTATGTTTATCATTACTTCCTAGTTTCTTTCGAATCAAAGGTTCATATGCAGGATTAATCTCAAATCCAATCGAATTACGTCCTAGATCACGGGCAACCTTTAGGGTTGTTCCAGTTCCTGCAAAAGGATCGAGTACTGTGTCTCCCACGAATGAGTAGAGCCGAATACATCTTCGAGGAAGCTCCTCAGGAAAAGGTGCAGGATGTTGCTCTTGTTTTGCAGAAGCAGGCTGAAAATCCCATATAGAATTCTGAACCCAATTGGTGAACTCCTCATGACTGATTTTCGATGCAGCCTTGATTTCGGGGGCAACTCGAGGTCTCTTGCCAGCTTTTGAAAAGACAATAATCCACTCATATGGAAATGATGAGAGTAAATTCGGTGGATATGGGTATGACCCCCAAGAACTGAATCTTGCAGATTTTCTTTTGTCCCAGATGAATAATGAATGAAAGTACATGTTTCCAAGTGAGTTCATAAAGTGCTCTAGATCAATCAAGACTGACTTCGTAACTCGGCGGTTGAATTTAGTGTTCTTCCCGGTAAGAAGAATAGGGATAATATTAATGACTAGTTTTCCATCAGGGATGAGTTTCTTAACGCATTCGCGAAATACTTCATTGATTGCAGAGAGATACTCCTCATATGTAGTAGATGCTTGCCCAATACCTTCTTCATCACCATAGTCCTTGAGTTTCCAATATGGGGGAGATGTTACAACGAGGTGTACTGATGAATCGGGAACTTGATCCATGTATTTGCTATCTCCAATCACTACCTTGTGATCGGTCAATTTACCTTCGACCCCCAGTAGCAAGATCCCAGACTAGTATCTGCTCTTTCCTCTTTGTGGCATTAATTGTATCCCAGAGTCCACTAGCTGTATTCGTATACTCTCGCTCGACGACATAGGGATTGCTCCAAGGAGCTATTTCGCTAAAGAGATCCGACCCTCGTATGAGTTTACCGTGCACCATTCGATCTCCAACAACGAAGATGATGAGAGATTCATCATGGACTAAACGATCTATTGCAGATAGTGCAGATTGCATATCCTCTCTGTAAGACGAGAATTTCTGAATGAGCCCGTCACGGATCGATGTTCTATCAAAACCAAGAATTTCAAGAACTATCTTTGAGTAGTAGCTGGTGTAATCGAGAGCATCAAAATAGGGAGGGCTGGTATAGATGACATCGACTGAATTTTCAGCAACAACTTCGTATATGTATCGAGTGTCGTGCGAATAGATTTCAGCATGAGGACCTGCATTGATGAATTCAAGATGTTTCTTGGTCTTCCTAATGAGTGTGGAATAAAAGTCGATATTGCGGAGTGGTTTGTTGATTCGACCTATAGAGTTAGATGTCCAGAGCCATCCATTGCAACCTCTTGCTGCCACGCATATTGACCCATAGAGAGTGGCAAGGAGATATGATGGAAAGTCTCCTGAAACGGAAACCATCCTCATTACTTGGTCAGCTGTTTCAGGATGGAAGTATTTTGCGGCGGAGTTAGGCATTGGAGTGATTTCTTCCTGTCGTTGGGCTTCTTGGATTGCTGTATCAATTGTCGACAACACTGTTTCATGATCGATATAATCAAGCTTACCACGAGCGATGATGCAGGCCAAGGGATTGTTATCAACCCCGATTGCCTTCATTCCGTGAGACTGTGCTTCATAGACAATCGTACCAGTTCCACAGAAGGGATCTAATAAGACTGAGTCAGGGGACAACTGTGAAATGACATGTGCTGCATCGATTGCTGACATCTTACCTCTATATGGGTAGATACCATGAATTGATTTGGGATTGCTAACTTTCTCAAAGTGACCTAGTGTGATTCTCGGAGCTGAATCACAAACGACTTCACTGTTTACCCTGTACTCCTGCATTGCAGTTTCCTCTTAGCATAACTCGACTAATAAGCTGTCCAGTATCCAGGTTGCTATACATAGTCTATAAATCCCTGCATGATTCGCATCCAGGACGAGGCCGAAGGCCTAATCGCTTCATGATCTTTCCTCCCGGCAAGTCTGATTCTTCGTCAGATGTTTTTGCTGCGTTGGTCACTGGGATGTTTCTACGACCGACTTCCTTGAAACCGTATGTCAGTATGAGGAGTTGGGAAGGTGTATTTTTCTCATACACTTCACAATAGATTTCCTTAACTCCAGAGTCTATGAAATATTCAGCAGCTTGCTTGATGAGAGCAGTAGCGATTCCTTTTCTCCTTCTAGACGGAATAACTCCAATTCCAGTGATTTCACCATAGATTGAATCTTCTTTTTCTTCCACAAAGCATGCTATGAAGCCAACATAAGATCCACCAAGTTTGGCTACAAAAATACCCTCAGGATCTAGTTTCTGGGCTTGTTCAGAGGTTAAAGGACAGAAAGGATCTGGCGATGCTATGAAACATCGATTATACAATTCAACAAATTCATCAATTTCCTCCATATCAAGACGTTTAATCTTGACATACGTTGGAAGAGTTTTCTCTTGCCACCATTCCTCAGCCAGTTGGAGTGCTTCTTGAGTTTCAGCTTTCATAATCATATAAGATCGGATTTGATTTTTGGAGATCGATTCAGATTCCCCAGAAACCATCAAGAGCCCCCTATTATTGTCAGTATTTGTCCGCTAATTTGTCTACGGCCATTACTAAGGCGTCAAGAGATTTTTCAATCGCTTCCACCAGCAGAGGGTTTTGTTCTCCTGTTTTTTCATCTTCTGAACTTTGTTCAGTCTTCTGTGCGCCATGTAGATTTCCATCACATGAGAGAATCGCTGCAGCATCTAAACCTCTAGTCTGTGCAAACGTGAATAGAAGTGATGATTCCATCTCTACACTTTTTACTCTAGCACGAGTCCAAACTTCAAGTTGATTGAGTGCTGGATTTACATAATAAATGTCAGATGTCCAGTTTATCCCTGAGTGCACACGGTTTGGTGGAAGAAGTTGCAGTATGCTGTCATGGAGAGCTAGATACCATTCAGGGGAGGCTACAGCCGGATATTCCATTGGAGCATAGTTTAGGCTTGCACGTTCATCACGGACACAAGCTGTTGGAACGACAACATCGCCCGTCTTCACAGTCGGATCTACTCCGCCGCAACTTCCAAGACGAAGAATCACTTTGCAATCAAGTTTCGCCAACTCTTCTACACAGATGTGGGTTGTTGCAACACCCATTCCAGTACCAGAAATTGTAATTGCATTTCCTTTGGGAGTATATGCACGATATGTGACAAGACCTCT
This sequence comes from Candidatus Thorarchaeota archaeon, assembly GCA_048882385.1. Taxonomy (GTDB): domain Archaea; phylum Asgardarchaeota; class Thorarchaeia; order Thorarchaeales; family Thorarchaeaceae; genus SMTZ1-45. The sequence goes on along the minus strand of JBHLRQ010000043.1, from coordinate 14,628 downwards.
ATAGCGCACCACCTCTTCGGGATCTTTCATCCTCGAAGCAATCACAGGTACTCTATCAGGATTGCCTGTGATAACAACTATCTTTTCTACATCGCCTTCTCCAACTCTGAGATGTGGTTGAATTCGTGTCTTCAATGGACTCACCTAACAGGATACAGGGCATATTACTCTCTTTTACACTGTTCGGTTTTGAAGATGCTAACATAGGGGCGGGGTTCCATTTATTCTAGAGAGGACACAATCAAAACAAATCCATTCTTCATTAATGAGAAAAATTCTTTCAAATCGAGGAGATGTTGTGTTACAGTTATCACAACGTCGAACTCCAGTGGTATAATTCTCGGTGAGGAACACGAGCAACAATGAGTTCAGTTTCGTGTTCTGTTGCTGAATCAACATATTTCTTCACTTCCTCAATTTGGTGTCTATGCTTCCTTATTAGGTACACACACATTGCACTGTTACATATGGATTTAACACACCCTTGTGATTAACACCGAGTCAAGGAGTAGATACTCATGAGCAATGATTTCGTCTATCACTGCTATCGATGTGGTACTAAGAATAAGGTCAATCTTCCAAAACCAATTGCTCCAGACTATCACCACACATCGGTAACATGCAAAAGCTGTTCAGATAGCACTCACGTTCTCCTCAGCCATTGTCCTAACTGCGAGAGATATGTTTACTTTATCGATGATATGTCGATTCCAGACACAGTAAGTGGGTTTGCCAGATATATGGTTCATCATATGCAAGCGCTGATTGACCGAGCTGCTGCTCAAGGTGTTTCTCTTAGTATAGATACTCCAGACAACTATCCAATAAGTGCAACATGTCCATGTGGTACAACATTCGCAATTGAGTTACCGATTCCTGATTTGGACGAATAGAATCATTCAGCACATGTAATAGTAGATACAACTCTCTCCCTTTGGAAACAGGGTTGAAACTAATGATTTCAAATCTCGACTCACAATAAAGTCAATGTTACTACGTTGAATTTCATCGATATCATATGTTCCAAAAATCAAACGAATCAAATCATTTGGGGGGGCGCGAAATCCTCGATTCTCATTTACTTCTTGCATACCGATATCAGTAATACTCGCGATATTGCCATTCAAGAATTTTAGTAGGTAGCAGTGGCGAAATGTGTTAATGGCTAGGTCTTTTGTTAGTCCTTCAAACATAGATCCAACAAGACGTTTCTCCAAGACAGGAGCAATCTTTTGAAGAAGCCGCAGGATATTTGGAACACGTAACTGGTGTTTCCACTCACCCAAGATTTGACCACCTAAGTCCTTCACTATTGTTCGGAGATTGTTGGAAGGAGCTCCAATCACGCCAACTTGTTGGAAATTATGTCTCTGAGCTTCTGATTTTATCACTTGTAAGGCTCTCATGACACCATCATAGGTCTTGATACTGCTCTCGATGACTCTCACATTAGAGTCATAGAGGCCAGTAGAAGGCTTGTATACAATTAGTCGAAGGTAACCTATCATGTTATCCTTGTCCTCAAAGACAAATGTGCGAAACTTGCTTTCATAGAATGTCTTCGTTTCCTCTTGAAGTTCCCAGAGTTCTCTGTTTCGTGGAATATATACCTGAACTTGTCTATTATTTTCATCATAGAGGTTCATTAGTTCGTCAAGGTCTTTCTTTTCAGCCTCACGACAACTGATTTTCATATAGAGAGGAGGTGCTTTTTCATCAATGGTTGGAAGCTGGGATGTATTAATCCACAAGGTAGGGTCCATCGGAATCACAAAGTCATATCCAAACTGACGGTAATAGTATGGAATGCCCTGAATTGTAGAGATATCGTATTCCCCTTCATGAAGCAGACTATCAAAGTGTTCATACAAAACACGAACCAGTCCTTTTCTCCGGTGTTCCTTTAATGTGCCCACCCAGCCAAGTTCCAAGTTTCGAAGAGGAACTGCATCATAGGACCATGTGCTAGGAATTGCGTTCAGCGAGCTGACAATCAATCCGGTTTCAACGTGACGTAGAAAGAAGTTTAGTTCTCTTCCGAATCCTGGCAACCTCTCGATTTGACGTTTCAGCTCTTCAGGATTATCATCAGGATGAATTATAGAATGGAATTCAAGAAGTTCTTTCAGATCATCATCAGTCTTAACGAAACCAAACTTGTAACCTTCAGGGACATTCAACAGATGTTTCTCCTTTCATATACGAACATACCTCAGACAGAGGGCAGATTGAACACCGTGGATTCTGTCTAAGGCAGATTGTAGCCACCAAGTCGATGAGTCCCCAATATAGTTTGGCTTCCTGTTGATTTCCACCGAGATCTGACATGAATTCCCATGCATCAGAATCTGCAGGTCCCTTGAAGTTGGTTCCATAGACCCGTGAAATTAAGTGAATGACATTACCATCGACGAGGGGAGCAGGATCTCCAAAGGCAAAGTTCCTGACCGCGGAGGCTATGTAGGGACCTACACCCGGGAGAGATAGAAGATCCGTGTGAATCCTTGGTATAGTTCCTGAATAGTTCTTGCTGATGAAAGATGCCATTTGTTTGAGCTCTGAGGCTCTTCTAAACTGAAGACCAAGAGAACCAAGCGCCTGGGCAATAGTTGATTCTCTGGCACGGGCTAGACGTTCTATGGAATCAAAGCGTTCAAAAAAATCGCCATAAACCCGACAAACAGCTGTTGCTGTTGTTCTTCTTAGGAGAATCTCTGAAATCAGAACACGATAAGGATCATTTGTATCTCTCCAAGGAAAACTCCTGCCATGTTCATCGTACCATTTGACAAGTTTCTTCCTGACAACTTCATGTTTCGAGATCATGAACATTCCTCATTTTGAGGAGAGGATGGATTCTATTTGGGCAGGAATATCAGAAGGAGTTTTCAAAATGGTGACACCTTCCATCTCCTTGAGTAGTCTAACATTTTCCAGATCTACTCTGCGAGGATGTATTGTGAACTTCTCACCCTTCGGTCCCAAAGCTTCAATCTCTGTGTCAAACTGATCAACGGGATATAACAAAACTTGTGTGTCACCCTTTAGTGTCTGTGCCACAGCATTTGTCACCAAAGTGTCAGCTATACCATGAGCAATCTTTGCGGTGGAGTTTGCAGTCAAGGGAACAACCACAAGAATATCATACTTCCCCAATTGGAGTGGACCAGCGATAAATGGTACATTTGCATTGGATTCTTTCAGGACCTTCCTGAAAGACCCATTCAACTCATCCCAAAGACCATACCATCTAAGCATCTGCTCTCCAGCTCTAGATACAATCACTGTCACTCGATGATCAGGATCTTCTTCCAATTGCTTCATGGTAGCAACTATTTCTTGAATGTGATCACCAGATCCAGTGATTCCCCAGACTATGCGTGCCAATGTAATCATCAGAAGATAGCTACACATACAAAAATACCTATGCCAAAAGCTGGATATTTGAAGGGGATTTTACAGTACTAGACTACTTGAGAGAGATGAATAGAATGTATGGTGTCAGCATTGGTATCACGACAAACATGAGAGTGAGCGCAACAGATTGGATTGCGCAAAATGCGGACGCACTTGGGGCCAAAAGCATCTGGATAGGCGAAGATATTGGTCTTGGTCAGGAAACATTTGTACTGACAGCGAATGTTCTACTGCAGACCAAGACTGCAAGAGTAGGTACAGGTATAATCCCTGTAACTGTTCACAATATTGCCACTCTTGCAAGGGTAGGTTTCACATTATCAGAGATGGGTGAGGGAAGATTTGCCTATGGTCTGGGCATAGGTGGAATTCAGGATCTCGAAAAACATGGAATTAATATCAGGAAACCTGTCACTGAACTTCATAAGACGATCCAAACTCTGAACGGTTTGTGGGCAGGAGAAACTGTTGTGGCAGAGAGTGAGGTCTTCTCACTCACAAACTTTAAGCTAGTCGAAGTAAATCCGAGTAGAATCCCCATTTTTCTTGGAGTCAGAGGACCTCAGATGCTTAAACTCGCAGGGAGGATTGCAGATGGTGTAATCCTATCAGGACCCTTCGAGTATCTCCGAAATGCAATAAGAATGGTTGATGATTCGTCAGAAACGGTGGGTAGACAACATGGGTCAGTGGAAAAGGTTGTTTGGGTGCCGACTATTCCTACATTCAAAGGGACACAGGATAAAGTTGCAAGGCGAGTTGTTGCATTAGTAATCGCGGACACTCCAGACTCAGTCATAGATATGTTGAATGTGGATGTTAAACAAATTGAGAGAATTCGTGAGACAGTTGCAGCTTCAAGCCCAAAAGAGGGAGCTGAGTATGTTGATGATGAATTACTTGATGTTTTTTCAATAAGCGGAAGCAAAGAACACATGGTTGATCGGTTTGAGAAATTGGCGGAAATTGGTGCAACCGAGGTTGTGATTGGACCGCCCTTTTCTGGTGATTGGAGAGCTGCCACGACAGAGCTCTTTGAGGAGGCCAATTCGAGGAGAGACAATCCATGAAATGGGGAATAGCACTAAATGTCCGAGATTCCATCTCAAAGACATTAGAAAAGGCGATTATTGCAGACGAGGGAGAGATGGACCAAGTCTGGATAACAGATTTCCCTGCACTCAGGTATGCACCAGCAGTGGCAGCAGCAATCGCAAAAAAGACTAGTAGCTGCAGAATAGGTGTCGGATTAGTGAGTCCTCTCCTTTATTCATCATTTCAGATTGTGCAATTCATGACCACATTGATTGAAAGTCATGGAGATAGATTTGATTTACTACTTGGACCAGGAGACCGATTTGCGCTTGAGAGTATTGGAATTTCACACGCACCCAAAAAAATAGTCGAGAAAATCAAAAATTCGCTGTTAGAAATAAAGGCGGGTTTGCTTGAAACAGGTCATGGTTGCAGTGTGTTCGTAGGTGCACAGGGTCCAAAAATGATTGAGGTTTCACTTGACGCAGATGGTGTTCTTCTCAACTATTCGGACTTGGAGATGGCTCGATGGGCTGCAAATAAAGTCAAGAACAAGAGTAGAGCAGGTTTCCAATTGGGACTGTTTCCACCTGTTCAAATTGGACCATGTGAAAGATTCAGAGATGACCTTGACATAAGCCACTCTGCTGCAATGGTCGCTGTTGGACTTGGGAAATCTGTTGCAGAACATTTTGGTTTGAGTTCAGTGTTGAAGGATGCGCGATTGCTGTTGAAGGAAAGAGGAAGAATAGATAGTGAAGTCATAAATTCCTTAGGAGAAGAGGTGTTGAAGAAGTTTGCATTTTGTGGATCTGTGAAGCAGCTTCAGGAATATGTCTTAGAACTGAAGAGCATTGGCTTCACGAATGTGGTCTTTGGACCTCCAATTGGCCTATCAAGGAAAGGCATTGAAAAATTAACCCTAGCAAAATCAACCCTATTCTAGTTCGGGTAAGCAATATGTCAGATCGACATCATCGATATTAATCGACCACTTTCCATTCTCCAATCTTAGACCTCTTGTTAGGTCCGTCACTGCCTTTGAACCACCTTGAGCAATTGTCATTATTGGATGAACCTTTTCCACATCTGGATTTTGTTCGAGAGTTCGGAACATCTGATAATAATCAACTTGATGATTTCCTGGCGTCATTGTCCAAACTATAATTCCTCTATTTGATAGATAATACATTACCCACGGAAATTGTGCGACAAGATGCAAGATTCGCTGTTTCCAATGGTCATTGCAGATAATCTCGAAACAGAAATTAGATGACAGTCCTAAACCACCAAACAGGATATACGACATGAGTGAGTGGTTCTCTCTGAGTTTCCTATCCAATTTGGCAATTCTTCTCGTTTCTACATCGAAACCCCTGATTCTTAGGTTATTACTGATTTTGCTTGGCCCCGCACGGGAGTCGCTTTGAATTTGAGCTGCAATGGCCAAGTCATATTGATTATACTCTTCTTTTGGACCTCTGCAATGAATCAATGGCGGGGATTCATATGGACTTGCATCGAAATCGGTATCACCCTGTCTAAGATATCTAGGCAATATCCACTCATCAACATTGTAAAGTTGTAGATTTGAATTTGCACCGACTGCAGTTTGATAGTGAAGACTAGCATAATCAAAGAATTCCTGAGAGATATCGCGAATTGATTGTTGAAACACATTGCGAGTTTCTGCGATATTTGGAATGAGAAATGTGACATAACCAAGATCGGTCATTGTAGTCTTCAAAATGCTTTTTGTGAAAGGGTATTTTGTCATACAGTGTTCAACGTCCGACCAGTCTGCTTTGTCGTTCATCGTAAAGAAGAGCATAACTGATTGGAGATTGAAAGCGGTATAATCAAGAAGAGCAGAGAAGCGCAAGACGTTTCGATCTCTTAGACGTTTGACTGCTCTTGCAATAGTCCTAGGGGTTATACCGAGGGTCTTGGATGCCTCAACGAGTGAAATCTCAGGATTTTGAGCGAAAAGAAGAAGGGCTTCGTAATCGGTTTTGTTCATTGGTCCTTCCTCGCTCAAGAAAGCAAAGCTGTATGCAGACTTGATCGAGTCTCGTGTTATCAGATTGAATTTTTTCAAAGTCTTTAGATTGTCAAGTATTCGAGATTTGTATCGAGCGTTTATCGGAATCATCGCAGGATTGGTAGGACAGATTGTATATTCAGGGTTGTTTTTCAGAATGTCCGTTGCTTTGATTGCAGTTTCCATTGATAATGAACCTGTACACAGTCCGAGATAGATTCTCATTGCATCAAGATAAAACTGAGCTGATGGTTCGTTGGATTCTGGAATGAGATCATCAAATGGTGTCTGTATTTGCGATGACAGACTCTTGGATGGACTGATATCTACTACAGTTTCCTCAAGCCTTGAACCTGTTTTGTTCAATTTTTTCATCGCCAGCTATTGCATTACTCGGAGGGCGCTTGTGATGCAAGGTGGGACACCACACTCTCAAGTCGTTTGTCTATTTCATGATTTTTGGCTATAAATGTACATATCTCTGAGGTGTTATCGATCATGCCGGATAGAATTTGAGACATTGTCACCCAGTCAACATACTCAGGGGTTTCGAAATCGATAACTGTCATGTTCGTTCCAGACAAGACACGAGCTTTAGGAAAAGTACTGGCCTGGGCATGAAGCAATCTGCTAATTGCGGACTTGGACGAATTTTCTTCTTTCAAGCAGACTACTATCTTTTGATTGAGTCCAATGTGGGATATGTTCACATAAGGTATAGTCAAAGATTTTCTAAATTGAGCCAAGCGACGTCGAAGAGTCCTACCGGAAAGAGGTTTCAATCCCAACATTTCTAGTTTCTTCGCGAGCTCAGTTGCAGTGACATGGTAATTAGCCTCCAGTGCTGCTGCGATTACTAAATCATGAAGATCGACAGGATTTGTTTCACTCTGGATAACTGTGCTTAAGACAGGAAGCACATCAACATAGTGTTTCGCCGCACCAATTGAGGCTTCAAGACGAAAGTCATTACTAAAGCCCCATTGCGCACCATCAAACAGACCGAGGTTCATATGATTCGCCACACTCGAAACAACCTCATAGTCTACCTTGAGAGAGTAGGGTTTCTTACGGAACCTCTCCATCTGGCTTCGAAACCAACTATACTGTTTGCCAATAGGAAGGATTGCTTCATAGTATACCCGTGTGTCCATTGTCGAAGACATTATTGATTTAGTAAGCCGAGTAACGAATCGATTAGAATGAAGCCATTGTGAGAACTTAGATAGCACATTCAGACTCTTACCCTCACTCACCCACCCAAATACAAATCGAAGTCCAAGCTTTCCATAATCAAGATTACTTCGAATTGCTGCATCGAAATCGGAGCTTAGTTTGTGCCAAATTTGGTTAATTGCAGATCGTGTCACATTGAGTTCTTGTGCAAGACTTGCTTGACGAAGTGATGGATCTATCACCAATCGACGTAGGAGCCGTAATTCACCAGATCCCAGGAGCCGCATTTCTAACACCTATATTAGCACAATATCCAGGTAATATGGCCAGATGTTTAGTTATCAATTTGGTGGCTCGTCTTGTTTGTACCTGCCACATTTGTAAAATCATCAAGCCGCGGAGGATTTCACTAGATTATGGCTATAGAGTCATTAGAACTAAGTCTAATGGACCTACGTAATACAACGCGGCCTTATTATACGATTTTGAGCCCGTTAACTTGGTTTCACACTGTAGAATGAGCTCAAAGGACAGGTTAGTCCTACGCCTAGTTAGTCGTGGGAAGGTACCTGCATTGAGATACAGGTACTAGACCGTGTGCTAATAGGAAGTGAATCTACACAGTGTGACCCCGATCAACCTTCCAGCAATCGAAGGAGGTGAAAGCGATTAAGACAGACCGGATGAGAACTCTTTACGAGAGCATGACGAAGAATCGTGCTGCATTGGAGTTGCTATCAATCGGTGTTGTACGCGGTATCTCGACCGTCGTGCAGCCACCATGCGAAGATCCGACACCATTCTGATTCACTGATACAAATCAGTGGATAGTAGGTCAATCGGACTCGACTGCAAGGTGCGCACAGCGTCGATTTACTTCGTTGCTGGACACGGTTGGTAGGGGTTTCTTACAACAACTCTGCAGTGTGAGCTTCTAGAGAGAGAAGCTAAACGATGAAACCAAACCCCCCAAAGGCTTGGAGCAGAGCTGGAGAAATCCGGCATACCAACCTTGCGCTTGGAGTAGAGAACAAAAATGAAACCGACAATGGAGGAGAAAACCACAATGAGCCCACATGACAACGGACCTGGTAGTAATGAACCATGGTAATAATGAAAGAAATGGCGGCATACCCGCAAAACGGAGGAAAAACGAAAAATGATACGAACACAAAAAATCGAACCAATATTCGGAGACTTCACTCAGCCAGATGATTGGCGAGAGGTGGATCCATTCACTGATTCAGAAACTGTTAGACTTGTAGCAATCAACCTCGAGCTAGCTGTAAGAAATCTAATCACTGCGAATGCTCCACCAGAATGTCTTGTGGTCACAGCGGACATCTGCACACACAAACTCATGGCCATCCCGACTGCGGACGGCGACGTTAAAGTGCTAGTGTTTGATTAGTGACCTTGGTGAAGGCAATGGACCCGGAGTATTCCCGGGGGACGAAGGAAAAGATTCACCCCCGGAGTAGTACATTCAATACAGTATGTATGAAAAGTGAGGCGTCTATATAGCCTCAGCAACTACTGCTTCTTGTTCTAATGCCGTTCAAATTTAATCCGAACTTCGGTTCGGAGGGGTCCAAAAGGGAACGGCAGTACACATTTCAACCAGTTTGGAGACCTGATAATATTGAAGCTCATCCAACATTCTGATGAAAGGAGTGAAAGGGACTTGGATGGTGGACCTCCTAAAACTGAAGCTGATCTTCTCACTTGGGAAGATTTGATAGAATCTGAGAGAGAAAAAGAGAGGGAAAAAGAAAAGGAAGAAAGACTTGACAAAATAAGAGAGGAAAAAGAAAAACTAGACAAGATCAGACATAAACTTGATAGAATCCAAGACCAACTTGATGAAATAAAAGAGGAAAGTCCTAGTCTGATTGACTCTATCAAAATCATATTCTCTTGGCGAAATTATTCAGTCTATTTGGCAACTGCATGGATTTTCAGTGCCTTTAGCTACATGGGATTATTCTTCAATCTCTACTTTCTCGAGTTATATCCCGGTGATTACGTTACACTTGGAGCCATCATATCTATATCCAATGCAGTAGCTGCAATTTCACGTCTGGGTGGGGGGTATGTTGGAGATGTTGTAAACAGAAAGCATCTCTCGGTAATAGCCATGTTCATGATGGCTGCTTATAATTTAGTTCTTGGAATTTTTATTGAGTTCACTTGGATCTTCATCGCTCTAATGATAGGAGCCACCATGGAGATATTCAAAGGAGGATCTTCAGCATATATCATGGACAATATCCCCAAGAAACACAGTGGACTTGGACTTTCGCTTTTTCAGATTGGACGATTACTAGGGATTGTCACACTTGGTTCATTCGTCATATTGACACCACTTCTTGGGTTTGAACCAAGTCTACGTCTAATGTTTCTAATAGGCGGGATATGTCTCATTGCAGCTGCAATTGCTAGAGCTGTTTTCCTAAAGGGAAAGGATCCAGAAATAAAACGAGATGGTGTTTCTCTACCAAGAGCGTTCTTTGAAGACAATAAAAGAGCTGTGGGATTGCTCATGAAAACAGTACCAGGTATGATTGCAGTTGTCATTATTGATTCCATTAGCGATTCGTTGTTCAAATTTGGTTCATACATTTACATCTATGAAGTGGTAGGAATTGAGATACCTGGCATAACCATCATGAGTCTTGTGACAATACTTGTTTCGGTTCCTCTCTTGTTGGGAGCGGGTAGATTGTCCGATCGTTACAGTTTGAAGAAGTTGGCTTTGGGAGTCTATTGCATTATACCAATCTCTGCAATGATGCTTGTAATATCTCCAATGATTCCTTACTGGGCACCTAGATCAATAGTCAACAACGCTGAATCAATAATGATTGGACTTGGAGCAGTCTTCTCAACACCATTCCTTGCAATAGTATTGAAGTCTCTAAACGATTCGATATGGTACCTTTTACTACTCATAATAATTCAGAAAAGTCTTCCAAGACAGGATACTTCCAAAATTCTTAGCGTCTTCTGGTTTATCGTCTGGTTGTGTGCATCTGTTGGCCCATATATAGGAGGTCTGTTCTTCCAGTATTTCTATCAAGGAGATTTATTCCTTGTAATACTTTTACTCAACATGCTAATTTTAGCATGGATATCAAGCCAAGGTTTGATTAGAGAGAGGGACCCTACATAAACTGTAAATAATGATTACTCATTTCCTCATTGTCAAATAGGATTGGTGGGAATTTTGGAAAAGAGAGAACTTGTAAAGAAGATTATCAATGAATTGAAGAGAGCATACCCAGAAGCACCTGCGACCTACTTGAATTACAGAAACCCATTTGAATTGACTATTGCAACAATCCTTTCTGCCAGGACAACAGATGCAGCAGTGAACAAGTTAACTCCCGATTTATTTGCAAGATATCCAACTCCAGAAAAAATGGCGAAAGCAAAGATAGAGGATGTTGTGGAACTCATTCGGGGTATAGGCGCTTACAATAGAAAAGCTGTGTATATTGTTGAAACATCAAGGTCACTTGTTGAGAATTTTGGTGGATCCATTCCCCAAAATATGGATGAGCTGATTACACTCAAGGGAGTGAGTAGAAAAACAGCCAACGTGATTTTATCAGTTGCGTTCAATCTCAGTGAGGGAGTGGTTGTTGACACACATGTAGGACGTGTTACAGTGAAACTTGGACTCAGTGAGTATGATAAACAACCGGAAAAGATTGAGAGAGATTTAATGGAAATGCTACCTAAAACTCTGTGGAAAGATTATGCAAGAATTATGGGTGCACATGGTCGCCAAACTTGTAAGTCATTTCGACCTAAATGTCCAGAGTGTCGTGTCAATTCAGTATGCCCCTCTGCTGAAATCTAGAGCGATTTTATAGAAACATGTTAATAGGATGTCAATTCGTAGCAACTTGTTTCTGGTGACAAGACAATGAAGATAGGCATTGTGAGCAAGTTTGGAGCTCCGGATGGGCTCTGTATTCGTGCTGACAGTGTCGTGAAAGGTCTAGTAAAACGAGGCCATGAGGTACATGCACTCACACATTCAAAGAATGTAGATGGTCTTCCTGAAGAGCAGATTCATAGGTTCAAAGCAGTTTGGCTCAACAAGCATTTTTCGGTTGACTCCTTCAGTTCCCCACGATCGATTGCGCGAATCTGTAGAGAACATGAGATTGATGTGGTACACATTCAAATGAACTCCGGAACTACTGAATCATTTCTCCCATTCTATAGAAAATATCTACCACCCACAACCGTAACATTCCATCTTGCATATGCAGGGGGAGTATCATTCTACACAACTCTTTTTGCAATAGCCTGGAAGGGGTCTCTATTTTCAGCTAAGAGATTTGATGAGATAATTCTTGTAGACCCTTCACAGAAACCCTACTTCATTGATTACGGAGTTCCTGAGAGCAGACTCTCAGTAATCAGGAATGGTGTAGATACTGAATTGTTCAGTCCACCAACTAAGAGAGAGAATGACGGAATCATTGATTTTGTGTATGTAGGTCGACTGAGTCTGGACAAAGGTGTCAACATTCTTCTGGATGCATTCGGACAGTACCATAGTGAGAATCCAGATTCTAGACTAACCTTGATAGGAGATGGTATGCTCAAGAATCAGATAGAGGATACTGTTGATGATGATTCAATCACATGGATTGGCAACATAATCCATAATCAGATTCCTAAGGTTTTGCAAAAAATGGATGCTTTTGTAATCCCTCAGAATATTGGCGGATTGGGTCTGAGTGTCATGGAAGCCATGAGTTGTGGCCTTCCGGTGATTACGACAGCGATAGGTGAAACTGTTCGACTTCTTGGAAAAGATGAAGGCTTGTTGGTTAGACCTCACTGCGTCGAGGATGTTGTTGATGCTATGAGAGTTTTAGGAGATGACAAAAAGCTCAGACTTTCCATGGGCCAAAATTGCCGCAGAAAAGTCGAGGACTTCTATTCATGGAAAACTCAGATTCATCAGATTGAACAAGTATATGAAAGAGCCATCGCAACAAGAAGAAGATGATGGTTTCTTAAGGAAACGACTTATGTGGTATCTGAAATCAGTCCAAATATACAACTCGATAGGAGAGAGCTCCAGATGCTAGACATCAGGTTCATCAGAGATAACACAGATTTGATTCGTGCAAACCTCAAGCTTCGAAGGGATAAGGACAAGCTCAAAGACTTTGAACAACTGCTTGAGATGGATGAAAAAATAAGAGTGCTGATGAGAGAAATCCAAGATCAGCGAACTCGGAGAAATAAGCTGTCAAGAGAGATTGGGGAACTGAAGAAGTCTGGTCAAGATAGTTCGAAACTTGAAAAGCAAGTCAACAAAGTAAATGACGAAATCAAGTCTCTGGAGTCTGAAAAAGATGCTATCCAGGCGAATCTGAATCGAATACAGATGAGTATTCCTAACATCCTTCACGAGAGTGTTCCATATGGCAAAGACGAAGAGGACAATGTGGTGGTAAGAGAGTGGGGAGGAAAACCCAACTTCGATTTCCAGTACCACAGTCATGTGGATCTGCTTGAAACCCTTGGTGTAGGTGATATCCCTCGAGCTGCAAAGATTGCAGGATCTAGATTCTACTATCTCAAGAACGAGTTGGTCCTTCTTGATATCGCGATGCAACAGATGGCGCTTGAGATGCTCCTCAAGAAGGGGTATACTCCAATCTATCCGCCGTTCATGATGCGACGAACACCATATGAAGGTGTCACAGACCTAGCAGATTTTGAGGATGTAATGTACAAGATTGAGGGCGAGGACCTCTATCTCATAGCAACATCAGAACATCCAATTTCTGCAATGTACATGGGAGAGGTATTCGAACCGAATGACCTTCCAATCAAGCTTGCAGGAGTAAGTGCATGTTTCCGTAAAGAAGCAGGTTCTCACGGAAAGGATACAAAGGGTATCTTTAGAGTCCATCAATTCAATAAAGTTGAGCAGTATGTGTTCAGCCATCCAGATGAATCATGGAAAATTCATGAGGAATTAATCAAGAACGAGGAAGAATATGTGCAAGCACTCAAACTTCCTTATCGAATCGTAAACGTTTGTACAGGTGACATCGGAATAGTTGCGGCCAAGAAGCTAGACTTGGAGTTTTGGTTCCCAGGACAACAGAAGTATCGTGAGGCGGGTTCATGTAGTAATTGTACTGCATACCAAGCCACCAGGCTAAACATAAAATACCGTTTGAAAAAGGGCGGTACTGAAAAGGCATATCTCCACACACTTAACAGCACTATGATGGCCAATCCAAGGACTATGGTCGCAATCCTCGAAAACTATCAGAGAGAGGATGGAAGTGTAAAGATACCGTCAGCATTGCTCAAGTATCTTCCATCTGAAATCAAAGAGATAGTGCCTCAGAAGTAATTCGAACTCAGATATTAGATGGAATTCCAACATCATGCTTAAAACCTGCATTCGTAAAGACTACATGGGGAATTTCAGTGACAACTGTTCAACAGTCTTTCGAAAAAATGGTTTCCCTTGCTATTCAGAGGGAACAAGAAGCATATGATTTCTATATGAAAGCTTCTGAGGACTCGGAGTTGAAGGCTTCCGCCAAGTTGCTTAAGGATCTAGCAAATCAAGAGGTAATCCATAAGCAAAAATTGGAACAAGCACTCAAAGAAGGCGTCTGTGACACTTTCACATGTAGTTCCGTTGAAGAGCTAGAGAAATTGGATTTGGACCAATATCTTGTTGATGTTCCATTATCACCATCATCATCACCTCAAGATGTTTTGATTGTTGCAATCAAAAAGGAAGCAGCAGCAAATAACTTCTACAAAGCACTATCAGAACTCACTACCAGTGCAGCACACAGATCTGTCTTCGAGGCTCTGGCCAAAGAAGAGGATATGCACAAGGCCAGATTGCAGAATATGTATGATGATGTCTTTCAGCCAGATATGTGAGAGAACCAAAG
>JBHLRQ010000042.1:0-24841 GCA_048882385.1 Candidatus Thorarchaeota archaeon | reverse complement strand
CCTCACTTTGCTGACATCTTTGAAATCTGGTACTACTTTGACGAGACTGAAGAGTATCATGGATACCACATTCTGTATTTCTATTCGACAGCTGATTCGTTTAGAGCTGCAGACGATGACGCATATTTCCGTCTAATAGAGAGGACTATCACTTTTGTTCCGTAGGGGGTTATGAAATGGGAAAAATCGATGATACAATTCCTGACGTTGGATTTCTAGCTGCATTGGTGATAACAATCGTCTTCGGTATTGCCTTTCAGCTGGCAGGAGATTGGAAGCTGATGTTGATTGCAGGTGCTCTGGGAGCCCTGTTTGTCAGAAGAATTAGAAAAGCGTTCCTCGTTGGATTCCTGGGTGTTGGACTAGCATGGGCAATCATTTTTGTGTACTTGGTATTCAATGCTCAGGCAATGGCTGTGGCTAACATCTTCATTGGTCTTTTGGGACTTGAAGGTCTTGGAGTAGTGGTCATTGTGATCAGTGTTCTAATTGGTGCATTGCTTGGTGGTTTTGGAGGAATGTTGGGTCGGGCTCTCTATGAGTTCATAGACGAGTTCCTTCCTTCCGATGTTATGCAGGCTCTACAACCTTCACCTGAACCAGTTGAAGAAGAAGTGACCTCGGAAGAATAGGTACTCACTTGCTGTGGCTATGTTGCCACAGCTCTCTCCCTTTTTCTCCAGTATATATAGACTATTCCAACAAATGGAACTAGTCCAACAATCCCAAAGACCAGAAGCCATACGTCACTTGAGCCAGAATGGATGATACTACCTTCAACCAGTTTCATGTAGATTGAATCATTCACATATAGAACATACCAGATTCCCTCATGCGGTATCTCGACGCTCCATGTTAGTTGAACGAGTGTTTTCATCTCGAAAATCGGGCTTGCTGAATCATCCTGTTTCCATTTATCATAATTGGCTTCGTCAAGAATGAGAAAATCAATCCCTGTGAGTAACGAGAGGTCGTACTCAGTTTGGTCGCCTGGAAATAGTTCGCCATCTTTTTTTACTACAAACTCACCAGACAGAGTATCTCCGGATTGACAAAAGACAGTGAATGACGTGTATGAATTTGCATCCATGATGATTTCGTGTGTTGAAAGAGCTTGCACATGATGATTCAGGTTTTGTGCTCCAGCATCCACTCCACTAACTATGAAAAGTGAGATAGTCAAGATAATGAACCCAAATCGCTTGTTCACACGGGGAATCTCCTGGAATAGAAATCCGTAGGAATCTGTTGCTCAAATCTATTTCCATTAATCATTGCATCAAGACAGTTATGGCGAAACAGATTTAACTATGGTTAATATACATTTGACATGTTGTCTGAGGGAAGGTCTTTTATCCTTGGGTCCCCGGGCAAAAATTAGTCTCAAAGGATGACGGTGAAGTAAATGCATAGAGAATTGACGAAAGGAGTTTATTTTGTAGGTGTCGATGATCATCATACTGAATTATTCGAAAATCTCTGGGACCTTCCGTTTGGTGTATCGTATAACAGCTACCTAATTGTTGATGAGAAAGTTGCAGTTGTTGAAGGTGTCAAAGCTCCCTGGGCTGATGAGTGGCTGGACAACATCAGAGAGATAGTCGATCCTGCTAAGATTGATTATATCATTGTGAACCATATGGAACCAGACCACACAGGTTCCCTTGAGGATATTGCAAAGGTCGCACCCAATGCGAAAATGGTCTATACACAAAAAGCATCCGCATTGCAAAAGTCATTCTTTGATGTTGGATTAGATGAAATGATCGTCGAAGATCTTGACGAGCTCTCATTAGGAAACAAGACTCTGCAATTCATACATGCAAAATTCCTTCACTGGCCAGAAACTATGATGACCTATATCAAAGAGGATGAGATTCTCTTCAGTTGTGATGCATTTGGTGCATTTGGCGCTCTGAATGGTTTACATTTCGATGATGAAATTAACATGGATATTATCGAATGGGAAGCCAAGAGGTATGTTGGCACTATCATAACAGCCTACTTCAGATTTGTTCAGGCTGGAATCAAGAAAATAAAGGACTTGGGAATCAGCATTAAGATGATTGCTCCAAGCCATGGACCGATATATCGAAAGGACCCATTGTGGATCATTGAGAAATATGATGAGTGGAGTGGATCTGATCTAGAGAAAGTCTGTGCTATTGTTTACGGAACAATGTATGGTTTTACATTTCGAGTTGCTATGAATCTGAAAAAGGAATTAGAAGAGCTTGGAGTAAAGGTAAAGACATTCAATATCTCCTACACTGGTCTTAGTAAGATAATAACTGAAACAGTGAGAGCTGGAGTCATCGTTCTGGGAACGCCTACTTATGATGCATATCCATTTCCCAATATTTGGCACTTTGTAAACGAGATTATAGGAAAGCGGTACCCAAAGAGACCAATCGGTATTCTGGGCACTTTTGGATGGCAGGGTGGTGGTGTTGAGAAGATTGTCCAGCAACTCACCGATGCAAGATATGAAATTCTTGACCCGATTGTTCATGTAAAAGGAAGACCGACAGAGGACCAAAGGGGTCAGTGTATTAGTCTTGCAAAAGCCATAGCTGAACACCTCAAGTGATTTTCAGAAAGTTAGACCTATCTAAGAACAGTCTTATTAACTAGTTTCAGTAAAGCTTCGTATTCTTGCGAAAGCGTAGAAACAAAGTGGAGCATTTACTCCACTAAGAGAGTTGAGAGAAATGAGTCTTAAGGGAACCAAAACCGAGAAGAACCTACTGACTTCTTTTGCTGGAGAGTCTCAAGCTCGCAATAGATATACAATTGCTGCAAAGACTGCCAAAAAGGAAGGTTATCCTCATATCGCTGCAATCTTTGAGGAAACTGCAGGTCACGAGCTAGAACACGCGAAAAGGTTCTTTACTACTCTGAAGGAAGGTGGAGCCACAGAAGCTATCAAAGTCGAGTGGGATTTCCCAACCAGCGGTGGTTATGAGAATACAGAGTCATTACTCAGGCATGCAGCTGCTGGTGAGAAGTTTGAATTCACCGAAATGTACCCTGGCTACGCAGATATAGCTGAGGAAGAGGGCTTCAAGACCATCGCTCATATGTGGCGCATGATTGCGAAGGCTGAATCTTGGCATCATGAGCGTTACATTACCCTTGCTGATCAAATCAAGGATGGAAGCATCTTAAGGAAGAAACAGAAGGTCAAGTGGCGTTGCGATAACTGTGGATATATTCATGAAGGTGAAAGTCCGCCAGATAAGTGTCCTGCATGTCAGCATGACAAAGGTTACTTCATGTTGCACTTTTCAGAATACTAGCTGAAATTAAGAGGCCCATGACTTCTAGTCATCGGGTCATCTCTCTTGTTTTTAATTCGTCTGATGATTTTTATTATTATTAATGGTATATTTGTCACTAATTGCGGAAATAGTAATGAAGTTATTCAAGAGTGTTTAATTATTTCATGGATTGTGAGTAGTCAACGAACCAAACGCTTAAATGACTGCTCAATTCAATCGCCAGCTTAACCCAGCATCACTAGATGCTAGGCTCAGTACCGCGGGTGGTGTAATTACACCATGAAATTGAGAGACTATATCATACGGAGACTATTGCTAGCTATTCCTGTAGTCATAGGCGTTCTAGCTATAACGTTCGTTCTATCGTATGTCGTCGGCGATCCGATTACACTATACACGACAGAAAGAACACGCCCAGAGGCTATACCAGGGATCAGAGCTGAACATGGTCTCGACAGACC
Source organism: Candidatus Thorarchaeota archaeon (assembly GCA_048882385.1). Classification (GTDB taxonomy): domain Archaea; phylum Asgardarchaeota; class Thorarchaeia; order Thorarchaeales; family Thorarchaeaceae; genus SMTZ1-45. The sequence continues at coordinate 21,099 of JBHLRQ010000042.1, read as the reverse complement.
CATTTACATTCAATTCTTCTATTATTTGTGGGATCTGATTCAAGGTAATTGGGGTTATTCCCGAACTGCCAGAATGGATGTAACTGAGGCAATCTCATGGAAGTTCCCAGCTACAATCGAGCTATCCATGGTTGCCATGGTTATTGCAGTCGTCATTGGCATTCCACTTGGAATAATCTCTGCAACACGAAAAGACAAGATAGCGGATCATGTAACGAGAGTATTTGCTCTTGCAGGAGTATCAATGCCCATCTTTTGGTTCGCTTTGATTCTGAAGTATGTATTCTTCTACCAGTTCTTCACATGGGGTCTCCCATTCCTCCCTGAGGGTGGGCGGTATTCGTATGAGTACATTAACTATGACCCAATTACAAATTTCGTATTGTTCGACTCGTTGATAACAGGGAATTTCGTATTGCTGTTTGATGCGTTAATTCACTTGATATTACCGGCATTTGCACTAGGATATCTAACCCTTGCAATTATCACGAGAATGATGCGCTCAAGCATGTTGGAGGTTTTGAAAGAGGACTATATCACTTTGGCACGTTCCAAGGGACTACGCGAGAGAGTTGTGATTTACAGGCATGCATTACGAAATGCCATGATACCTACAGTGACAGTAATTGGTCTAGCCTTTGGTGGACTGATGACTGGAGCCGTGCTGACAGAAACTATCTTCAGCTGGCCTGGACTTGGTAGATGGTCAACGCGTGCGATACTCACATCAGATATCCCGAGTATTAATGCATTCACACTCTTGGTTGCATTCATCTTTGTCGGAGCTAACCTCATAGTTGACCTGATATACGGAGCACTTGATCCTCGGATCAGGTATGGATAGGAGGATGAAGAAGGTTGTCACAAACTGATACTTGGTCAGATGCTGTTTCTGGACGACGAATTCAGGAAGAAACACCATCAGCAGTGAATACACTAGCCATCATCCAAATGATCGTTGGTATTGTCAGCATGGTAGCTGCTACCATACATCTTGGGAATACCTATGTTGCTCTTACACTTGAAGACATCGAGGTAGTAGGATTTCTTGGAAATCTATTCATAATCTTCCTTCCCATACTCTTCCTTGGATTCTTTATGATTAGAATTGGGTTTTCAGTTCGGAAAATGGAAGTTGGATCCTTCACGTGGGTCATCTATGGAAACTTCATTCTAATTGCGTTATTCTTCTTGGGTGGAGGAATCCTACCATATGTTGGAATAGCCAATTTGATTCCATTGATTCTCCTAATGACTCCTGCAGTAAGAACCCATTGGTGGGAGCTATTTAGAGAGGATATGGGTCCACGTGCAAAAGAAACCAAATACACCCTCTATCTAATTAGAAGAAGTCCTTTAGTCGTAGCTGGAATCATTATAATTGCAGTTTACATATGTTTAGCACTACTCGCTCCAACTTTTGAAAGCTTGGGCTTAATCACCGGACCTACCGAAAGGAACTGGTATGAAACACTCCGACCACCAAGTGATACACATCTTTGGGGTACAGATCAGAATGGAGGCGATGTGTTCAGCATGGTTATCTGGGCTACTCAAATTGACCTCAAGATTGCTGTTTCCGTTGTTGCTGTTGCTCTTGTCTTTGGTGCACTGATTGGTGCTGCAGCTGGATACTTTGGAGGAGCGGTCGATGAAGTCGTCATGCGAATCACAGATGTCTTTTTCGCATTCCCAGGTCTCATTCTGGCTATGGCTATCGTAGCTGCACTTGGGGAGAGAAACCTCGACAACATCAGTATTGCTCTTATGCTTGTCTGGTGGCCAACATATGCTAGGCTTGTAAGAGGACAGGTGTTAATTGAGCGAGAGAAGCTCTATGTAGAAGCTGCGCGGTCTGTTGGCGCTTCCGATATGAGAATCTTGGTAAGTCACATCCTGCCAAACACAATCCAACCAGTTATTGTTCAAGCAACTCTGGACATGGGTGGTGTTCTTCTCACTGCAGCTGGTCTTAGCTTCATCGGATTTGGAGCAGAGGCTGGTACTGCAGAATGGGGATGGATGATTTCTCAGGGTCAAAACCACTTCTTCAACTACTGGGTCACGTTCTATCCAGGGATGGCAATCTTGCTATGTGCTTTGTCATTCAACTTGGTGGGTGACGGAGTGCGAGATATTCTTGATCCGAAATTACGGAGGCGTTGATACCATGGCAAATGAATCTGCTACCAATACTAGTGCTGAATCTGTGGACACACTTCCTGACGATGTTGTTCTACATGTCAGGGGTCTCAAGACAAACTTCTACACCTATGAAGGAGTTGTCAAAGCTCTGGATGGTGTTACTGTTGAATTGAAGACAGGTGATACACTTGCTCTTGTAGGTGAAACCGGGTGTGGAAAATCAGTAACTGCGAAATCAATCATGAGACTGGTAGACTCTCCAGGTCGAATCGAGGAAGGCCAAGTTCTGTTTCAGGATATCGATGAACATGGCAACAGAAATGTCGTAGATCTCCTGCAGATAAGCGTAGACGAGATGCGTCACATCCGAGGAAACAAAATTGCTATTGTATTCCAGGATCCAGCGACTTATCCTAATCCTGTTTTCAGGGTTGGAGATCAGATTGCTGAAGTCATCACGCTTCATCAAGACCTCTCTCTGGAAATACTTGAGGAGAAGATCAAGAATCTGGAAGACGCATATGTCAGTGATCCTGACAGCGAAATGGCTGTAGAGATTCGAGAAAGGATTGCACTCTATCAGTCACAATTAGAAGACCCTCCACAGCCAACTGACAAGGAAAAGAAGGAATATGCCAAGAAGAAGGCTATTGCGATGCTCAATCTAGTACGAATGCCTTCTGCAGCTGAAATTGCTAACCAATATCCCCATGAACTCTCAGGCGGTATGCGTCAGAGAGCGATGATTGCAATGTCCCTTTCCAGCAACCCGCGGATACTCATTGCTGACGAAGCGACAACTGCACTGGATGTTACTGTTCAAGCTCAGGTCTTAAAGCTCCTTAATGATCTGAAATCCGAGCTTGACGCATCAATCATCATCATCACTCATGACCTCGGGGTTGTTGCAGAAACTTGTACTATGGTTGCTGTGATGTATGCGGGAGTTGTCGTTGAATACACCTCCACTGATGAGCTATTCAAAGACCCAATTCACCCATACACATCTGGTCTTTTGCGAGCGATTCCAAAGTTGACCGAAAAGATTGATCGGCTCTTGCAGATTGAAGGTACTGTGCCTAACCTGATCAATCCTCCAACAGGTTGCCGATTCCATCCACGTTGTGAATTCGCAACTCAAGAGTGCAAGGATGAACGACCTCCACGTGAGGAGATGAGACCTGGACACTTTGTGGAGTGCTGGCACCCACAGGGTTCCATGAAAGGGAGGAAGTAATAATGACAAACGGTAAAACATTGGTTGAAGTCAAGAACCTCAAGAAGTACTTCCCTCTTAGTGGTGGTGTGTTCCGAAAGGTTCTGGGATACGTGAGAGCTGTTGATGACATCTCTTTCAATATCTATAAAGGTGAAACTCTTGGTCTTGTAGGAGAAAGTGGATGCGGAAAAACGACCACAGGTCGTACTCTCCTCAGATTACTCGAACCTACAGCTGGTGAGATCTTCTTCGAAGGAAATGATATCATGGATCTTGGAAGAGGAGATATGAAAGATCTACGAAGCAACATGAGCATTGTTTTCCAAGACCCGATGGCATCATTGGACCCACGTCTAACCATCAAAAACGCAGTTGGTGAGCCCTTACTCGTCAATGGCATTGCTCGAGGTTATCGACTCAGGAATATGGTTCTAGAGCTTCTAGAAAAGGTTGGTTTGAATGAAGACCACCTTAATAGATTCCCACACGAATTTAGTGGAGGACAACGCCAACGAATCTGTATAGCACGTGCTCTGGCACTTCGACCAAAATTCGTTGTCATGGATGAGCCAACCTCTAGTACAGATGTTTCTGTGCAAGCTCAGACACTCAATCTGATGAAGGATCTACAGAACGAATTCGATCTTACCTATCTCTTCATCTCACACAACCTCAGTGTTGTGAAACACATGAGCGATAGGGTGGCTGTCATGTATCTCGGAAAGATTGTGGAGCTAACTCCTCGAGATATTTTCCAAGAAGCATTTCATCCGTATTCAGCAGCTCTTGTATCAGCTGTTCCAGTGCCTGATCCCTCACTAAGAGGACGTGCTGAAATTCTTGCAGGAGAAGTCCCAAGTCCCATAAATCCACCCAGTGGATGCAGATTCCATCCCCGTTGTCGTTTTGCAACTGAGCGATGTAGGGATGAGGTTCCAGAACTTCGGGACATGGGTGATGGCCATCTTGTGGCCTGTCACTATGCTGGAGAGTTAGATCTTCACTACAAGGAAGCAGCTGGTGCAGCTGCTGAGGCATAGTTTCAAAGGTGATGTGAGTGTACTCGTGGAGACGCATATTAGGGTACACTCACACTAATCGCACAGGATAAGGAAGTATTAGCTATGGAATTCGATGATGATAGAAGTTTCGAACAGGACCCAGAGGAATATGATTGGAGATCATACGGTGAGCATGAAGAAACAACAGTTTCTCTCCAGGGCAAAGACTACCTAGCTATTTTCCTTGCTTCTCTTCAGACCATATTTCTTCCATTGATTATTTTGATCATCGTACTTTTTAGCTTCGGGCTTATTTTTGGACTCTTCTTCTAACGGAGACAAAAAAGTGTGGCAAAGAGATCTTGAGCGCGGACTATTGCTTGCAACTGTGCTCATGACTATCAATCTTGGAATTGGATTAATTGCAACTATAATCCTTCAGGAGCTATACATGTCGATGATTGCTAGTGGTGGAGCATTTCTAGAGATAGCAATTCTCCTTATTGTTGGTGCATGTTTGATGTCGCGACAACCATTACACAACAAAGACCGATACAATGCAGATGGAAGTGCATCAAGTGCATGGCGGCTAACACTATATGGAAGACAAATGCTTTTTGCTGCTGCTATACTATTTCTATACCTCATGGTACTGGGACTTGTTGGTTACTTTGTTCCATTCTAAGTTTGCTTACCGCCATCATCAAGAATGGAGAGTTCAACACCTTCATCTGTTTTGAATCTCTTTTTCACAATTCTTAGTGTTAGGAAGATGATAGTAAAAACTACTGGCACAGTACCAATGTAGAGTATCAACGCAAGGGGAATTGAATAGGGTGAAATTGGAACGAAAATATTGAGATATACCCACCCGATGAACTGAGTAAAGATCCATATCAGAGCAACTGGAACCTGCTCTCCCCATGGAGAAATTGCAATAGAGCCCACTCCCAATATGACTAGTTTTGTTCTCCAATTCTCCATTGTTCTTTGAGATATTGACGCATATGCAATGTCACCAATAGAGAGGTCGGATTTCTCATCTTCAATCAAAAATCTAACCAGTCTGTTTGATATCTCAACATTGCCTGGACCTCTTGTGACATATACTGCAAGGAAGATCAAAAAAAGTGAAAGTCCAATAAGATTGAAACTCTGGAAAAAGAAATAGACAAGAATTACAGGAATGAATCCAAGAAAGCTACTGAGAATTAGTGTTCCCATGAGTGTTCTATTCATCATGAAGTTTCTAAAGCCTTCTCCTGTCTTTGAATAGTCACCGATAACAACATTTCTCATGACCCATCGATGGCTTTTGCAATTGGTGTATTGTTTCTTTCCAGAGATATCTGGTTCTCCAAATTCGCCTTTAAAACTCTCAATGAAATTATTTGTGACTGATATTTTCTTATGCCAAAACATGGCCAAAGACAGCGACAATATTCCTAGGAGGATCAGACCAACTAGCATATACATGGACTACCCAAACCTCCTGGCAAATAGCCAGAGCCACAAGTCTACAAGGAGTCCTCTATAAGCATCCCCATTACTACCAACACGAGTGCCAATAAGAAGATAGCCATCTCCTTTCATTTGCGCCGGTTTCCGGTCAGTGATGGCAAGTGTTATGTCTTCTCCAGGCAGCGAGATAAGGACACCATGGTCATGGAAAACTCTGGCTGACTCAGAAAAGTCATAGTCAAGTAAGTCCCTTGGATTAGGATGAATTTCTATCCTAGCACGATCCAGTACTGCATCAATCCTAGCTTCACAGAACATGTAGTTTGGAATATATCTTCTAGATTCTGGTACTCCAAATTTCCTTGCTGTGAGGTGGCTCTGTTCAATAAATCCACTGAAGTCACCTCCCTCACCTGAAAGGCTCAATGTGGGTCGTGGTTCTTCAATAAGAGATATCTTTCCGGGTCCAGCTTTCTCTCTCTTCACACCTTTTGGATTGCTTGTCTTCTCAGCTCTTGGATCCCAACTACAAATGGGAAAAGTAGTCATAGCTAGCATCTTTTCAGGTTCCCAGAGTTTCTTCTCCATCATTTTCCAAAGAGCATCGTTTACAATAAAAAGCGACATACTCAGTGGAGATAAGCTGTTCGAATATTTCGTAATGTATAATTTCGCTTCAAGTTGATCAGTAACTTGGTCGAGTTGTTGAGGTGTTAGAACTACATCTTCACCATTTCGTAATGTATCTGACTGGCCCATGGTGAAACCTATGTCAATTCCAAATGACTCTTCCAGAATGGAATACTCTTCTGATTTATACCCGACCTTCATAACTATACTGCGCTCTTGAGTAATCATTGAAAACGATTTCGATGGCGGCTGCAGACACTTCAGGCGATACATCTAAATCTCAACTGAGTTCACCTTTAATTGTGACCATCATGAAAAGTCTCTATGGACGTGACTTAATTACTACTCAAGATTGGAGTATTGAAGAGCTCGAGAAGACATTGGATCTATCATTCGAGTTTCTAAAAAATCGCTATGATCATCCGTTGAACAACTGTCTTGATAGACGCACTTTTTTCATGTTCTTCTATAATCCAAGTGTAAGAACGAGACAATCTTTTGAAGCTGCAGCTACAGAACTTGGAGGACATGCACAGTTTTTAGAGCCAAAAACAATGCGTCTCAAATCTGCTCAGAGCGCTGGAGAAACAATTGAAGATGCGGCTCAAGTTATGAGTCGATACGCTGTCGGAATAGGTATCAGAATTCTTGAAACCGCCCTTGAATATTACGGACAAGGTGATGAGTTGCTGAGACAATATGCTGAGAACGCTTCTATTCCAATAATTAGTATGGCTCATGATCGGTTTCATCCCTGTCAAGGTTTAGCAGATGTAATGGGCTATAGACAGCATGCAGGTAAGAAACTAAAGGGAAAGAAGATTTTGCAAGTCTGGGGGAAAGGAGCTTTGGTACGTTCATGGTGCAGTGTCCAAGAAAGTATACTCATCAACTCTAGACTAGGTATGAATGTAACGCTTGCCCACCCTAAAGGTTTTGACCTTGATCCTGAAGTGATCAAATGGTGCGAAGAAAACGCAGAAGCTGCAGATAGTAACTTCGAAATTGTTCATGATATTGAAGAAGGTTACAAAGATGCGGATATTGTCTATTCACGAAATTGGATGACCTCGGGTTTCTATGACGACATGAACAAACATGGCGTTGATGCAGCCAAGAAGAAAGAGATTGAAATTGCGGCTAAATACGATGATTGGATCACCACAAAGGAGTGGATGTCACTAACAAACGATGCCTTCTTCACGCACTGTGGTCCAGTTGATCGAAATGCAGAAGTTACCGATGAGGTATGCGATGGACCAAAATCAATTGTCTATGATGTAGCTGAGAACAGACTTCATGTTCAGAAGGCTATAATGGCACTAACAATGGGTAAACAGTAGTCTGATTCAACTCCCTGCACATCGTTCGGGAAATGTTTCTACTCATACATGAGTAAATCTCTACTAAAAGCTCCATGAGCTCTCAGAGAACGCACTCTGTTAGGATTAGCACGCTTCTCCGTGGGGCGGAAGAATATTATTTGAGGTTTGTAAAGGAAGGATTGCAGATAACTCGTCTAGAGCTGGGAGGAAATAACGAAAAGGATGGATGCATGGCTGACTGATTGCTTGCACGCTGAACAAAGCAATCTTGATTCAGATTAAAGGGTGCCCATCTTCGCTCAGACATGGTAAAGGAAAACTCTGTGGGCGCCTCTTGGCGCTCACACCTTTTACTCATTCTTGTTGAATATCTCCCCATCTATGACATCTTATAAAATGGTCTGGCATTACTTCACGGTATTCTGGAACTTCTTCCTTGCATATATCAATACAATATCTACAACGAGGATGGAATACACAACCACTTGGAAGTTCACAAAGATCTGGTGGATCTCCAGGGATTCCCCTTAACCTTGGTTTCTTTCCAGCTCGCATTTGCATCATTGCTATTGTTGGAAAACTGGTCATTAACCCCATTGTATATGGATGCTGAGGTTCGTGAAACATTTTGACTGCGGAACCATACTCCATCACTTTTCCAGCATACATGATAGCCACCCTATCAGCCATTTCAGCAATTACTCCAGCATCATGACTGATTATGATGAGTGAAACATCAAAATCATCACGAACCATTTTCAGGACATTCATGATTTGTCTTTGAACTGTAACATCTAATGCACTCGTTGGCTCATCCGCAATTACTAGATAGGGTCCTGCAATTAGAGCCATTGCTATCAAAATACGTTGACTCTCGCCGCCGCTGAAACTACCTGGAGCCATAATAAACCTCAATCCAGCATCTGCCAATTGAACAAGTCCCAAGTATTCGAGAACTTTTCTTTTGAGCTCAATTAGTCGGATGTCTTCTTCATGTACTTCAACAGGTTCTGCAGTCTGGTGTCCAATGCTGTGCTGTGGGTTCAATGCATGACCAAGCCCTTGTGGAATCAATGAAAGTTCACGACCTCGGATTTTTACAAGCTCATCTTGTTTCATGCTTAGTATCTCTTGTCCCCTAAAGACAACGCTACCTCGAACTCCAGGCATATCCACCTCCCCTGGGAGACCCTTTTCGAAAGCTCTTCTTAATTCAGGGTCATTCGAGGCTCCTGCAGAAAATCTTGCAATCTTCTCAAAAAGTCCCATAATTGCGAGTGCCATGCTTGTCTTTCCTGATCCGCTCTCCCCCAATATCCCTACACATTCCCCTTCTCTCACTTCCAATGAAACATCATCAACTGCTCGCACCAATCCTTTCTTTGAAGGATAGTAGGCTCTCAGATTTTTCAGGACGAGTAGGGGATCACCTTTTGCCATACTGTCACCACTCGGGGCTTACATGATTTGACTAATAAAGCGTGTCAAACAAGCATTAGACGTTATTGCGCCATTCACAAGTTATAATCCGTAACAGGAAGTTTTAAACGAGGATTAATTGCGTAACATAGAAACATAGAGATGATTCACTAAATCCCCCCGTGGTTTTTTTCATCTATGTGTTAATGGACCGGAATTAGAACTGAGGATAGCTGACATGTTAAATCACAGAGTTTCATGGATAGATCTTGCCAAGAGTTTAGCCTTGGTTTCTGTGATTGTTGTGCACTGCCTTGAAGTGAATGAGTTCTCTGCGATATTAACCGGAGTTGCAATCCCTGCTTTCTTTATACTATATGGTCTTGCTCATAATAATGAGAAATACAGAGATCGTTCAACGGAGCTTATCAAGTCCCGGTTCATGTCACTCATGATTCCTTACACAATTTTATCTATCGCAATGGTTGGAATCTATACACTAGTCTATGGCATCGTTGATGTTGGCCTTTCTCCGAATGAATTCGCATTTTGGACAGTCTATGGAAATGGTCCAATTCAGAGAGTGTCACATCTCTGGTATCTGAGAACGATGTTCTTTGCTATAGTCTTGTTTCAGGTCTTTGACAGGTATCTTCATGATAAACCTGCAAAGGTCAGATTTCTTATCGCGCTACTATTGCCTGCTTTTGGAGTCTGGATGAAGGATGCATCAGGTCTAAACCTGCTTCCATGGAGTATTGATTCCATCGTAATCTCACTCTCATTTATGATCATTGGAAATGAAATCAGAAAGTATAAGGAATTATCATCATGGGGTGTTGATCGTTCATTTGATTCCATTGCCCTGGTATTGACTCTCGCTATCTTCGTCCTACTAGCGAGATTCAATGGCTATGTCAATATAGGCGTGAGTGTATACGGCTTGAATATCTACTTCTACATGATAACTGGTTTAGTGGGAACTTACATACTTGCTATTCTGTCTTATCATGCTTGTAACAATTTTGATATCGCCTTGACTATATCCAAATTCAATAACTACGCCCAAGAAATTTATGAATTACATCCGATGATGATTGAGCTTAATGTGCAATTTGTTAGTGGTTTAGCCATTTGGAATGTGTTCATGATATTTCCTGATACACCTTTATTCGTTTTCAACCTCTTGACAGCTTTGTTCGTTTCTTGGTTTCTTGCCTCTAGGGTGATTACAAAATCAAGGGTCTTGCAGGTCATGTTTCTCGGAAAGGTAAAATATAGACTGGAATCTATCGGCTCAGGATCGGACTTCAAGATATTACAGCTCAGTCAAGCTCTAGTTTCGAATAGCATTTCAGCTGTCGCCAATGGATTAGCTTCAACATACAATCCCACTTTTTGAGAGTTTATTCAGTTTATAATTCATTGAATAACAATCAATAAGACCTGCCATTGCGTTGCAAGTCGAGATGCTAAAATGACAAAACCAAATGTCTTCTTTACTGACAGACAAACAAATCCAGATTACAACATGCTTGACAAACTTGAACATGTTTTTGATGAACTAGGTCTCCGCGAATCCATCAAGGATAGCGATAAAGTAATGATCAAGACACACTTTGGTCTTTATGGCAACACTAACCATATCCGGCCAGCATATGTTCGCAAACTCGTTGACCTGGTTCGAGCTGCTGGTGGTTTCCCATTTGTGGCTGATACTGCATCTTTAGCATATGGGACCGGACGTCCATATGGTGGACGAACCACAGCTCCTGAGTATCTTATGCGCGCAGCTTTCAATGGATTCACACAAGGAACTGTAGGGGCACCAATTGTAATAGCAGATGGATATTGGGGTGTCGATACTTACACAATAGAGATCAATGGCGAGTACATACAAAAAGTACCTGTAGCAGGTGCTTTGCTGGACTGCGATAAAGTAATTCTGCTTACTCACGCCAAGTTTCACCATATTGGTATTGCAGCCTCAATCAAGAACATGGGTGTTGGTATGGTCGGAAAACAAGGAAAGGCTGCCGTCCATTGTCCCGATGGAGTTCAGGTTTACCAAGAGAAATGCAAGGGTGAAGGCTGTTCGGAATGTGTCACAGTCTGTCCAGCTAGATGCATTGAGGTTTCAAAGACTGTCACGATTGACAGGACACGTTGTGTATCTTGCGGTCACTGTGCATCGATTTGTTCTAACACAGTTGGCGCACGTGCAATTGTAATGCCCTGGTCTGGAAAGGACATGGCTTTTCGTGTTGTTGAGAACTCACTGGGAGTCACAAAGTCCATCGGATCTGAGAAGTTCTACTACATAAATCTGGCAATTGACATTTCGGATCACTGTGACTGTATATGTGTTGGAGCTCCTTTAGTTATGCATGATGTTGGAATTCTCGGTTCAACTGATCCTGTGGCGATTGATCATGCAACAATGCATGTCATGAAGAATGCGGCTTTGAATCTTGAATCATATATGATCAAAACTGAGTTCGAAAGTCTTGCAACGCGATCTCAAGCCATATTCAAACATGGTCGCAAGATTGGATTAGGGACAACTGATTACGAACTAGTAACTCTCACTCGTGAAAAGATAGAGTGATTTGAACAGACTGTCGAATGCCGAACTGTTATTTAGCGGCTTGCTATGCAACATGAGAGGATTGATGAATCATGACATCGAAGGTTTATTTCACTGATCGGCAGACACGCCCTGATTACAATATGATTGACAAACTAGAGCAGATCTTCAATGAACTTGGACTTGATAAGGCAATCAAACCAGGCGAGAAGGTTATGGTTAAAACCCACTTTGGTCAGTGGGGAAACACAAACTACCTACGTCCAGCATATGCAAGGAAGATTGTTGATCTCATAAGAGCAGCTGGTGGACAACCATTTGTCGCAGAAACAACTGGACTTGGATATGGCGGAGGTGGGGTGTATGGAGGTAGAACAACTGTTACCGAATATCTCGGAATGGCAATGCTTCATGGCTATACCGCTGCCTCTGTTGGTGCCCCTGTAATCATGGCTGATGGATATTGGGGAACTGATGTAATCGACATACCAGTCGATGGTGAACATATCAAAAGCGCAGATGTCGCAACAGCATTATTTGATTGTGACAAGGTCATTGTTCTTACACATGCAAAGGGACATGGCCTTGGAGGTTTAGGTGGAACAATTAAGAATCTTGGAATTGGACTCGTGGGTAAAAAGGGCAAAGCCGCGATGCACTTTCTTGGTGACATTAAAATCGATGCGGAGAAATGCGTCGGACCTGAGTGTTCAAAGTGTATTAAGGTCTGTCCAACAAGATGTATCTCTATGAAGCAGAAAGCTGTGGTTGACATCTCAAGTTGTATAGCGTGTCACCATTGTGTTGATGTTTGCTCAGCGGTAAAAGCAAAAGCGGCTACCCAAACCTGGAGACCAAATCATACTCAAGCACCAATTTTTGTAGAGAACGCGGTGGGTGTCGTCAACTCAATTGGTCAGGACAAATTCTACTATATCAACCTCGCAATAGACATCTCTGATATGTGTGATTGTTGGAACTTTGGAGCTCCTTTAATTGTTCATGATATTGGAATATTCGGTTCAAGAGATCCTCTGGCAATTGACCAAGCTACACTTCAAGCCATCAAGGATGCACCACCAAATCCCGACTCAAAAGTTGGAGATATTGAGTGTGGTGCTTGTAAGTTTTCTATGGCACATGCTTGTAAGGATCCTGAGAGTGGTGAAATTCTTGAACTTGCCGAAATTCAATTATCCCACGCCGAGAAAATGGGACTTGGAGTACGCAGATATGAGCTTGTTACAGTAACAAAGGAACCTCCAAAGAGACCTAGTTAAACAAGGAAGTGAGAAACTTGATACCCAGTTGGCTTAGAGAAAAAGTGATTGAAGCTCATAGGAATCAGAGAGCTCACTTAGAATATGTTTTGCAGGACTTAACTAATGATGAATTGATCAAACAGGTGACCAATGAAGAGTATTCAAGGTCCATCGCTGGAACAGTTATGCACATTGGGACTGCTGAAACTTATTGGTTTCATAAAGCAAACCATTCGATTGGACCTCCAGTTATTGCTGATACTTTCGAAGTGGTCATGAACAGAATCAAGGAAAATACTGACAAAATAACAAAGATCATCCGAGAATGTCCTGAGGAGCAACTACGTATAATCCCACCAAGAGATGGAGGTCCTTCATTCGCTTGGGCTGTGTTAAGAACAGCACAGCATGGTACCTACCATGCAGGTCAGATAGCCAAAATTCGTCGAATGATTGGTGCATCTGACCTTCCACCTGATTCTGAGAATCTATGGGGGAAAGCTGTAGACTCGACTTTGGAGATTGTTAAATCCTTGATTGATGGGTGATTTGATTTTCACCTAGCTTGTATTGTCTAACTGATTCATCAGAGGTTTACTAAAAAGGTCCGAACAGTGATAGAGCATAATCTATTACAAATAGGGATGTTACCAACTTGCCAGTCTTTCCACCAGGAGATGTCTTGAGAGACCTTAGTCTGCTTCTCATGGGCGGTGTAGTTTTCTACTCGATTCTAATGTCGAGTTTCCTGTATAGGAGTTGGTATCAGAATCAGTTTCGAAAAATGGTTGACATCCGATTTGCATGGGCTACTTTTCTCCTCGGAATGTGTGTGAATCGCATTGCTTTCATATGGTCTGATTTCTATTTTGTAGTTGAACCTTTGAATACATTATTCACAAAATTAGGGTACGCTGGACTAATTCTAGCGCTAGCTGCTTTCTTTTTCTCAATAGAGCTTATACTTCCTAGAAATACAAAACATGCATTCTTTATCATCGGTTTGATTCATGTTGGACTTGTCATATTATTCCCCAGACCTTGGCTTGAAGCAATTGCGGTTTCTATTGCAATTGTAACTTTTGTGGCTGTTGTCCTCTTTCTTAGTTTCACTATGAAAAGCACTTCTGGGAACGTTAGGAATAGCATTCAGACAATTCTAGTGGGATTCCTATTGGGCTATTTTGGATTCATATTTGCTAGTGACATGTCTTACTACAATCTTGGTTTTGGTCCATATCTTGCTGGAGAGGCGTCACTTGTTGTTGGTTTGGTAATCTTTGGCTATGGCTCGATCTACTCACCTGCTCTGGGAGAACTAGATTGGAAGCAACAATTAGTTGAACTTTACGTCATTCAACAAGGTGGACTGCTTGTTTATCACTTTGAATTTGAGAGAACCAGTGAGCTTGATCAGGTTTTAACAGCTGCAGGAATATCAGGTGTTCAGTCGTTATTTCAAGAAATAACACAGAGCGACATGGGCTTGAATGTTGTATCTGTAGGAAAATTCGAAATTCTGTTTTCACATAGCACTACTTTCACTTCAGTATTGATTGCAAAAGCTCCGTACAATGTTTTGATTGATAAGATTGAAGAGTTTACAAACACATTTGACTTGATGTTTGGAAAAATCATCCAAAACTTTGAAGGTAGCCTACGTGAGTTCAGTTCTGCAGAAGAACTTGTTAAGTCAATATTCTAAGTCATCGAATCTGTTTCAAGGTCACCATTCAGGGAGCTCTTCGTACCTGTGACAGAGGACCCAATGGTCTTTTTCTACCTCGCGATATTCTGGTAGCTTCTCTTTGCAGATACTCTGGACAAACTCACATCTTTCGCTGAATGGACATCCTGGTGGAAGCTTAGTTGGATCTGGAGGTTTCCCAGGGATACCACGAATTCTTAGACCCTTCTCTTTTATTTTCCTAATGACTTCCATTGATGGATTGCTCATTATGAATGCTCGTGTGAATGGATGTCCGGGCGAATTCATGATGGTTTCAGTATCAGCGAATTCAACAATGAAACCTGCTGTCATCACTCCAACCTTGTCACATGTTGACGCAATTGTTCCCTGATTGTTACTTATCAGAAGCATAGCGAGGTTCATTTCGTCACGGATTATCTGAATTGCATCAAGAATTCTTTTCTGAAGACCCAAGTCAACTGCGGTTGTTGGCTCATCTGCTATCATCAATAGTGGATCGGTAACGAGAGCCATTGCTATCAGAACCCGCTGGTCTTCACCTACACTAAACTGGGATGGTTTCATACCCTTACGAAGAAGTGCGTCACTAAGTTCTACAAGATCGAGAGTGGTCAGAACCTTCCGTAATACTTGCCATTCTTTTAGAAGGTCATCTTCATCATGTGCCCAGAGAGCTTCACCCGTCTGTTCTTCGATTGTGCTGTATGGATTCAATGCTTTGGTCGATCCTTGAGGTACATAGGTTATCTCATTACCCCGAATCTTTCGCAATTCTTTTTCATCCAAAGTCAAGAGGTCTTGGCCTTTGAACCATATGTGCCCCTCAACTCCGGGTAGCTCCTCACCTATCTCTATAGAGGTAAGTCCTTTCTTTCGAGCCTCATCCCTCAACGCCCAGAGTCTTTTGTTCTCAACATTTGCAGCTGTTGATGCATAATACCTTGAGAGTTGATCGAATATTCCCAAAATTGCTAGTGCAACACTAGTCTTACCTGCACCTGATTCACCAAAAAGTCCTACTGACTCTCCCTTTCGAATATTGAAGGATACGTTGTTCACTGCTTTAACAAGTCCCTTCTTGGAAGTATAGAACGCATTCAGGTTCTCTACTCGAAGCGTAATGTCGTCATCAGCTGCCATAAGCAAACAAACCTATTGTCATTGAAATACTCTACGGCTAAAGCATGTTTCATACGGGAATCTCTTCATCGGCTATTGTGAAGGATTTGTACATGAAGAGCATACAGAGACCTATGAAGAAGATAATAGCAATGACATTAGCCATAACTGGAGGTCCAGTCACATCATTGAAAATGAAGAGGTCATGAGTTCGCCCCCATTCTGTGAGTCCGCTTATATCACTGATGAATTGGATTGACGCTCCCATCAAGATAAGAGAGAATATTGCCATGAACAAGTAGGCTGTTCTCTGCATCCAGAAATGTTTCCACCAAGGTCTTTCTACTGTGTTCACTCGTTTTTCCGCCCAGAACCAAAGGTAACCCAATGTTCCTGCAACCACGAGATTGAGAAGATAGAATGCTGCATAGAATGAAATTGGGAATGACCAGATTTCATGGAACTGTGGAATGACATGGGCATATGGTTCAGGGACTCCTGTGTTTGCTAGCATCTGTAGGTAGGTCTGGTAGTAGACAATTGAAAACCAGAAGATTTGAGCTAAAAGAATATGATAGGATGCTTTTCCAATTTTTCCAACTACTCGCTGAAATCTGCCTGTAGCAACTCGTGGAAGAACCGCAAGGGCAATTAGAAAGATGAATGCAGCATATCCATAGAATAGAAGTGTATAGTCACCTCTGATGAATGTGTCAACATTTGTGAAGAATTGACCAACTCCTCCCGGTATTGATGATAGCCAATGAGTCTGATAATCAATCATGAATATTAGGCTAATTGGGAAATAGATGTACATGAACCAGTTGCGTTTCTCGCTCAGGCTATGGCCTCTAGAAAACCAAAGACCAAGTCCAACAGCTGGTAGGAAGAATAAGACATTGACCCGGATGGCTGATACTATGAATCCTTCGAGTGCTGTTTCTATTGGGTATGGAAAGAAGAAATACATGATTGCTTGCAATAATATTTCGCTCAGAAAACAAAGAAACAGAGTTATCTCTGGTTGTTTGTTAAAAGCCCAATATACAAGTGGAAATACAACAATAGACCCAAACAGAAGTGGAATAAACCAGTTGCCAGGACCCCAGAACGGGAGATATCCCAGAAATATGTATTCATTCCATTCAAGGTGATTGAGATATAATCCAAGAAGTATAGATCCCATATAGAGTACAAGGAATGGGAAGACATACCTGACTATCTTGCGTTTGAAATAGTCAATTGTGTATAGGTCTCGTAGGCTCTCTGCACCTCGATATTTGAACGAGAATGCCATATTAAAACCCATTACAATAAGAAAGAACGGTATGGATAGTCGTTCCCAGAATAGGTTTCCCATTGAGCCTTTGATTTCCCATGTCAGGCTGTGGTCCATCACTACGAATACAATTGCAACCGCCTTTAGAACATCAAGTTGGAAATAATAGGGTCTTTTTTCAGCAACTACTTCCTCACTGATCTCCTCCCAAGGCTCGTGCGGTACTTCAACTTCTGCCATGGCGAGTCGAAAATAGATTGATTATCATCCACATATAACATACTTTCTACGCATGTAAAGCATACTCAAGGACTTCTTTAAGCAGGTTGACTTGCATCGAGTAATTAGGTATTTCTGAGAATATGAACGATCCGATTTAGACTATGAAACTTGATATGAACAACAAACGAATTTCTCTGCATGCCCGGTGGTTGTACTGCAGGTGCGAAGATTATTGGAGATCGGTTATATCTCCTTAAGAATCGCGACCTAATTTGGGGTGGTTTCAGGGATTCAATTGTCATCGATTCGGAAGTATTCTTCGTCACAGGAGTGAATGTAGGAGATGGCGAGCTCTGTGGTGCATCATTTGGTTTCAACAGACATGGATTTGCTTGTTGCAATACAACTGTCCTAATCACTTCAAATGCGGCTTATGACCCATTACTTGAAAGAGTTCTCCGAGAAACCAAGACAATCCGAGAAGCCTTTGAACTAGTCGAAGCTGATTTAGAAAGTGGAAATCGCTACCAATGGTGTAATTTTGTTTTAGCCTCACCAAATGGCGTTGGAGCCATTGAGATTGGAGATGGCGTTGCTGTCCTTGAAGAAGACCCAAGGCTTATCACTCGTACAAACCATCACCTGATTTTGCCAACAGCTGATATTCTGAATCGTGCGTCTTTAGCAGAACGTGAGGCGGGTGGTCCGATCTCAACCAGTAGAAGCCGAAGACAAGAGGCAGCAAAGTTGCTCGAAGACGCGACGTCTTTCATGGATATGACTCAATTATTGAGTACGCATAGTGAAGGCAGAGGTTTTGATTCAATCTGCAGACATCGTTCTCCAAATCCTCAGTTGGATCCTTATCTTGGAGAAACAGTATACAGCTACATTGCAGAAATTTCTGGAATTGATTCTGATAGATATGAATTCAGAATGAAAGTGGCAGCGGGCAATCCTTGTTCAAGCACCTATGATGAGTTTTCTATTGACTTTGATTCACTTGAGAGTAAGTATAGCATACTCAAGAATTTTCCATAGACACTATCAATAGTACAATCGAGTGATATTTCAGTCACATATTCTTCTTCTCACATGCCTGTGGTGATTGCATGGACCATGAGAAATTCAAAGAGATTTTGAGCGGTTATTCTGTGACAACTACAACTCCTTTCACTGATGATCTCTCTATGGTTGATACTGATGCTATTGGAAAGAATCTTGAGTTCTTAGTAGAAAATGAGGTTCCATTGATTATACCAAATGGAAACACTGGAGAGTTCTATTCCCTCTCCGAGAAAGAATGGGGAGATGTCCTCAATGCATCACTAGAAGCTGTTGGTCAGAATTCTATAATTATGTCAGGCGTTGGGCACTCAATCAAAACTGCAATTTCTCAAATTGAGCAATTACGAAATCTTGGAGTTCCTGCACTCATGATACATTACCCCCAACATGTATTTGTTTCTGAAGAAGGTCTCCTTTCATATTACAGAACTCTTCTTGAAGCAGCAAAGGGATTGAATGTTGTTCTTTACAAGAAAGGACCTCTACTTTCTGATGATGTTCTGGAGAAACTCAAGGTCTATGGAAATTTGATAGGAGTCAAGTATGCATTTGGTCGAATCGTTGATTTCTCACGGACTTTCCACAGATTTGGTGATCAGTTTGTCTGGTCGTGTGGCACTGCTGAGAGATTCGCTCCGTTCTTTTGGTTAGCAGGTGCCAAGGCATTCACCAGTGGATTAGGTAATTTTGCTCCGCAGGTTTCGCTGAGTATGTTTGAAGCATTGAAACAGAATGACTATGATGAAGCTATGAAAGTGCAAAAGAAAATCACTCCCTTGGAAGATCTACGCGAGGGCCGGGATAAAGCAAACAACGTACCTGTAGTAAAAACTGCTATGGATCATGTTGGACTTAAGGGAGGTCTCTGCAGACCACCAATCCATCCTCTTTCAGAATATGAGAAGAATGCAATAGTATCTGTCATATCGCATTGGTGATAATTCAATTCTTTAATGGAATGCTCTTTCCCTCGATGAATACTTGCTCTACTTTACTATAGAATTCAAATGGGTTTCCAGACCAAATTACAATATCAGCATCCTTACCTGGTTCTAATGAACCAACGCGGTCATCTATTTTTAGAATCTCAGCTGGATTAATTGTTACAGACTTGAGAGCGTCATCCTTGTTCATTCCAGCTTTTATGACATTCATTGGTAAGATGGGGAAATAATTCATTGGAGTCAATGAATCTGTCTGTAATGCAACTTTTACTCCAGCATTATGTAGCTCGATGACGGTTTGAAAACTTCTCTCCCGAGTTTCTGGTTTGCTTGTCCAATACACAGTAGGACCGATAACAGCAGGGAATCCTGATTTAGCAATCAGTTTTGTGATTTTGTGACCTTCTGTGCAATGAATGAGGACAACATCGATATCAAACTCATTGGCTATTCGGATTACTGTGGCTATGTCATCTGCTCTGTGTGCATGTGCATGAATTGGTATCTCACGTTTGAGAACCTTGATGAGCGTTTCAAGACCTAAGTTTCTCTTTGGTGGATTAGGAGGAGCTTCTCCTTTCTTCTTTGCCTCTTCTGCCTTCTCAAGATATCCTTGGACTTCTCTCCTGTGGTTTTGCGCATCTACCAACGCTTTTCGGAGTAAATAGGCAACTCCCATTCGTGTCGAAGGAGTCCTCTTCTCTGTTCCATGAATTCGCTTAGGATTCTCACCAAATGCTACCTTCAATCCTGACGGAGATTTTAGAATCATCTCATCAACAACAGCAGCTCCTGTTGGTTTGATGATAAAGGATTCACCTGAGATTACATTTGCTGAGCCAGGTCCAGTATTGATGCAAGTAACTCCGCCCTTTAGGACCTCTTTCAATGACGGTTCATCAGGATTAAACGAATCTATGCCACGCATTTCTGGTGTTACGGGTGCGGTCACTTCATTACCATCCATTCCTGCCCACCCAATGGAGCCATCAAATAAGCCCTGATGAGTGTGAGCATCAATCATACCTGGGACTACGTATTTCCCTTCAGCATCAATTGTCTTTACTCCTTTGGGAATTGTGATGTTCTTGCCAACTTCTTTGATCTTAGAATTGAAGAGGATTGTTCCATTCTTGATGAGTCCATTAACAGGACAGAGAATTGTTGCGTTGATGATTCCTTTCAAGAAAGATACACCTGTCCTTTGACAACTTTGGCGGGTGTGAAAAATCTTCTTGTCTATTCACCTTCCAGCTCAAGAATGTGTGCCATCCATCCTGCTGCTCTTGATATTGCAAAGAGAGATGTGTTGAGTTCGGGGTGAAAACCAAATGTAGAATATACAGCGGCATTGTAGAGATCAATGTTTGGAAAAGCATCTATTGCCTTCTTCTGTAATAACAGCATCCTTCCCTCTTTTGCCACTGCATCAGAAACATGCATCAGCCACTCTTGTGAGGTAGATAGTACTCTTCTTTCTAGCATCTCACGAAGGATTACTGCACGAGGATCAATACCTCTGTAGATCCTGTGTCCAAGACCAAAAATCTTCTCGCCAGAGTTCAGCCTATTCTCAAGGTATTCATGTGCATTCTCTGGTTTTTGAATTTCAGTTAACATTTCCATTGCTAGTGTTCCCGCTCCATGATGAAGTGGTCCCACATGTTCCCTGAGGGCGGCATGCAGCGCATTCGTAAAATCACCATC